>JAJSZB010000030.1:0-32875 GCA_050613715.1 Streptomyces sp. IBSBF 3018
CCGACCCCTCCGAGCCACCCGCGCCGCCCGACCCGCCGCCCGCCCCGATCCTGGCGGCCACCACGGCCACGTCGGCGTGGACGCCGTTGCTGATGAACGTCTTCTGCCCGCTGAGCACCCAGCCGTCGCCGTCGGGCACCGCGCGGGTGCGGATGCCGCGCAGGTCGCTGCCCGCGTCCGGCTCGGTCATCGCGATGGCCCCGATCAGCTCACCGGCCGCCAGCCCCGGCACCCAGCGCCGCCGCTGCTCCTCGGTGCCCAGGTCCAGCAGGTACGGCAGCACGATGTCGTCCTGCACGCCCAGACCCGCGCCCAGCGAGGTGGCGGCCACGGCGGCGACCTCCTCGGCGACCACCACCCGGTAGCGGTAGTCGGACTCGCCCGCGCCGCCCAGCTCCTCCGGCGCCGACAGGCCGATGATCCCCTGCCGGCCGGCCACCCGCCACACCTCGCGCGGGATCAGGCCCTGCTCCTCCCAGGTCGCGTAGCCGGGCACCACCTCGCGCTCCAGGAACGCCCGCACGGTCTCCCGGTACGCCTCGTGGTCCTCGGCGAACAGTCTGCGCTCCATCGGACCCAGCGCTCCTTCCGGCCGGCCCGCGGGCGGCCACTCGCGGTCAGCCGGCCAGCGCGGCGACCTGTTCGACCAGCCGCAGCCGCCCCTCGCGGCTGCCCGCGGCCCGGCCCATCGGGCTGAGCGACAGCGTGGTGACCCCGGCCCGCGCGAACGCGGCGATGCGGTCGGCCGCCTCGGCGGGCGTCCCGATCAGCGACACCCCGCGCACCAGGGACTCCGGCACCGCCGCCGCGGCCTCGCGCCGCCGGCCGTCCAGGTACAGGTCCTGGATGCGCGCCGCGGCGTCGCCGTGCCCGTAGCGGCAGGCCAGGTCGAAGTAGAAGTTGCGGCCGCGCGCGCCCATCCCGCCGATGTAGTGCGCCAGCCGCAGCCGGGCCGCGTCCAGGGCGTCGGCCACGTCGTCGCCCAGCGCGGCCGGCACGTCCACGTGGATCTGCAGTTCGCCGAGCGCCGGGTCGCGCCGGGCCCTGCCCTCGGCGAGGGCAGGGCCGAAGACCTCCCCGGCCCGTTCGGGGTGGAAGAAGATCGGCTCCCACGCCTCGGCGATCTCCGCCGCCAGCGCGGTGTTCTTCGGCCCGGTCGCGGCGATCATCACCGGGATGCGCTCGCGCACCGGGCGGTTGAGCAGCTTCAGCGGCTTGCCCAGACCGGTGCCCCGGTCCGGCCCGAGCGGGATGCGGTGGTGGCGACCCTCGTACACCAGCGTCTCGCGGCGCCACACCTTCCGGCAGATCTCCACGATCTCGCGGGTACGGCCCAGCGGCGCGTCGTACGGCACTCCGTGGAAGCCCTCGACGACCTGCGGCCCCGACACCCCGATGCCCAGCGTGAACCGGCCGCCGGAGACGTAGTCCAGACCTGCGGCGGTCATCGCGGTCAGCGTCGGGGTGCGGGTGTACGCCTGGAGGATGCCGGAGGCGATCTCCAGCCGGTCGGTGACGGCCGCGACGTAGCCGAGCTGGCTGACCGCGTCGAAGCTGTACAGCTCGGAGACGTACACGATCCCCAGGCCGGCCCGCTCCAGGTCGCGCAGCTCCTCGACGGCCTCCAGGAAGCCGCGCCGGTGGTCCAGCTGCATGCCGATGCGCATCGCTCGCTCCTGTTCGACGGGTACGGGTGCGGGTACCGCGGTGGGCGCCGCGCCGCGTGCCGGCCCGGCCGCCGGCGAGACTACGGCAGGATCACCTGGGCGCCATGCGGATCGCGCCGTCCAGCCGGATCACCTCGCCGTTGATCATCGGGTTGGCGATGACGTGCGCGACCAGCGCGGCGTACTCCGCGGGCGCGCCCAGCCGGGAGGGGTGCGGGGTCTGCGCGCTGAGCGAGGCCACCGCCGCCTCCGGCAGCTCGCCCAGCATGGGTGTGTCGAACAGCCCGGGCGCGATGGCCGCCACCCGGATCAGCTGTCCGGCCAGGTCGCGGGCGACCGGCAGCGTCAGGCCGGCCACGCCGCCCTTGGACGCCGCGTACGCGGCCTGGCCGACCTGCCCCTCGAAAGCCGCGACGGAGGCGGTGTTGACGACGACTCCGCGCTCGCCGCCCACCGCCTCCGCCCGCGCGATCCGCTGTGCCGCCAGCCGGATCACGTTGAAGGTGCCCACCAGGTTGACCTGCACCACGCGGGTGAACTCGGCGAGCGGGAAGGGCCCGTGGCGGCCCGCGGTCCTGATCGTGTTGATCACTCCGGCGCAGTTGACCACGAACCGCAGCGGGCCGAGCGTCCCGGCCAGGTCCAGCGCCCGCTCGACGCCGGCCTCGTCGGTGACGTCGGCGGGCGCGAAGAGTGTCCTGCCGCCGATCTCCGCCGCCCGCTCACGCCCGGCAGAACCGGGCAGGTCGGCGATGACCACCGCGCCGCCGGCCGCGGCGACGTGCCGGGCCACGGCGAGTCCGAGCCCGGACGCGCCGCCGGTCACCAGGGTCACTCCGTCGGTGAGGTGCACTCCCGTCCCCTTCCGTCCCTTCCGTGCCGCGTGCAGGACCGCGTTCCCGGCAGGGTCACGGCCGGGTTCTCCGGCCGCGCCGGACGCGGGTCGTGTCGGTGTGTCAGCTCGCCGTCGTGGACCACTGCGGGGTCCGCAGGATCTCGACCACCGCCCAGCCGAAGTTGTAGCCGCTGCCCACGCCGGCCAGCGCGACCCGGTCGCCCGGCCGCACCGCGCCGGACTCCAGCAGATGGGCGAGGCCGGCGAACTGGTCGCCCGCCGCGATGTGGCCGACCTCGCGGCCCCACGCCCAGGTGGTCTGCTCCTCGGTGATGCCCGCGGCCTTGCGGATCTCCCAGTCCTGGGCGACCCGGCCGATGTTGGGGTACACGAACCTCGCCACGTCGGCGACCTTCACTCCCGCGTCGGCCAGCGCGGTGTCCATGGCCTGCTGCTGACGGACCGTCAGGGTGCGGATGATCTCCTCGATCTTCCCGCCGCCGATCAGATACTCCTTCTTCCGCTCGCGCAGCAGGATCGGCAGCCCGGCGTCACCCGGCGACTGCTGCCAGCCGCCGGTGCCGCGGCCCAGCGCCTCGTGGCCGGTGTCGCCGACCGTCGCGGTGGACAGCAGCCGGGCCACGCCCTGCCGCCCCCGGGAGAGCACCAGGGCGGTGGCGCCGTCGGCGAGCAGGATGTTCTTGTCGGTGCGGTAACGGTCGTAGGCCGGCGGGTTGTAGCGGTCGCCGGTGGTGATCAGCGCCGACGACGGCTCGGACTTCGCCGCCAGGTACGCCGCCGCCAGCTCCAGCGACATGATCGCGCCGTTGCACGCCTGCCGGACCTCCAGCGCCGGGGCGGTGCCGCCCGCGGTCTGCTCCTGGATGTACGAGCCGGGCGTCCAGTGGTCGAGCCCCTGGAAGGTGGAGGCCGCGTGCAGGTAGAGCCCGACGCCGCCGTCCGGCGTCCCGGCCCGCCCCAGCGCCTCGCGGGCGGCCCGCACCGCCATGTCGGCGGGCGTCAGTTCGTCCTCCACCCGTACGAACAGGTAGTCGTTCTCCTCGTGTTCCTCGGCGTCGTAGCGGCCGTCCGCCAGCGCCTCGTGAACGTCCTCTTTGTGCCCCAGGAAAGCGGCCACGCCGCCCACGTAAATGTCGTCCCACCGCATTTTTCTCGACCTTTCCAGCGGATTGTCACGGCCGACTCGCCTCTTCGGACGCTATCGACGGCCGACCCCTATAACCAACCCCAGAAAATTCCCCCCGCCGCCTTCCCGGCGGCAGGGGGAAAGGCGCTTCGCCGCGCCGTACGGGGGGCCGGCGCGGCGAAGCGCGGTTCGGGGGAGCTCAGTCCACCGGCCGCAGACGCGGCCGGCTGCTCCAGGACGGGCTGCGGCCGCTCGCCGCCAGCGCGCGCAGCAGCGCGGGCGCGTTGGGCGACAGGTCGAGCGCGGGCCCGTAGCTCCCGCTCGACCGGGCCCTGGCGGCGAAGACGCCGACCGCCTCGACCAGCACCCGCCCGGTCTCCTGCGAGACGCGGAACGGCAGGCCGATCGAACGGGCCAGGTCCCAGCCGTGCAGCCCGAGTTCCTGCACGGTCACCATCACCGCGAAGGCGGCGGGCAGCTTCTCCGGGCCGCGTCCGCGGCCCGGGACCAGCCCGAACTCGGTGGTGCCCAGCAGGGCTTCCGGCCGCTGCCAGGCCGCGCCGGTGCGGCGGGAGGCCGCCGCGACGTCCCGCGCGGAGGCCGGCGCGGCGCCCGGCGGTGTGCCGTGCCGCCTGCCCTGCGCGGGGTCCGGAGCCAGGTCCGGCGCCAGGTCCGGAGCCGGGGCCGGAGCCCCGGCCGGGAGGAACGGCAGCACCGTCCCGGCCGGGAAGTCCGGCACCGCGGTCGCGCCCGTCGTACCCGTCGCGCCAGTCGTGTCCGTCGTGTCCCTCGTGTCCGGCGCCGTGTCCTTGCGCGCCGCGCGCTCGCACGACCGGAGCGAGTACGTGAGGTGTCCGAGCAGCCCGGCCACCGAGAAACGGCTGCACGGGGTGCGTTCGCCCAGGTGCCCGGGGCGGACCGCGTCTGCCACGTCGGCCAGCGCGGCGCTCAGCTCCGCTATGGCGGCGACGGACGCGTCCGATCCGGCGGGCACGGGTGCCGCGGCCATCGGGTCCTGCCTTCTGTCGGGGAGTCCGTCGCCGGTCTCAGGACGCGGCGGCGGGCTCGTCGGAGGTGGTGACCGCGGCGGGCGCGGGAGCGGGCGCCGCCTGGGCCTTCTGGTGCAGCAGCGCCAGGAACGCGCCGGCGACGGTCGCGGCCGCGCCCACCAGGCCGGCCACCCGCAGGCCGTCGGTCAGGTCGCCCACCGGCGGGATGCCGTGCTTGGGCACGTGCACGCCGGCGTTGGCCACCGCGACCAGCGCGGCCAGGCCGACCGCGCCGCCGATCTGGCGGGCGGTGGTCGCCATCGCGGAGGAGACGCCCTGCTCCAGCAGCGCCACCCCGGCGCCCGCCCCGGCGAAGATCGCCGGGATGGCGAGCGCGCCGCCGACCGACCACACGATCAGACCGGGCAGCAGCACCCAGTACGAGCCGTCCGAGGTGAACGCGAGCGACAGGCCGGCCATGCCGATGCCGGTGCACAGAGTGCCGGCGAACAGCGCGCCGCGCATGCCCAGCTTGTTCAGCAGCGACGTGCTGAACTTGGCGGCGAAGGCCATCGAAGCGAAGGTCGGCGGCAGGAACGCCACACCGGCGGCCAGCGGGCTGTAGTGCAGCACGTCCTGCAGGTACGTGGTGAACAGGTAGTACGCGCCGCCGAGTCCGCCCTGGTAGATGAAGGCGACGACCATGGTCACCGCCAGGCTGCGGTGGCGCAGCAGCCGCAGCGGCATCAGCGGGCTGCCGGCGCGCGACTCCACCAGCAGGAACAGCGCGAGCAGCACCGCGCCGCCGACGATCGAGCCGAGGCCGCGCAGCGAGGTCCACCCGGCGTCCGGGCCGCTGGCCAGGCCGAAGACGACCAGGGTGGCCCCGGCGGTGGCGATCAGCGCGCCGAGCAGGTCGAAGCCCTTGTTGGAGCCGGGGAAGAAGGTGTCGGCCGGCAGCACCCGCGGTGCCAGCGCCGCCGCGCCCAGCGCCAGCGGCACGTTGACGAAGAACACCCACTCCCAGCCGGAGTAGTTGGTCAGCACGCCGCCCAGCAGGGCGCCCGCCGACAGGCCGGCGCCGCCGATGGCGCCGTAGACCACCAGGGCCTTGTTGCGCATCGGCCCCTCCTCGAAGCTGGTGAACACCAGCCGCAGGGTGGAGGGGAAGAGCAGCGCGCCGCCGATGCCCTGCACCGCGCGGGCGGCCAGCAGGACGCCGGAGTCGCCGGCCAGGCCGCCGGTCAGCGAGGACACGGCGTAGATCAGCAGGCCGACCATGAACATGCGGCGGGCGCCGAGCCGGTCGGCGGCCCTGCCGCCGAAGAGCAGCAGCCCGCCGAGCGCCACGATGTACGCGCTCACCACCCACTGCAGCGACTGGACCGTGAAGCCCAGGTCGCTGCCGATGTCGGGCAGCGCCACGTACACGATGTTGAAGTCCAGCGTGATGATGAACTGGGCGAACGCCAGCAGGGCGAGCCTGGTCCCGGGGCTCGAAGGCGGGCGGGGGGCAGCATCAACCATGGAAGGGACTCGTCCTTCGGATCGTCTGGGGGGTCGTGTGCCCACGACGGGCCGGGCCCGCGGCGCGGGCCGAGCAGGCCCGCATCGGGCAGCACGGAAAGTGCGCCCTAGGGCACGTCTTGTTACTGAGGCCATCATCTGTGATGCTGAAGTGGCGCGTAAGGAGGCACTTTTATGTCCCAGCGAAACACCGATGTGTCCGTGCGGCTCGCGGCGCATGCGGAGGCCTGTCCGGTCCGGGAGATCATCGACCGGGTGGGCAGCAAGTGGAGTGTGCAGATCATCCTGGCCGTGACCCAGGGTCCGGTCCGCTTCACCGAGCTGGAGCGGGGCATCGAGGGCATCAGCCGGCGGATGCTGACCCTGACCCTGCGGAATCTGGAGCGGGACGGCCTCATCATCCGGACGGTGTACCCGACGGTACCGCCGAAGGTGGAGTACACCGCGTCGGAGATGACGATGGAGTTGGAGGAGCCGCTGTCGGCGCTCGCCCGCTGGGCGCTGCGCCACCGCGACGAGGTGGTCTCCTCCCGCGAGGTGTTCGACGCCGAACGGGAGAAGGTCGCGTCCTGACCGGGCACGCCTGCCTCCTCCACCGAACCGGGTCCCGCTGGGGCCCGGTTCGTGCGTTCCGGCAGGTGACGGCCCCTCACCTGGGGTGTGACTAGGGGTGTTCACGGGGAGTGAGGGGTTGGCGGTAGGGGGCGCGCGAACCTAGCGTGCGAGGCAGCCGGGCCCGAACGGGCGCCGGGCCGCGAGAGGAGCGTGCGCACCATGCCTGCCAGCCCTGCGGAAGACGTTCCCCGACCCCCCGCCTCGTTCGTGACCGCCCTGCGCACCGGGCGGCTCGACCGGGACGCGCTGCACCCCTTCCCGGCCCCCGACCCGGCGGCCGCGGCCGCCGCGGACGCGGTCGTCGCCGAGGCGGCGGAGCTGGTCGGGAGCCTCGCCGACGCCGAGCGGATCGACCGGACCCGCGAGCTGCCGGCGGGACTGCTCGACCGGCTGCGCGACGGCGGATGGTTCCGGGTACGCAACTCCGCCGCGCTCGGCGGCCGCGAGCTGTCCGACTACGACGCCTTCCGGCTGGTCGAGCGGATCAGCGCGGTGTCCCTGCCGGTCGGCCAGACGCTGGCGATCCAGAACGCGGTCGGCGCGGCGGCACTGCTGGCGGCGCTTCCCGAGGGGCCGCTGCGCACCTGGGTCGAGGAGCGGATCGCGGCCGGCACCGTTTCCGGTTTCGCCGGCACCGAGCCGGCCGGCGCCAACAACGCCTGGCCCGGCACCACCGCGGTGCCGACCGAGGACGGCACCGGCTACCTGCTGACCGGCGAGAAGGTCTTCACCGGCAACGGCGACATCGCCGAGCTGCTGGCGGTGCTGGCCACCGCGCAGGAGGACGGGCACCGCCGGGTCGGGGTGTTCTTCCTCGACACCTCCGACCCCGGCTTCCGGGTGCGCTCCCGGCTGGAGTTCATGGGCGGCCGCGGCCTGCCGAACGCGGCGCTGACGCTGGACGGGCTGCGCGTGCCGCGCGAGCACGTCCTGCTCGGCGAGCCCGACCTGCCCCGCTTCCCGCCGCCGGTGGGCTCGGTGGCGCTGCTCAGCGCGCTGTTCTTCAACGCCGCGCCGGCCCTGGCGATCGCCCGGCAGTGCCTGGAGTGGTCCCACTCCTTCGTCGCCCGGCGCACCGTCAACGGCCGTCCGCTGGGGGACTACGACCAGGTCCAGCGCATCCTGGCGACCACCGCGGCGGAGGTCTTCGCGATGGACACCGTCGTGCGCTGGTGCCTGCTGGACGCCGGCCTGGAGGACCGCTGGTTCGAGCGGGCCGCCGCCAAGAACCTGGTCACGGTCACCGCCTGGCGGATCGTCGACCGGACCGTCACGCTCTTCGGCGGCGAGGGCTTCGAGACGGCGCACAGCAAGGAACGGCGCGGCGCCGACCCCCTGCCCGTGGAGCGGCTGTTCCGCGACGCGCGGGGCCTGCGGATCTCCGGCAACGTCGACTACCTGCTGGACGTGCAGGCGGCCAGGCTGCTGCTGACCGGCCGTTACGCCGAGGCGGCCGCCGCGGCAGCCGGCGCGACGGCGGGCACGGCGTCCGCAGCGGCATCCGGCACGGCATCCGGCACGGCATCGGGCGCCGCGTCCGACGGGACGCCCGGCGCGGCCGCCGCGGACCCCGCGGCCGACCTGATCCCGGCCAACCAGGCCCATCTGGCCGCCGCCCGGCAGGGGCTGCGCCGCTTCGACCGGGTCAGCGCCCGCCTGGTGGCCCGCCACCAGGACCCCGAGGAACTGTTCGCCCGCCAGGAGACGCTGCGCCTGCTCGGCCGGATCGCCGCCGAGCTGTTCTCCGTCGCCGCGGTCCTGGCCAGGGCCGCCACCGAGGGCGGCGACCAGCAGCAGGAACTCGCCGACGTCCACTGCACGGCCGCCCGCCACCGGCTCGCCGGACTGTGGCGCCGCCTGGGCGCCCCCGACGAGCCCGACTACGCCAAGATCAGCCGGCTGTCGGCCACCGCGGGCTCCTGACCCGCGGTCTCCCGGACTCTTCTCACCGAAGGACCCCCATGACCGACATCGTCGAGCAACTCCCGCCTGTCCTGGGCGGCTTCGATCTGACCGACCACCAGCGCTTCGCGCGCACGCCGGAGGGCTTCCCGTACGACGTCTTCGCCCGGCTGCGGGAGGAGGCGCCCGTCTTCTTCCACCCGCCGGGGCTCACCGAGGACGGCGAGGGCTTCTGGGTGCTCAGCCGGCACGACGACATCGAGTACGCGGCCACCCACCCCGACATCTTCTCGGCACAGGGCGGCGGCGGCCGGCCCAAGGGCGGCTCGCACCTGGACGACATGGCGTTCGGCGTGCTCGCCGGGGTGATCATGCCGATGCTGGACAACCCCCGGCACCACCTGATGAAGCACCTGCTGACGCCGGCCGCCACCGGGGAGGCGGTCGCCGCGCTCGAAGCGGACATGCGCGCCTTCGCCGCCTCCCTGATCGACGCGGCGCTGGAGCGCGGCGGCGAGATCGACCTGGCCTCCGACATCTGCGAGCCGTACGCCTTCGGCAACCTCGCGGTGCTGCTGGGGGTGCCCCCGGCCGACCGGGCGAAGATCGCCTCGTGGGCGCACGACTCCACCGGCTTCATCGAGCGCCGCTCCGGCCTGCCCAGCGAGCGCTCCAAGGAGACGTTCCTGGCCACCCAGAACTACGCCCACGAACTGCTGCTGCACAAGCAGGCCCACCCCGGCCCCGACCTCGGCTCGGCGCTGGCCAACGGCGACATCCCGCACGACGCGGGCGAGCCGCCGCTCACCGCGTACGAGCGCGAGGCCAACCTGCTCCTCCTGCTGCTGACCGGCGCGGAACAGCCCCGCAACACCATCGCCGGCGGACTGCTGGGCCTGGCCCGGCACCCCGAGCAGTGGCGCCAACTGCGCGCGGACCGCTCCAAAGCGGGGTGGGCGGTCGAGGAGATGCTTCGCTGGGCGCCGCCCAACCCGTACAACCGGCGCACCGCGACCCGGGACGTGTACGTCAGGGAGACCCTCATCCGGGCCGGCGAGAAGGTCACCCTGTGGTGGCCGTCCGCCAACCGCGACGAACGGGTCTTCCCCCAGGCGGACCGCTTCGCGATCGGCCGGGTGCTCAACCCGCACATGACCTTCGGCCACGGCAACCACTACTGCCTGGGCGCCGAGGTGGCCCGCCTGGAGGTCCGGCTGCTGCTGGAGGAACTCCTGGACCGCGTCACCGAGATCCAGCTCACCGGCGACGTCGCCTACCAGCCGAGCAACAAGCACACGATCGTGCTCGACCTGCCGGTCCGGCTGGTGGCCGACCGGCGCCGGGCCGCTTCCGCCTGACGACCTACGGAGAACCACATGACCGAGGCTCCCGCCTTCGACCCCGCGTTCGTCACCCAGCTCCTGCCGTTCAACCCCTTCGACCCGGCCTTCCACGCCGACCCCTATCCGGTGTTCCGGAAGATACGCGAGGAGACCGGCGGCGCGGTGCGCACCCCGGCCGGCATCGTCACCCTCCTCGACCACCGGCACGTCACCTCCGTGCTGTCCGACCCCCGCTTCGGCTGGGGGGACAGCGAGGCGGTGCGCAGCCAGGAGCTGTCCATCGACGGCGGGCCGCCCACCCGGTTCCTGGCGATGCAGGACCCGCCGGACCACACCCGGCTGCGCGGCCTGGTGTCCAGGGCGTTCACCCCGCGCATGGTGGAGGGGCTGCGCTCGCGCACCCGCGCCCACACCGACCGGCTGCTGGCCGAGGCACGCGCCGTCGCCGAGGCCGGCGACGGCACGGTCGACCTGGTCTCCACGGTGTTCCGGCCGCTGGGCGGGCTGGTTCTCACCGAGATGATGGGCATCCCCGACGAGTTCCACCAGCAGGCGTTCGACTACTCCGCGGACAGCGCGCGCGGACTCGACCCCGACTTCACCCTCACCCCCGAGCAGGCGAGCCGGCGCGACGAGGGCCGGCTGTGGTTCGCCCGGCTGACCGCGGAACTGGCCAGGCGGCGGCGGGCCGAGCCCGGCGACGACCTGATCAGCGACCTGGTACGGGTGCAGGACGGCGACGACGGACTCACCGACGACGAACTCGCGGTGATCTGCGTCAACCTGCTCGCGGCCGGCTTCGGCGCGACCGCGGCGCAGATGAGCAACTCCGCCCTCGCGCTGCTGCGCAACCCCGACCAGCTGCGGTGGCTGCGCGAGCACGCCGACCGGATCGGCCCGGCCGTCGAGGAGCTGCTGCGCTTCGACGGACCGCTGTTCCTGCTCACCCGCGCGGCGCTCGAACCCGTCGAGGTGGCCGGCCACGAGATCGCCGCGGGCGAGCAGGTCTTCCTCGCGATGGGCTCGGCCAGCCACGACCCGGCGGTCTACCCCGACCCCGACCGGCTCGACCTGTCCCGGACCCCCACCAAGATCCTCGGCTACGGGCACGGCATCCACTTCTGCGTGGCCGCGCCGGTCGCCCGGCTCGCCACCCAGGTCGTGCTCAACGCACTGGCCGCCCACGACGTCGAACTGGCCGTCGAGCAGCCGGTGTTCAACGGCGCGCTGGTCATCAGGACGCTGGCGGAGCTGCCGGTGCGCCTGGGCGGCCCGGCGCGGGCGTAATCCGCCGCCGGCGGCGGACGGCACACCCCGCACCGGTTACCGCCGGGTTTCGGCCCCTTCAATTCTCCGTGTCCCGGCCCCTGAATTCCCCCCTTTCCCGCAACGGGAAAGGGGGGAATTCCAGTAGGGGGCAGTAAGGGTCCAGGGGCGTTGGCCCGCAACCGGCCGCCCCATAGAATCGAATGCAGCGGCAGATCCGCGTGTGCGGGAAATCGCCCTCTTTCTTTTTGTCGCCGGCCCCGCGCGGGCCGCGCCCTCGGTTCTCCATCCGGTCTTTCGAATCATCGTGAGGGAACACCCATGGATTTTCTGGCGGAGGCCGTACTCGCGGGCGCCGACCGCGACCGCCTGGAGCACGCACCCCTGCCCGACCGTTACCTGGCGGCGCATCTGCGGGTGGAGGACCTGGGCGCGTTCGACGGCGCGGGGGAGGGCGCGGACAAGGACGTCCGCCGGACCCTGCGGGTCGGCGAGGTGCCGATGCCGGAACTGGCCCCGGACGAGGTGCTGGTCGCGGTGATGGCCAGCTCGGTGAACTACAACACCGTCTGGTCCGCGACCTTCGAGCCGCTGCCGACCTTCGACTTCCTCAAGCGCTACGCCCGCGGCGGCGGCTGGGCGGCGCGGCACGACCAGCCGTACCACGTGCTGGGTTCGGACGCGGCCGGCGTCGTGGTCCGCACCGGCAGCGGCGTACGGCGCTGGAAGGCCGGCGACCACGTGGTGCTCAGCGCCGTCGAGGTCGACGACCAGGAGCCGGCCACGCACTCCGACGGCATGCTCGGCGCGGACCAGCGGGCCTGGGGCTACGAGACCAACTTCGGCGGCCTGGCCCACTACGCGGTGGCCCGCGCCAGCCAGCTGCTGCCCAAGGCCGCCCACCTGACCTGGGAGGAGGCGGCCACCACCACCCAGTGCGCGGGCACCTCGTACCGGATGCTCGTCGGCGAGCACGGCGCGCGGATGAAGCAGGGCGACATCGTCCTCATCTGGGGCGCCACCGGCGGCCTCGGCGCGTTCGCGGTGCAGCTGGTGAAGAACGGCGGCGGCATCCCGGTCGGGGTGGTCAGCTCAGAGGCCAAGGCCGAGGTGCTGCGCAGGCTCGGCTGCGACGTCGTCATCAACCGGGCCGAGCTGGGCGCCGCGGGCGGCAGCCGGCCCACGCCGGAGGAGTCCATCGACCTGGGCAAGCGGATGGGCCGCATCATCCGCGCGGAGCTGGGCGAGGACCCGCACATCGCGTTCGACAACAACGGCCGGGCCACCTTCGCCACCTCGGTGTTCCTGGTGCGCCGCGGCGGCGCGGTGGTCACCTGCGGCTCCAGCACCGGCTACCAGCACACGTACGACAACCGCTACCTGTGGATGAACCTCAAACGGATCATCGGCTGTCACGCCGCCAACCTCCAGGAACAGTGGGAGTGCAACCGGCTGGTCCAGCAGGGCCGGATCATGCCCGCCATGTCCGCGGTGTACCCGCTGGACGAGATCGGCGAGGCCACGCGGCTGATGCAGCTCAACCGGCACATCGGCAAGATCGGCGTGCTCTGCCTCGCGCCCGAGGCCGGCCTGGGCGTCACCGACCCGGCCACCCGCGCCCGCATCGGCGAGGAGCGCCTCAACCCGCTGCGCGCCGCGGCGACCGCCGCCTGAGCACCAGGGGCCGACCCACGAGTGAAAGCCCCCGACCCGTCCCGACGAAAGGTGTTTCCGACCGTGGCGAACGACTCCGCCGGCATCCTCGCGACCGGCTCCTATCTGCCCAAGGACGAGATCCGCAACGAGGAGCTGGCTGCGCGGGTCGGCACGACCGCCGAATGGATCGAGCGCAAGACGCTGATCCGCACCCGCCGCTACGCGGCCCCGCACGAGGCCGCGTCCGACCTCGCCGCCCGCGCGGCCGAGAACGCCCTGGCCCAGGCGGGCCTGGACGCCGCCCGCCTCGACTACATCATCGTGTCCACCTCCACCGGCGACTCCCTGTCGCCGCCCACCGCCAACCTGGTGCAGAAGGAGATCGGCGCGTTCAACGCGGCCTGCCTGGACCTCAACGTGGTGTGCAGCGGCTTCGTCTACGGACTCGCCCTCGCCCGCGACCTGATCGCGCTCAACCCCGGCAGCCTGGTGCTGGTGCTGGCCGCCGAGGTGTACTCGCGCATCCTCGACTTCGACGACCGCCGCACCGCCGTGCTCTTCGCCGACGGCGCCGGAGCGGCCCTGGTCGGTCCGGTCCGGCAGCCCTACGGATTCGTCGGCGTGGACCTGAAGAGCCAGGGCGACGGCCACCGCCTGATCCGCGTCGAGGCCGGCGGCAGCCGCAAGCCCGCCTCGCACGGCACGGTCGCCGCGGGCGAGCACTACTTCCGGATGGAGGGCCGCGAGGTGCGCGACTTCGTGCTGCGCGACGTGCCGCCCCGGCTGGAGCACCTGGCCGAGAAGACCGGGGTGCCGCTGGCCGACGTCGACCACTTCATCCCGCACCAGGGCAACGGCGCGCTGCTGCAGGAACTCGTCGGCAAGAGCGGTCTGACCAAGGCCGAGACCCACCGCACGGTGCACAAGTACGGCAACGTCGGCAGCGCCTCCATCCCCATCACGCTGGACGAGGCCCACCGCACCGGGCGGCTCAGGGCCGGCGAACTGGTGCTGATCAGCGGCTTCGGCGGCGGTCTCTCGCTCGGCTCCTGCCTGCTGCGGTGGGCCGCGTGAACGACTCCCTGGCCAAGGCCGTGATCGCCGGCGCGAGCGGCGACGTACTGGAGCAGGAGCCCGTGCCCGAGCGCTATGTCGCGGCGCATCTGCGGGTGGAGGACGTGGGCGTGTTCGACGGCATGGCGCAGGGGGCGGACAAGGACGTCCGCCGGACCCTGCGGGTCGGCGAGGTGCCGATGCCGGAACTGGCCCCGGACGAGGTGCTGGTCGCGGTGATGGCCAGCTCGGTGAACTACAACACCGTCTGGTCCGCGACCTTCGAGCCGCTGCCGACCTTCGACTTCCTCAAGCGCTACGCCCGCGGCGGCGGCTGGGCGGCGCGGCACGACCAGCCGTACCACGTGCTGGGTTCGGACGCGGCCGGCGTCGTCGTCCGCACCGGCAGCGGTGTGCGCCGCTGGAAGGCCGGCGACCACGTCGTCGTCTCCTGCACCCACGTGGACGACCAGGAGCCGGCCACGCACTCCGACGGCATGCTCGGCGCCGAACAGCGCATCTGGGGGTTCGAGACCAACTTCGGCGGCCTGGCCCACTACACGGTGGCCCGCGCCAGCCAGCTGCTGCCCAAGGCCGCCCACCTCACCTGGGAGGAGGCCGCGTCGGTGCCGCTGTGCGCGGGCACCTCGTACCGGATGCTGGTCGGCGAGCACGGCGCGCGGATGAAACAGGGCGACATCGTCCTGATCTGGGGCGCCACCGGCGGGCTCGGCGCGTTCGCGGTGCAGTTGGTGAAGAACGGTGGCGGCATCCCGGTCGGCGTGGTCAGCTCCGAGGCCAAGGCCGAGGTGCTGCGCCGGCTCGGCTGCGACGTCGTCATCAACCGCGCGGAACTCGGCGCGGAAGGCGACGGCCGCCCCGACCCGGCCCAGGCCATCGACCTGGGCAAACGGATCGGCCGGATCATCCGCCGGGAGCTGGGCGAGGACCCGCACATCGCCTTCGACTTCATCGGCCAGGCGACCTTCGCCACCTCGGTGTTCCTGGTCCGCCGCGGCGGCACCGTCGTCACCTGCGGCTCCAGCACCGGCTACCAGCACACGTACGACAACCGCTACCTGTGGATGAACCTCAAACGCATCGTCGGCAGCCACTCCGCCAACTTCCAGGAGGCGTGGGAGTGCAACCGGCTGGTCCAGCAGGGCCGGCTCATGCCCGCGCTCTCCGAGACCCACACCCTGGCGGACGCCGCCGAGGCGTCCCGCCGGGTCCAGCTCAACCGGCACATCGGCAAGGTCGGCGTGCTCTGCCTGGCCCCGGAGCCCGGCCTGGGCGTCACCGACCCGGCCACCCGCGCCCGCCTCGGCGGCGACGACCGCATCAACCCCCTCCGGCTGCCCGCAGGGGACCTCTCCGCGCCCGCGCCGGCTCGCTGAGCCCCGACCCGTTGAAAGGCGGTCCCGAAGGTGACCGGACATCCCGTCGGCATCGTGGCCACAGGCTCGTACGTCCCGAAGGAGGAGATCGGCAACGAGGAGGTGGCCCGGCGCGTCGGCGCCACCGAGGAGTGGATCGAACGCAAGACCCACATCCGCACCCGGCGGTGGGCCGCGCCCGCCGAGGCCGCCTCCGACCTGGGCGCCCGCGCCGCCGAGGACGCCCTGCTCAGGGCCGGGCTCGGCCCCGAGCGGATCGACTACATCATCGTCTCCACCGGCACCGGCGACTCCCCGCAGCCGCCCACCGCCTGCCTGGTGCAGGACGCCATCGACGCCAGGAACGCGGCCTGCTTCGACATCAGCGTGGCCTGCAGCGGCTTCGTCTACGGCCTGGAACTGGCCCGCGCGCTGCTGCAGAACCGCCCGGAGGCGCTGGTCCTGCTGATCTCCACCGAGGTCTACTCGCGGTTCGCGAACTTCGCCGACCGCCGCACCGCGGTGCTGCTCGGCGACGGCGCCGCGGCGGCCGTGGTCGGCGTGGTGCCCGAGGGCTACGGCATCACCGCCGTCGACCTGTCCAGCGCCGGCGACGCCCACGACCTGCTGAAGATCGAGGCCGGCGGCAGCCGGCTGCCGGCCTCCCACGAGACCGTCGCCGCCGCCGCGCACACCGTCAGCATGGACGGCCGCGGGGTACGCGAGTTCGTCCTGGAACACGTGCCGCCCGTACTGGACCGGCTGCTCGACGCGGCCGGCGTCGAGGCCGCGGGCATCGACCACTTCGTCCCGCACCAGCCCAACGGCGCGCTGATCCAGGAGCTGGTCGAGGCCAGCGGACTCGGCGGGGCGGTCACCCACCGCACGGTGGAGAAGTACGCCAACGTCGGCAGCGCCTCGGTGCCGCTGACGCTGGCCGACGCCGACCGCGAGGGCCGGCTGAAGAAGGGCGAGACCGTGCTGCTGGCGGGCTTCGGCGGCGGCATGGCGGTCGGCGCCTGCGTGATGCGCTGGGCGGTGGACGCATGACCGCCACGACCGGCGCCGCCACGACCGGCGCCGCCCCTGCCGTCGGCGCGGCTGCCGTCCGCGCCGCGGGCCCCGTGGCGGACACGTTCCCGACGATCCCCGCCGCCGTCTCCGCGGAGCCGATCGAGCGGGTCGGCGTCGTCGGCTGCGGGCTGATGGGCTCCGGCATCGCCGAGGTCGCCGCGCTGGCCGGCTGCGAGGTCACCGTGGTCGCCTCCCGCCCCGCCTCCGCCGTCGCGGGACGCGAACGCGTCGAGGCGTCCATGGACCGCCGGGTGCGCAAGGGACGGCTGACCGGCCCGCAGCGCGACGACGCACTGCGGAAACTGACCTTCACCACCGCCCTGGACGACCTGGCCGACCGCCAGATCGTCATCGAGAGCGTCCTGGAGCGCGAGGACCTCAAGCTGGAGCTGTTCGGCGAACTGGACCGGATCGTGAAGGACCCGGACGCGGTCCTGGCCACCAACACCTCCTCCCTGCCCATCACCCGCATCGGCCGCGCCACCACCCGCCCCGGCCAGGTAGTCGGCACCCACTTCTTCAGCCCGGTGCCGGCCATGCCGCTGGTCGAGCTGATCTGCTCGCTGCAGACCGAGGAGGCCGTCTACGAGCGGTCCCGGCACTTCGCCGAGGAGGTCCTCGGCAAGGAGGTGATCCGCTCGGCGGACCGCAGCGGCTTCGTGGTCAACGCCCTGCTGATCCCGTTCCTGCTGTCGGCCGTGCGGATGGTCGAGTCCGGGTTCGCCACCCCCGAGGTGATCGACCGGGGCATGGTGCTGGGCTGCTCGCACCCCGTCGGCCCGCTCAAACTCGCCGACCTGGTCGGCCTGGACACCGTCGCCGACGTGGCCGCGGCCCTCTACCAGGAGTTCAAGGAGCCGCTGTACGCACCGCCGCCGCTGCTGCTGCGGATGGTCGAGGCCGGCCGGCACGGCCGGAAGACCGGACACGGCTTCTACGAGTACGACCGCTGAGGAGGAGCACCAGCATGCCCGAGCCCACCGGGTCCGCGTCCGGGTCCGCCGACCGGACCACCGAGGCCGTCGCCGTCGTCGGACTGTCCTGCCGCTTCCCCGGCGCGTCCGGTCCGGCGGAGTTCTGGTCCCTGCTCGCCGAGGGCAGGGAGGCCGTGGGGCCGCCGCCGGCCGGCCGGCCCTGGCTGTCGGACGCCGCGGCCGGGGCCGATGCGGTGCACGGGCCCGATGCCGTGCGCGGGGCCGGCGCCGGGTCCGGCGGGCCGGGCGCGGCCCTGCGCGGCGGCTTCCTGGACCGGGTGGAGGAGTTCGACGCGGAGTTCTTCGGCATCTCGGCCCGCGAGGCCGCCGCCACGGACCCGCAGCAGCGGCTGCTGCTGGAACTGGGCTGGGAGGCGCTGGAGCACGCCGGCATCGTCCCCGCGACGCTGTCCGGCACCGCCACCGGCGTGTTCGTCGGCGCGATCTGGGACGACTACGCGCGGCTGGCCGGCACGCTCGGGACCGACGCGATCACCCCGCACAGCATCACCGGCACCAGCCGCGCTTTGATCGCCAACCGGTTGTCGTACGCGCTCGGGCTGCGCGGCCCCAGCATGGTCGTGGACAGCGCCCAGTCCTCCTCGCTGGTGGCGGTGCGGCTGGCCTGCGAGAGCCTGCTCAGCGGGGCCTCGACGGTCGCGCTGGCCGGCGGCGTCAGCCTGGCGCTCGACCCGGACGGCTTCACCGTCGGCGAGCGGTTCGGCGCGCTCTCCCCGGACGGCCGCACCTTCACCTTCGACGAGCGCGCCTCGGGGTACGTCCGCGGCGAGGGCGGCGGACTGGTCGTCCTGAAGACGCTCCGGCAGGCGGAGGCCGACGGCGACACCGTGCTCGCGGTGATCCTCGGCGGCGCGGTGAACAACGACGGCGGCGGCGACAGCCTCACCTCGCCACGGGCCGGCGCGCAGCAGGAGGTCGTCCGCGCGGCGTACCGCAGCGCCGGCGTGGCCCCCGAGCAGGTGCGCTTCGTCGAACTGCACGGCACCGGCACGCCCGTGGGCGACCCGGTGGAGGCCGCAGCGCTCGGCGCGGTCCTCGGCGGCGGCCGGGACGCGGCGAACCCGCTGCTGGTCGGCTCGGTGAAGACCAACATCGGCCACCTGGAGGGCGCGGCGGGCATCGCCGGGCTCATCAAGACGGTGCTGTGCCTGCGGATGCGCACCCTCGTGCCGAGCCTGAACTTCCGTGTCCCCAACCCCCGCATCCCCCTCGACGAGCTGCGGCTGCGGGTCGCCGACACCCTGCTGCCGCTGGAGCCCGCTCCCGCCCCGCTGCTGGCCGGCGTCAGCTCCTTCGGCATGGGCGGCACCAACTGCCACCTGGTGCTGGCCGCGGCACTCGACGCGGCACTCGACGCGCCGGCCGGCGCGGACGACCGTACGGCGGGACGTGCCGGCGAGCGCGTGCCCGTACCGCTGTCCGGGCGCGGCGAGGCGGCGCTGCGCGAGCAGGCGCGGCGGCTGGCCCGGTTCGTCGAGGACCGGCCGGAGACCACCGTCGCGGAGGTCGCGTACGGGCAGGCCGTGCACCGCACGGCCTTCGACCGCCGCGCGGTGGTGCTCGCCCAGGACCGGGACGGCCTGCTGGCCGGACTGCGGCAGGTGGCCGAGGGCCGGCGGCCCGCCGCGGGAGCGGTCGGGAACGCCGCGACGCCCGTGAGGACCGCGTTCCTGTTCACCGGCCAGGGCAGCCAGCGGCCCGGCATGGGCCGCGAACTGCACCGCCGCTTCCCGGTGTTCGCCGAGGCGTTCGACGCGGCGTGCGCGCACTTCGACGAGCACCTCGACCGGCCGCTCGCCGAGCTGGTCCTCGGCGACGGCTCTACCGCGGAGGCGAGGGCCGCGGCCGACCTGGAGCACGGCGCGTCCGGCTCCGCGTCCGGCTCCGCTTCCGACCGCGCACCCGATGTCGCGCCCGACCGCGCGCCCGCCGCTTCCGGCACGTCGGACACCGGGACCGACGCACCGGACGCCGCCGCACTGCTGGACCGGACCCGCTACACCCAGCCCGCCCTGTTCGCCTTCGAGGTCGCCCTCTTCCGGCTGCTGGAGAGCTGGGGCCTGACCCCCGACCTGCTGCTCGGGCACTCGGTCGGCGAGCTGGCCGCCGCCCACGTCAGCGGTGTGCTGTCGCTGGCGGACGCCTGCGCGCTGGTCGCCGCGCGCGGCGAGCTGATGCAGCGGCTGCCGGCTGGCGGCGCGATGGCCGCCGTCCAGGCGAGCGAGGAGGAACTGCTGCCGACCCTGGCCCCGCACGGCGGACGGGTCGTGGTCGCCGCCGTGAACGCCCCCAACTCCAGCGTCGTCGCGGGCGACGAGGACGCGGTCGCCGCCGTCGGCGCGCTGTGGCGCGAGCGCGGGCGCAAGACCCGGCGGCTCCAGGTCAGCCACGCCTTCCACTCGCCCCTGATGGAACCCATGCTGGAGGACTTCCGCGCGGTCGCCGCCGGGCTGACCTACGGCGCCGCGCGCATCCCCGTGGTCTCCAACCTGACCGGCGGCGTGATCGACCCGGCCGAGCTCGGCAGCGCCGACCACTGGGTGCGCCACGCCCGCCAGGGCGTCCGGTTCATGGACGGGATACGCGCCCTGGAGGCCGAGGGCGTCACCGCCTTCCTGGAGGTCGGCCCCGACGCGGTGCTCACCGCGATGGGCCAGGACAGCGCCGAGCGCGGCGGCGCGGTGTTCGCCGCCACGCAGCGGGCCGGGCGCGAGGAGGTTCCGACGCTGCTCGCGGCGCTCTCCGACCTGCACGTGCGCGGGGTGCGGTGGGACTGGCGGCGGGTGCTGGCCGAGACGGTCGGTCTTCCCGGGCGCCGGGCGTCCCTGCCGACGTACGCCTTCCAGCGCCTGCCGTACTGGCTGGCCCCGGCCGGCCCGCGCCCCGCGGCCGGCTGGACGCCGCTGTCCGCCGTACCGGAACGCGCCGACGGCACGCACTGGGTGATCGCCGGCGCCGACCCGTTCGGACTCGGCACGGTGCTCACCGGCGCCGCTTCGGGCGTCTCCCTGCACGCCGGCCTGGAGGCGCTCGGCCGGGCCGTCGACGGCGGGACCCCGGTGCCGCCGGTGGTCGTCGTGCCCTCGGACGGCGCCGACCCCGAGGATCTGGCGGCCGGGATCGCGACATGGCTCGGCCAGGAGCGGTTCGCCGCGGCCCGGCTCGTCGTGACCACGCGCGGCGCCGTCGCGGCGACCGCCGCGGACCCTGCCCCCGAGCCCGGTCCCGCCCGGCTGTGGGAACTGCTGCGGGCGGCCTTCGACGCGTACCCCGGGCGGCTGGCGCTGGTCGACCTCGGTCCGGCCCACGCGTCGCTGCGGCCGCTGATTCTGGCGCTGTCCGCGGGCCACGGCGAGTTCGCGCTGCGGGACGGACGCGCACTGGCCCGGCGCGCGCGGACATCCGCGGCCGCCGCCCCCGCTGCCGGGGGAACGGTGAGCGCGCGGGACGGCGTGCGGGCCGGTGCCGCGGACGGCGTGCGGACCGCCTCCGCGGACGGCGTGCGGACCGCGCCCGCGGACCCGGCCGCGTCCGGCCCCGACGCCGAACGGCGGCGGCTGGCCGCCGAGTTGCCCCGGCTGGTGCGCGAGGAGGTCGCCGCCGTCGTGGACCACGAGAACCCGGACAGCCTGGACCTGACGCGGCCGTTCAAGGCGCTCGGCTTCGACTCGCTGGCCGGCGTGGACCTCCGCAACCGGCTGGCGGACGCCACCGGGCTGCGGCTGCCGACGACCCTGGTGTTCGACCACCCGACCCCCGACGCGGTCATCCGCCACCTGACCGGCGAACTGCTCGGCGCCGCGGACGCCGCCCCCGCGGCGGGGTCCGCACCCGCCGTCCGCGACCCCGCCGCCGACGACGATCCGGTGGTGATCGTCGGGATGGCCTGCCGCTTCCCCGGCGGCATCTCCTCGCCCGACGAGCTGTGGCAGGTGCTGGCCGGGGGAGAGGAGCGCATCGGCGCGTTCCCCGACGACCGGGGCTGGGACCTTGAGGGCCTGTACGACCCGGAGGGCCTGCTGCCCGGCCGGCACTACGTCCGCGAGGGCGGCTTCCTCGCGGACGCGACCGGCTTCGACGCCGCCTTCTTCGGGATCTCCCCGCGCGAGGCGCAGGCGATGGACCCGCAGCAGCGCCTGCTGCTGGAGACGTCGTGGGAGGTGCTGGAGAACGCCGGCATCGACCCGGCCGGCCTGGCCGGCTCCCCGACCGGTGTCTTCGTCGGCGCGACCTTCCAGGACTACGGCCCCCGGCTCGACCAGGGCACCGCGATCACCGAGGGCTACCTGATGACCGGCAGCACGCCGAGCGTGGCGTCGGGCCGGATCGCGTACACCCTCGGCCTCGAAGGCCCCGCGCTCACCGTGGACACCGCCTGCTCCGCGTCCCTGACCGCCCTGCACCTGGCCTGCCAGTCGCTGCGGCGCGGCGAGTCCGCCCTCGCGCTGGCCGGCGGCGTCACCGTGATGTCGACGCCCGGCATCTTCGTCGAACTCACCCGCCAGCGCGCCCTGTCGGCGGACGGCCGCTGCAAGTCCTTCTCCGCCGCCGCCGACGGCACCGGCTGGTCCGAAGGCGTCGGCATGGTGGTGCTGGAGCGGTTGTCGGACGCGCGGCGGGGCGGTCACCGGGTGCTGGCGGTGGTGCGGGGCACGGCGGTGAACCAGGACGGTGCGAGCAACGGTCTGACGGCGCCGAGCGGTCCCGCGCAGCAGCGGGTGATCCGCCAGGCCCTGGCCGATGCCGGGGTGAGCGGCGCGGACGTGGACGTGGTGGAGGCCCACGGGACGGGTACGCGGCTCGGCGACCCGATCGAGGCGGGCGCACTGCTGGCGACCTACGGCGCGGAGCGTCCGCGGGAACGGCCGCTCTGGCTGGGCTCGGTGAAGTCCAACATCGGCCACACACAGGCCGCGGCTGGTGTGGCCGGTGTGATCAAGATGGTGGAGGCGATGCGGCACGAGCGTCTGCCGCGGACGCTGCATGTGGATGAGCCGACGCCGATGGTCGACTGGGAGTCCGGCGCGGTCTCGCTGCTCACCGAGGAGCGCGAATGGACGGCCGAGGAGGGCAGGCCGCGCCGCGCGGGCGTCTCCTCCTTCGGTATCAGCGGCACCAACGCCCACGCGATCCTGGAAGAACCCCCGCACGACGCGGAGTCCGACGCCCGGCGCGAGCCCGCCGGCCCGCCGGCGGATGCCGAACGGGACCAGGCCGCCGGGCAGTTGACCGAGGCCGGCCCGGTCGGTGACTCCCGGACCGCGGTCGCGTCCGCGCTGCCCTTCGTCGTGTCGGCGAAGACCCCCGAGGCGCTGCGCGCGTACGCCGCCCGGCTGCGTGCGTACGTCGCCGAGCGTCCCGGTCTCGAACTCGCCGCGGTGGCGCGGACGTTGGCGGTGGGTCGTGCGGCGCTGGCGCACCGGGCGGTGGCGGTTGCCGCGAACCGGGACGAACTCCTCGACGTACTCGGGGCGTTGGCCGAGGACCGGCCGCACCCCGCACTGGTGCAGGACCAGGCGGCCGACCCCGGCAAGGCGGTGTTCGTGCTGCCGGGGCAGGGGTCGCAGTGGGCGGGGATGGGGCTGGGTCTGCTGGGCGGCAGTGCGGTGTTCGCGGGGCATGTGCGGGAGGTGGCGTCGGCGCTTCAGGCGTATGTGTCGTGGGATGTGGAGGAGATGCTGCGGGCCACCGGGGAGCGTCCGGAGGTGCTGGAGCGGATCGAGGTTCTCCAGCCTTTGCTGTTCGTGGTGAATGTGGCGCTGGCGCGCACGTGGCAGAGCCATGGCGTGCTGCCGGATGCGTATGTGGGGCATTCGCAGGGTGAGATCGCGGCGGCGTATCTGGCGGGTGCGTTGACGCTGGATCAGGCGGCCCGAGTGATCGCGTCGCGTTCGCAGGTGTTCGCCGAGCATCTGGTGGGGCGTGGTGCGATCGCGGCTGTTGAGTTGCCGGCGGATGAGGTCGAGAAGCTCATCGCGGACCGTCCCGCGGTGACCGTGGCGGGGGCGAACAGCCCGACCGCCACCAACCTCGCCGGCCCCGTGGCCGAACTCGACGCGCTGGTGGAGAGCCTGCGCGAAGACGGCGTACGGGCCAGAGTCGTACCGGCGACCGTGCCCAGTCACAGCGCCGCCGTCGACCCGCTGCGGGAGACGCTGCTGGCCGCCCTCGACGGGCTGACGGCCGCGCCGACCGCCACGACGATGTACTCGACCCTCACCGGCGGTCCCGTCGCGGACGGCGCGGACCTGTCGGCGGGGTACTGGTTCGAGAACGCGCGGCGTCCGGTGGCGTTCCGGCAGACCGTGGAAGCCCTGCTCGCGGACGGCCACACGGTGTTCGTGGAGCCGTCGCCGCATCCGGTGCTGACCCAGCACATCGAGCAGACCGCCCACCACGCCGGCGTCCCCGTGATCACCCTGACCACGCTGCGCCGCGACCACGGCGGCCCCCAGCGGCTGCTCACGGCCCTGGCCGCCGCCTGGACCACCGGCCAGAGCGTCGACTGGCGCCCCGCGCTCCCCGACGCACCCCTGCTCGCCCTGCCCACCTACCCCTTCCAGCACCAGAGGTACTGGCTGGCGGCGCCCGAGCCGGCCGCGGAGCCCGCCGACCTCGGGCTGGCCGCGGCGGACCATCCGCTGCTCGGCGCGCGCGTCCCGGTGGCCGGCGGCGACGGCCTGCTGCTGACCGGCAGGCTGTCGCTGGACGCCGAGCCCTGGCTCGCCGACCACGCCGCGCTCGGCACGGTGCTCTTCCCCGGCGCCGGATGGGTCGAACTCGCCCTGCACGCCGCCCACGAGAGCGGCTGCGAGCTGCTGGAGGAACTCACCCTGGAAGCGCCGCTGGTGCTCTCCGGCACAGACACCGGCGCCGGCGCCCAACTCCAGCTCGCGGTCGGCGAGTCCGACGAGGACGGGCGGCGGACCCTCACCGCCTACGCCCGGCCCGCCGACGCCGCCGGGGACACGCCCTGGACCCGGCACGCGAGCGGCACCCTCACCGCCGCCGGAGCGGACCGCCCCGCGCCCCTGACCGAGTGGCCGCCGCCCGGCGCCCGGCCCGTACCGCTCGACGGCTGGTACACCGCGCTCGCCGGCAGCGGCTACGACTACGGCCCGGCCTTCCAGGGACTGCGGGCCGCCTGGCGGCGCGGCGACGAGGTCTTCGCCGAACTCGCGCTCCCCGAGGACGAGTCGGCGGACGCCGAGCGGTTCGGCCTGCACCCGGCCCTGCTCGACTCCGCCCTGCACGCCATCGAGCTGGGCGTGCTGCCGCCGACCGGCGACACCCAGCTGCCGTTCTCCTTCGCGGGGGTGCGGCTGTACGCGACCGGCGCCGCCGCGGCGCGGGTGCGGCTATCGCCCTCCGGCGGCAACGCGGTCGCCCTGCACGTCGCCGACGCCGAGGGCGCCCCGGTGGCGACCGTGGAGTCCCTGTCCCGCCGCCCGGTGACCGCGGACCGCCTGGCGGCCGGGGCCGCGGGCGGCGCCGGACAGGACGCCCTCTTCCGCCTGGAGTGGACGCCCGTCACCGCCGCCGCACACCGGCCCGCGCAGCGCTGGGCCGTCCTCGGCGCGGACTCCGGGCTGGCCCCCGCACCCGGCCAGAGCACCGCGGCCCACGCCGATCTCGCCGCCCTCGCCGAGCTGATGGGCGGCGCACCGCCGGAACTCGTCCTCGCACCGGCCTTCCCCGTACCGCCCGGTGACGCCGCCTCGGCACGCGCCCGGACCGGCGCCGGCGAGCCGGAGCCCGACGCGGTGCGCCGCGCCGCGCGCGAGACCCTGGAACTGGTGCAGGCGTGGCTCGCCGACGAGCGGTTCGCCGCCTCCACCCTCGTCCTGGTCACCCGGGGCGCGGTCGCGGCGGGCGAGGACCGCGACGTGACCGACCTCGGCCACGCCCCGCTGTGGGGACTGATCCGCTCGGCGCAGTCCGAGCACCCCGAACGGCTGGCACTGCTCGACCTGGACGCCGACCGCGCGCTGCCCGCCGCACTCAGCCCCCGGCTGCTCGCCACCGAGCCCCAACTGGCCGTACGCGCAGGCAGGTTGCTCGCGCCCCGGCTGGTCAGGGCCGACCGGGCGGGCACCGGGCCCGCGCCCTGGGACGCCGACGGCACCGTGCTGATCACCGGAGGCACCGGCGCCCTGGGCGCCCTGACCGCCCGCCACCTCGTCACCCGGCACGGCGTACGGCACCTGCTGCTCACCAGCAGGCGCGGCCCGCAGGCGCCCGGCGCGACCGCGCTCGCCGACGAGCTGACCGGGCTCGGCGCACGGGTCACCGTCGTCGCCTGCGACGCGTCCGACGCCGACGCGCTCGCCGCGGTGCTGGCCGCGGTGCCGCGCGAGCACCCGCTCACCGGGGTCGTGCACACTGCGGGCGTGCTGGACGACGGCCTGGTGGACGCGCTCACCGGGCCGCGGCTGGACGCGGTGATGCGGCCCAAGGCGGACGCCGCGTGGAATCTGCACCGGCTGACCCGGGACCTCCCGCTGACCGCGTTCGTGCTGTTCTCCTCCGTGCAGGGACTGGTCGGCGGCCCCGGGCAGGCCAACTACGCCGCCGCCAACGCGTATCTCGACGCCCTGGCCCGGCACCGGCGCTCGCTCGGCCTGCCCGCGCTGTCGCTGGACTGGGGGCTGTGGGCCGAGGGCGGCATGGAGGCCGCGCTGACCGGCGCCGACCGGGAGCGGCTGGCGCGCGGCACCGGAATGACCGCGATCGGGCCGGCCCTGGGCCTCGAACTGTTCGACACCGCGCTGGCGGCGGGGCCCGCCCTGGACGAGGCGCAGTTCGCCGCGGTCAGGCTGGACCTCACCGCCCTGCGCGGGCGGGCCGAGGAACTGCCGCCGGTGCTGCGGCGCCTGGCGGGGGGACCGGCCCGGCGCACCGCGGCGCGGGGTCCGGCGGGGAGCACGGGGACCGGCGGCGGCGCCGCCACGCTCGCCGAGCGGCTCGCGCCGCTGTCACCGGCCGACCGCGTGTCCGCGCTGCTCGACCTGGTCAGGGCCGAGGTCGCCACCGTGCTCGACCACCCGTCGCCCGAGGGCGTGGACGTGCGGCGCGGCTTCAAGGACCTCGGCTTCACGTCCCTGTCCGCCGTGGAACTGCGCAACCGCCTCAACCGCAGGTCCGGTCTGCGGCTGCCCGCAACCCTCGTCTTCGACTACCCCTCGCCGGAGGTGCTCGCCGGGCACCTGGCGTCCGAGCTCTTCCCCGCGCCGGCGGAACCGGACGCCGACGCGGGGCCCGCGGCGGCCGGCGCTCTCGGCGACCACGGCGGTCGCGGCGGTCTCGGTGACGCGATCGACGCCGCTGATGCCGCCGACCCCGGCGACATCGACGGCATGGACATCGAGGAGCTGATCCGGCTGGCCCAGGAGGGCCTGGACCGCTGAGCCACCGCTGAGCCACCGCCGGCCGGTCCGCCGCGCCTCCGGCACCCGCAGCCCGACCGGACGGCCCGACCGTAGCCGCCGGCCGTAACCCGCCCGTCGCAGCCCGACCCGCAGCCCCACGCCCCACGCCCGATCCGCAGCCCGACGCACGCGGCGGCAGACCCGCCCGCAGCACCCCGAGGGAGAAGAAGAGGTCATGGAGGACACGAACACGCCGCCGGAGGCCGTGGTCACCGCACTGCGGGACTCCCTGAAGGAGACCGCCCGGCTGCGGCGCCGCAACCAGGAGCTGCTGGCCGCCTCGACCGAGCCGGTGGCGATTGTGGGGATGGGGTGTCGTTATCCGGGTGGGGTGGTGTCGCCTGGGGGTTTGTGGGATCTGGTGGCGTCGGGTGTGGATGTGGTGGGTGGTTTTCCGGGGGATCGGGGTTGGGATGTGGAGGGGTTGTTCGATCCTGATCCGGATCATCCTGGGACGTCGTATGTGCGTGAGGGCGCGTTTCTGTATGACGTGGCGGGTTTTGACGCTGAGTTCTTCGGGATTTCGCCGCGTGAGGCGTTGGCGATGGATCCTCAGCAGCGGTTGCTGTTGGAGACGTCGTGGGAGGCGTTCGAGCACGCGGGGATCGATCCGCTGGGTCTGCGCGGCTCCCGCACCGGCGTCTACGCGGGGGTGATGTACCACGACTACATCAGCCGCCTCCCGTCCGTCGCCGACGACCTCCAGGGCTACCTGACCACGGGCAGCCACGGCAGTGTGGCGTCGGGCCGGATCTCGTACGTGCTGGGTCTTGAGGGTCCGGCGGTGTCGGTGGACACCGCGTGCTCCTCGTCGCTGGTGGCGCTGCATCTGGCCGTCCAGGGCCTGCGCAACGGGGACTGCTCGCTCGCGCTGGCCGGCGGCGTCGCGGTGCTCGCCTCGCCCTTCGTCTTCGTCGAGCACAGCCGCCAGCGGGCCCTGGCAGCCAACGGCCGCGTCAAGGCGTTCGCGGGCGCGGCCGACGGCACGGCCTGGGGCGAGGGCGCCGGAATGCTCGTGCTGGAGCGCCTGTCGGACGCGCGGCGCAACGGCCACCGCGTGCTCGCCCTGGTCCGCGGCACCGCCGTCAACCAGGACGGCGCGAGCAGCGGCCTGACCGCCCCCAACGGCCCGTCCCAGCAGCGGGTGATCCGCCAGGCGCTGGCCAACGCCGGGCTCAGCGGCGTGGACGTCGACGTGGTGGAGGCGCACGGCACCGGCACCCCGCTGGGCGACCCGATCGAGGCGGGCGCGCTGCTGGCGACCTACGGCAGGGAGCACGCTCCGGACCGCCCGCTCTGGCTGGGCTCGATCAAGTCCAACATCGGCCACACGCAGGCCGCGGCGGGCGTCGCCGGTGTCATCAAGATGGTGGAGGCGATGCGGCACGAGCGCCTGCCGCGGACGCTGCACGTGGACGAGCCGACGCCGATGGTCGACTGGGAGTCGGGTGCGGTGTCGCTGCTCACCGAGGAGCGCGACTGGACCGCGGAGGAGGGCCGTCCGCGCCGTGCGGGCGTCTCGGCCTTCGGCGTCAGCGGCACCAACGCCCACGCGATCATCGAGGAACCGCCCGCCGAGCACGGGACCGCCCCGGCAGCCGCCGGCCACGGTTCCGCCCCCGCGCCCGCCGGCCACACGCCCGCGCCCGCCCAGGACGAACCAGCCGCCGTCCCGCTGCTGCTGTCCGCCAGGACCGCCGCGGCGCTGCGCGCGCAGGCCGGGCGGCTGCGGGACGCGCTGACCGCCGACCCGGAACTGTCCGTCGTCGCCGCCGCGCACACCCTCGTCACCGGGCGGGCGACGATGGAGCACCGGGCGGTCGTGGTCGGCCGGGACCGATCCGCACTGCTGGAGGCCCTGGACGCGCTGCGGCTCGGCGAGGCCCACCCCGGCGTGGTGCAGAACGTCGCCGGGAGCCGGGGCCGTACCGTCTTCGTCTTCCCCGGGCACGGCGCCCAGTGGGTCGGCATGGCGCAGGAACTGCTGGAGACCTCGCCGGTCTTCCGCGCCCGCTTCCAGGAGTGCGCCGACGCGCTGGCGCCCTTCCTCGACTGGTCGCCCGCCGACGTGCTCGGCGACGCGGCCCTGCTGGAGCGCATCGACCACGTCCAGCCGGTGCTGTGGGCGGTGATGGTCTCCCTCGCCGAGCTGTGGCGGTCCTTCGGCGTCGAGCCGGACGCGGTCGTCGGCCACTCGCAGGGGGAGATCGCGGCGGCCTGCGTCAGCGGCGCGCTCACCCTGGCCGACGGCGCGCGGATCGTCACGGTGCGGTCCCGGGCCATCACCACGCTGCCCACCGGCGCGATGCTGTCGGTGACGATGCCGCTGGACCTGCTGGAGAAGCGCCTCGCCCGATGGCAGGGCCGGCTGTCGGTCTCCGTGGTCAACTCGCCGTCCTCCGTGGTGGTCTCGGGCGAGGTCGGGCCGTGCGAGGAGCTCGCCGCGGAGTGCGAGGCCGAGGGCATCAGGATGCGCCGGCTCAAGGCGGCGCAGGCCGGGCACTCGCCGTACGTCGAGCCGGCCCGCGAGGAACTGCTGACCGCGCTCGCCCCGGTGGCCCCCAACCCGCCGCGCATCCCCTTCTACTCCACCGTCACCGGCGGGCTGCTGGACCCGTCGACGCCGCTGGACGCCGACTACTGGTACCTCAACCTGCGCCGCCCGGTCCGCTTCGACCTCGCCGCCCGCGCCCTGCTGGACGACGGCCACCACGCCTTCGTCGAGGCCGGCCCGCACCCGGTGCTGTCCCTCGGCGTGGACGAGATCGCCGAGAACGCAGGCACGCAGGCGCTGGCCACGGCGTCGCTGCGGCGCGGCGAGGGCGGCCTGGACCGCTTCCTGCTCTCGCTCGGCGAGGCGTGGAGCGGCGGACTGGCCGTCGACTGGCGGAAGTTGTTCCCCGAGCCCGGCCCGGCGCCGGTGGAGCTTCCCGGCTACGCCTTCCAGCGGCAGCGCTTCTGGCTCGACCCCGAGGAGGGTACGGCGGCCGAGGGCGTCGCGGACGGCGCCTTCTGGACCGCGGTACGCGGCGGCGACGCCGACGACCTGGCCGCGCTGCTGGGCGCGCGGGAGCGGGACCGGGACGCGCTGCGCGCCGTCCTCCCCGCCCTCGCCGACTGGCGCGACCGCCAGGAGCGCGGGGCCCGCACCGACGCCTGGCGCTACCGCCTGGCCTGGCAGCCGCTGCCGCCCGCGCCCCCGGCCCGCCTCGACGGCACCTGGCTCGCGGTCCTCCCGGCCGCCCCCGACCCGCGGGTCCGCGACCTCCTGTTGGACGCACTGCGCCAGGCCGGCGCGACCCCGGTCACCGTGCCCGCAGGCCCCGACCTGGCCCAGGCGTTGCGAGGCGCCGCGCGGGCGGCCGGCGCGGCGAGCGGTGAGGCGGCGTCGGATGTCGCCGAACCGGCGGGCGGCGGACTTGGGCAGGGCGGGTCCGGCGGGTCCGGTGCGGCGGACGGCGTTGCGGGGCTGGACGGCTCCCGCGCGGCGGGTGACGCGAGGGGCCGGTCCGCGTCGGACGGGTCCCGCACCAACGGCGAGCCCGGGACGGACGGTTCGCGCGCGGCGGCTGCCGCGGACGGCGTTGCGGAGTCGGGTGGCTCCCGCGTGGCGGGTGTCGTGTCCCTGCTCGCGCTCGATCCCGCGGCGGGGCCGGCCGACACCCTCGCACTGGTGCAGGCACACGTGGCCGCCGGCCTGGACGCCCCGCTGTGGCTGGTGACGTCGGGCGCGGTCAGGGCCGCGGACTCCGAGCCGCTGCCGCGTCCCGAGCAGGCGGCGCTCTGGGGCCTGGCGCGCGTGGCCGGGCTGGAACACCCGCAGGCCTTCGGCGGCGTCGCCGACCTCCCGGCCACGCCCGACGCGCGCACCGCCGCGCTGTTCGCGCAGGCGCTCGCGCACCCGGCGGAGCACCACGTCGCCGTCAGGTCCGGCGGCACGTTCGCCGCCCGCCTCGCCCGCGCCGCCGGGGCCGTACCGCCCGCGGACATGGCAGATTCGCCGCTGCGGGGAACCGTACTGATCAGCGACGCGACGACACCCGCCGGGCGGGCGCTGGCCCACCGGCTGGCCCGGGACGGCGCCGCACACCTCGTCCTCGGCGCGGGCCCGGCCGCCGACGCCGAAGACGCCGCGGGCGGCGGCACGTTGGAGGCACTGGCCGCACAACTCGCCGAGCAGCACCCGGAAATCCGCGTCACGCGGCGGCACGCGGCGGGAGCGCCCGGCGTGATCGCAGGCGTCGCGGGCACGACCGGTGCGGCGGCGCCCGGCACGGGCGCGGGTAGCGCGGACGCACATGGTGCGGGCACCGGCAGTGCGGGTCCGAGCGATGCGGCTACGTTCGCGGCGGGCACGACCGGTGCGGGCGCGGCCGGCCTGAGCGCGGGCATCGCGGACGCACCCGATGCGGCCACCTTCGCCGCGGGCACGAGCCACACGGGCACGAGCCACACGGGCGCGACCCGCACGGGCGCGGCCGGTGCGGAGGCCGGCGACGCCGGCGACTCGGGCTGGGGCACCACGGCTGCCGCGGTCGAGCCGCTCGACGCCGTCGTGCACATCGCGCCCACGCCCTCGTCGGCGCCGCTCGCCGAGACCGATCCGGACGTCTTCGCCGCGGAGGTCGAGCGCGCGACGGCGGACGCCCTCGCGCTCCACCGCGCGCTGGAGGGGCGGCCCGAGACCGCGTTCGTGGCGTTCACCAGCACCGCGGGAGTGTGGGGCGGCGCGGGACAGGCCGTCGCGGCGGCGTCCGGCGCGTGGCTGGACGCGCTGGTGCAACAGCGCGCGGCCGAGGGGCTGCCCGCGACGGCTGTCGCCTGGGGCCCGTGGGCCGCGGACGAGAACCGCGCGGCCGTGGACCCGACCGAGCGCGGAGCCGAGCACGGCGTGCACGACCTGACGGCGAACGGCGGCCCGGACGGCTCCGGCCGACCGCCCGGGCACGGCACGGCGGACGGCCCCACGGACCCCGCGGTCGTCGCGGACCCGGACCCCGCGGACGCCGCGCGCACCGAGCAACTGCGCCGCAGCGGCCTGACCCCGCTCGACCCCGAAGCCGCGCTCGACCTGCTCCCGGCCGCGCTCGGCGGCAAGGACGCCGCGCTGGTCGTGGCCGACGTGGACTGGTCCCGGTTCGGGCCCGCGCTGACCGCGGTACGGCCGAGCCCGCTGATCGCCGACCTGCCCGACGTGGCGCAGGCCGTCACCGAGCGGGGCGGCGGCCCCGAACAGAGCGCCGACGCCTCGGAGTTGGCCGCGACCCTGACCGCGCTGCCGCCCGCCGCGCAGGAGCGGCACCTGCTCGACCTGGTCCGTACCGAGGTCGCCGCGGCCCTCGGACACGCGGGCCCCGAGGCCGTCGACCCGCAACGGGCCCTGAAACAGCTCGGCTTCGACTCCTTGATGGTGGTCACCCTGCGCAACAGGCTGCACGCGGTCACCGGACTGCGGCTGCCCGCGACGCTCGCCTTCGACCACCCGACGCCCGCGGCCGTCGCGCTCTACCTGCGCGACCGCCTCGCCCCCCAGGCGTCGGCGCCGTCCGTGCAGGACCAGTTGGCCGGGCTGCGCGCCGCGGTGTCCGCCGCGGACACGCCCGAGGCGCGCGACGAGTTCGCCGCCGGCCTGCGCGCCGTGCTGGCAGAACTGACCGCCGGCGACGGCGACGACGGGGGCGACGGCGCCGCGGAACGCCTGCTGTCCGCCAGCGACCAGGACGTCTTCGACTTCATCGACAACGAGCTCGGCTCCGTCTAGCTCCCGGCCCAGTGAGGAACGCCATGTCGGACGAGAACAAGCTGCGGGGGTACCTCCGGCGCGCCGCCGCCGAACTGGCCGAATCCCGCCGCCGCATCGAGCAGTTGGAGGCCCGGCGCCCCGAGCCGGTGGCGATTGTGGGGATGGGGTGCCGTTATCCGGGTGGGGTGGTGTCGCCTGGGGGTCTGTGGGATCTGGTGGCGTCGGGTGTGGATGTGGTGGGTGGTTTTCCGGGGGATCG
>JAJSZB010000310.1:0-8453 GCA_050613715.1 Streptomyces sp. IBSBF 3018
ACCCGTAGGGTAGTTCCGCCATAATACCGCGGCCATCCCCGGGACCGGCGGGGCGGGGTGCGCGCAGGCGGGGCGGATCGCGGTGAGGGCCGCGGTATGAGGGCGGACGTCCGCTCCGGGATCGCGTGATCGGCCCTGGGGACTTCGCGTTTCCTGCTCCCTGCCCGGGAATCGACCCACGGTGGGTGAGAACGCGGGGAAGGCGGAGGCCGATCGATGAGCAACCTCTTGACGTCCCTCCTGGTCTGGCCGGGATACGGCCAGATCGCGATTCAGGATGTCGGGGCGACGAGCGAACCGGAATGGAAGACCGGCGACGAGGAACTGGTGTGGGTGCCTGACAACCCGGACTGCTTCCTCGTCGGAACGATCGACGACCTCGACGGGGGCGTGGTCGTCGAGATGAGAGCAGGGGACGTGGACATCCCGGGGGCCCGACAGATCTTCGAGGGGGTCTTCCGGTCACCGTCGGGGATCGTGAGCGTGAGCGGTCCGACGGATGAGCGCCGGGAGTCGTTCCTTCTGCCCAGGCGGGGGCGTTGGCGAATCCGGATCGCCGTGAAGGGTGCGGGGCGGCCCGACTTCGTGGCCGTGTTTCTCGCTCAGGAGGAGTGGGACGCCGCGCTGCGTCCCTGATGCGCACCGGGGGGCGTGTCCCGCTCGCCTCACGCCAGGGGGGCCACGGGTGTCACGGGGAACGTCACCCCGGTCAGCGCCTCGGAGACGGCCCACAGGCGCTGCTGGACGGCCAGGTCGTGGGATTCGGGGCTGGAGGCGACGAGTTTGGGGTGGCCGCGTACCTCGCCGCGGTTGCCGGGGCCGTAGTACTGGCCGCCGGTGACGGCCGGGTCGGTGGCGGCGCGCAGCGTCGGCAGGGCGCCCATCTCCGCCTTCTGGGCGATCAGCGGCGCGAGCCAGGTGACGGGCAGGCGGAGCGCGGCGGGCGTGTTGCGGGCGAGTTCGGTGTCGGACAGGCCGGGATGCGCCGCCGCCGCGATCGTGGTGCCGTGCGGTGCGAGCCGGCGCTGCAACTCGTACGTGAACATCAGGTTGGCGAGCTTGGCCTGGCCGTATGCGCCGACGCGGCTGTACGAGCGCTCCCACTGCAGGTCGTCGAAGTGGATGGCGGCCCGGATGCGGTGGCCGGTGCTGCTGACCGTCACGACGCGGGAGCCGGGGACCGGCAGGAGCCGGTCCAGCAGCAGCCCGGTCAGGGCGAAGTGGCCGAGGTGGTTGGTGCCGAACTGCAGCTCGAAGCCGTCCGCGGTGGTCCGCCGCGGGGTGTACATCACGCCCGCGTTGTTGATCAGCAGGTCGATGCGCGGGTGGGCCGCGCGCAGGTCGGCCGCTGCGGAGCGGACGGAGTCCAGGGAGGCCAGGTCGAGGGCCTGGACGGTGACCTCGCCTCGCGCGGCGGCGCCCCGGCCCCCGGTGGCGACCTCGCCTCGCGCGGCGGCGGCCTGGCTCCCGGTGGCCACGCGGCCCCCGGTCGCGACTTCGCCTCGCGCGGCCGCGACCTCGCCCCCGGCCGCGCCCCGGCCCCGCGCCGCCACACCCCCCGCCGCGACCTCCTCGGTGATACGCGCGGCCGCCCGCTCGCCCTTCTCGACGTCGCGGACCGCCAGGACCACCGTCGCCCCGTGCGCGGCGAGCATCCGTGCGGTCTGGAAGCCCAGCCCGGTGTTCGCGCCGGTCACGATCGCCACCCGGCCGTGCTGATCGGGGATGTGCTGCTCGGTCCAGTTTTCGCCGCTCATGGCGCACTCCTTAAGGAACCAGTGGTCTGTTATGCCTCCAACGTAAAAGACCGCCGGTCTCCTGTCAAGAGACCGGCGGTCTTTAAGCTAGACTGCATCCGTGACGTTTCAGCGGGCGCGCAGCGAGGAGCAGCGGGAGATCCGCCGCCGGGCGATCCTGGACACGGCGGCGGCGATGCTCGACGAGATGCCGGTGGCCGAGGTGAGCCTCAACGAGCTCAGCCGCCGGGTGGGCCTGGCCAAGTCGAACGTCCTGCGGTACTTCGAGTCACGTGAGGCGGTGCTGCTCGAACTGCTGGACGTCTTCCTGGGAAGCTGGCTCGCCGAGCTGGCGGACGAGCTGGCCGCGGGCCTGGACGCGGACGCCGCGCCGCAGGCACGGGCGGAACGCCTGGCCGAGATCCTCAGCCGGTCGCTCGCCGAGCGGGCCGTGCTGTGCGACCTCTTCGGCGCGCAGGGCGGCGTCCTGGAGCACAACGTCTCGGTCGAGGTGGTCAAGCGCCACAAGCGGTCGTCCCTCGCGCGGCTCGCGGCCATGACCGACCTGCTCCGCCGCCACTTGCCCGAACTCGGCGACGGCGCGCAGATGTTCTGCCTGATGACCCTGGTCTCGGCGGGCGCCCTGTCGGCCTACGTCCCGCCGCCGCCCAGCCTGCTGGCCGCCTACGAGGACGAGCCCGCCCTCGGCGTGCTCCACCTGGACCTGCGCGAGGCCCTCCGCGTCTCCCTCACCGCGGGCCTCCTGGGCGTGCTGCCCCGCGACTGAGGCCGGTCCTCGCTCCCGCGCGGCGTCCGGCCACGCGTCCCCGGGACGGCCGTCCGCCGGGCGGCCGTACCCGAGGCGAGTGTGACGATCCCGCTCAGGAGCCGGGCGGGCGGGCGCCGAGCATCGTGAGGAGCTGGAGCTTCTCGTAGGACTCCGAGCCGGGCGTCGCGGTGTAGACCAGCAGGCCCTGCGGCTGGTCGGCGTCGAAGAGGGTCTGGCAGTGCAGGTCGAGCACGCCCACCGCCGGGTGCCGCAGCCGCTTGGTGTCCGGCCGCCGCAGGCCCACCTCGTGGGCGCTCCACAGCCGGGCGAACTCCGGGCTGATGTCGAGGAGTTCGGCGACCAGGCGGGCGGCCGGGCGGTCCGGCGCCGAGCCCTGCCGGGAGTGGGCGGCGCGCAGGTCGGAGGTGAACAGCCGGCTGTGCAGCGGGTGGTCCTCCTCCGGGTAGATCAGCCGCGTCTGCGGATCGGTGAACCAGCGGTAGAAGAAGCTGCGCGCCCGGCCGGTGTGGCCGACCTGGTCGCCCAGGAGCGCGACCGCGGGCGGCGTCTGCATCAGCGTCTCGCCCGTACTGCCCATCACCTGCGCCGGGGTGTCGGCCAGCCGGTCCAGGATGCGCATCAGCCCGGGGCTGACGTGGTCGGTGGCGACCGAGCGCGGCGGCGCGACGTGGCCGCCCAGCCGGAACAGGTGGTCGCGCTCGTCCAGTGTCAGGTGCAGGCCGCGGGCGATCGCCGCGAGCATCGGCTCCGACGGCTGCGGGCCGCGGCCCTGCTCGATCCGGCCGTAGTAGTCCGCGGACATCCCGCACAGCGCGGCGACCTCCTCCCGGCGCAGCCCCCGGGTGCGCCGCCGGGCGCCGCGCGGCAGCCCCACGTCCTCGGGCTGCAGCGCCTCGCGGCGCCTGCGCAGGAAGTCGGCGAGCTGCTCACGGTCCCGGTCCAACGCCCTCAGCCCTCCCCGCGGTCCGGCTCACCCGCACGGGCCGCCGGCCGTACGTCCGCCGCGTCACGAGCACCAGCCGCCGGCCGTACGTCCCCCGGCATGCCCGCGAGCCCCGCGCCCGCGGGTCCGTCGCCCGTGCCGCCCGCGCCCGGCAGGTCCGCCGGCCGTACGCTACCCGGCAGGTCCGCCGGCACCCGTACGTCCGCCAGCCGCAGCGACTCCTCCCACATCCGCGCGGCGGCCGCGGCATCCCGCATCGACGCGTAGGAGGACAGCTCGACCGGCCGGCCGCTGATCTGGCCGGGGCCGCCGGGGCCGTAGAAGGCGCCGGGGCGCGCGTGCGGGGAGGTCGCGGCGTAGAGCGCGGGCCGCATGCCCTTGTCGACGGGCTGCACCAGCAGGCCGAGCCGGGCCAGCCGGGAGAAGACCGCGCGCATCCGCGACGGCCGGGCGCGGCCCATGCTCGGGCCGGTCGCCTGGAGGTTGGTCGAGGTCAGACCCGGGTGGGCGAGGACGCTGGTCAGGCCCCACCCGGCCGCGTCCGAGCGGCGGCCCAGTTCGAGCCCGAACAGCGCGAGCGCCAGCTTGGACTGGTTGTACGCCTTCCACGGCGCGTAGCCGTGCTCGTACTGCAGATCGTCCCAGTTCAGCGAGCCCTGCCGGGCGCCGAAACTCGTGTGGGTGACCACCCGCGCCCCGCCGCCCGCGGTCAGCAGCGGCAGCAGCCGTACGGTGAGCGCGACGTGCCCGAGGTGGTTGACGCCGAACTGCAGCTCGAAGCCGTCCGCGGTGGTGTGCCGGACCGGCGGCGTCATGACGCCCGCGTTGAGCACCAGCAGGTCCACCGGCCGGCCCTCGGCCAGCAGCGTGCGGGCCAGCTCCGCCACCGAGTCCAGCGACGCCAGGTCCAGGCCGCGCAGCGACACCCGGGCGCCGGGGGCCGCGGCGCGGATGCGCTCCACCGCGGCGGCGCCCTTGGCCGGGTCGCGCACCGGCAGCACCACCTCGGCGCCCGCGGCGGCCAGCGCGCCGGCCAGTCCGAGCCCCAGGCCGTCGCTGCCGCCGGTCACCACGGCCAGCCGGCCGCCGAGGTCGGGCACCGCGAGGTCGAGCGGGGTCCGTGCCATGGTCGTCCTCCTCCACTCCGGTCCACTTTTGCATGTCGTACGGCGCGGCGTCGGCCGTGTGAGCCCGCGATCGCCGCGTCCGCCGCCTGCCGGCCGGACCGGCGTACCGTCCGGACCGGAATACCGGCCGGACCGGCGTACCGGTCAGAGCTGCTGGCCGCCGGAGACCTCGATGCGCTGGCCGGTGATCCAGCCGGTGCCCTCGCCGAGCACCGCGGCCACCGCGCCGCCGATGTCGTCGGGCAGCCCGGTCCGGCCCAGGGCGGTCATCGCGCCGATCCGGGCCTGGAACTCCTCGTCGTCGCGCACCAGGCCGCCCGCGAAGTCCGAAGCGACCGCGCCGGCCGCGACGGTGTTGGCGCTGATGCCGCGCGGGCCCAGCTCGACCGCCAGATAGCGGGTGAAGACCTCGACCGCGCCCTTGACCGCGGCGTAGGCGGAGAAGCCGGGGCCGACGAAACGGGTCAGCCCGGTGGAGACGTTGACGATCCGGCCGCCGTCGGCGAGGAGCGGCAGCAGCGTCTGGGTGAGGAAGTACACGCCGCGCAGGTGCACCGCCACCAGGCCGTCGAAGTCCTCGACGGTGGTGGTGGCGATCGGGCCGCCGGCCGCGTGGCCCGCGTTGTTGACCAGGAAGTCGAAGGTGTCGCGGTCCCAGCCCTGCTTCAGCGCGTCGCGCACCGCGTCGGCGAACGCCGGGAAGTCCTCGACCCGGCCGGTGTCCAGCGGCAGCGCGCGGGCGGTGCGGCCCAGCGCCTCGGCCTCGGCGACGACCGCCTGCGCCTCCTCGGGGTGCGAGCGGTAGGTGAGGATCAGGTCGACGCCGTCGGCGGCCAGCCGCAGCGCGCTGCTGCGGCCGATGCCGCGGTTGCCGCCGGTGACCAGCGCGATCCGCCCCCGCGAGGGGGCGCCGGCCGCGGAGCCGGTACGGGCGTCGGGGGAAGTGCTCACGGGAGTGGCCTTTCGTCCGGGTGACCGGCGGACCGTGCGCCCGCCGTCCCCTCCAGACTCGTCCGCCCCGCCCGGCGGATGAAGGCTCCACCTGTCCAGGGACTCCCGATCCCTGGCTACGCGCACCGGCCGCGCCCGACCGCGTGTCCCGCGGCCGACGCGCCCCCGCTCACTCGCCGCCGCTCACGCGCCCTGCGACTGCCCGCCCGAGCCGCCCGAGCCGGCCGGGCCGCCCGAGCCACCCGGGCCGCCCTGGCCGAACAGCTGGCGTCCCCAGTCCTGCCCCGCCGCCAGCCCCGGCGGCGCCATGAACACGCCGCTGCCGATGTGCTGGATGTACTCGTTGAGCGCGTCGTGCGCGCCCAGCACCCGCTGCAGGGTGACGAACTGCTGCGGGCTCTTCATGAAGGCGATGAAGAACAGCCCGCCCAGCAGGTCCCCGGTCTCCGGGTCGATGCCGTCGGTGTACGAGTAGCCGCGGCGCAGGATGCGCAGGCCGTTGTTGTTCTCGTGCGCGGCCAGCCGGATGTGCGCGTCGGCCGGGATCACGTACTGCGAGCCGTTCTTCGCGGCGAAGTCCGGTGTGTCGAACTCCTTCGCGCCGGTCAGCGGCGCGCCGGTGTCCTTGAACCGGCCGAAGACGTCCTGCTGGTCGCCCAGCCGGTCGCGGTCCCACTGCTCCATCCGCATCTTGATCTTCCGGGCCACCAGGTACGAGCCGCCGCGCGCCCAGCGCTGCGGCTCCTCCTCGCCGATCCACACGTGCCGGCCCATCAGGCCGGCGTCGGTGGCGTCGATGTTGCGGGTGCCGTCCTTGAAGCCCAGCAGGTTGCGCGGGGTGGTCTGCTGCGGGGAGGTGGAGGAGGTGCGGCCGAAGCCCAGCTCCATCCAGCGCGGCACGACGGTGCCGAAGCCGAGCCGGCGCAGGTTGCGGACCGCGTGGAAGGCCACCTGCGGGTCGTCGGCGCACGCCTGCACGCATATGTCGCCGCCGGACCCGGCCGGGTCGAGGTTCTCTCCTGGCAGCTCGGGCAGCGGCTTCAGCGCCGACGGGCGGCGCGCGGCCAGCCCGAACCGGCCGTCGAAGAGCGAGGGCCCGTACCCGACGGTGACGGTGAGCCGCCCGGGGGTCAGTCCGACGGCCTCGCCGGTGTCGTCCGGCGGGGTGTTGAGGTCGCCCTTGTCGCCGGGCACCGGCAGGCCGCGGGTCATCGCCTCGGCCGCCGCGGTCCACGTGGCCAGCAGCTCCGCCAGGTCGGCGCGGGTCGCGGTGGGCGACACGTCGAAGGTGGCGAAGCACAGCCGGTCCTGGGCGGGGGTCGCGATGCCCGCCTGGTGGCCGGCGCGGAAGGCGACCGTCGCCGCGCCGCCGTCCGCCGGGTCCGCCCCGCCGGACGAGGCGCCGGACGACCCGCCCGGCGAGCCGCCCTCGTGGTCGGCCAGCGCGGTGCCGCCCGCGCCGAGCGCCGCCCCCGCGACCGCCCCGGCGCCGACCGCGCCCAGCAGCCGCCGCCGGCTGACGGCGGGCCGCCCGGGGGAGCCGCCCGGCGTGCCCGATGTGCCCGATGTGCCCGGCGTACCCGGTGCGGCGGACGCGCCCGGCGTACCGGGGGAGTCGGACGGGGTGGGCGAGGCGGCGGCGTCGGGGCTGTCGGTCACGGCTCAGGCGATCTTTCCGGCGATCTTGGAGACGGCCTCGGCGTAGGCGTCCACGGTCTGCGACAGGGTACGCCGCTCGGTCGCGGAGACCTTGCTGTAGTCGACGTAGCCGCTGTTCTCGTAACCGGGCTTCGCCTCGTACTTCTTCAGCGCCGCGGCGGTCTGCTCGTACCGCTGCGTGACGGTGGCGGCCAGCGCCGCGTCCTTCGCCTTGAGCACCGGCATCAGCACGCTGACGGCCTCGTTCGCGCCGGCCAGGTTCCCGTCGAAGTCCAGCAGGTCGATGTGCGAGTAGCGCTCCTCCTCGCCGGTGATCTTCGAGGACTGGATCTCGTTGACCAGGTCGGTGGCGCCGTTGGCGATCTCGGCGGGCTGGTACTCCACGGTCTGCACCTTGGCGTAGAGCGCCTTGACGTCGCTGTCGAGCTGGTCGGCCAGCTTCGCGGTGCCGGCCAGCGACTTCTGCTGCCACAGCGCCTGCTCGATGCGGTGGAAGCCGGTGAAGTCGGCGGGCGTGGGCGCGTCGTCGGCGCGGCCGTCGATCCGGCCGTCGATGTCGCCCCAGATCTCCGCGGTCGGCTCGATGCGCTCGTAGTGGATGCGGGCCTTGCCGTACAGCGTCTTGGCCTCGTCCACCTTGCCGGCCTTGACCGCGGCGGTGAACGCGTCGGTGGTGGTCACCAGTTGCCTGACCTCGCCGGTGATCCAGGTCGCGTAGCCCTGGGTGGCGGCGACCAGCCGGGGGTCGTCCTTCCAGGTCTTCTTCGCGGCGCCGGTGACGGTGAACGTCGTCTTGCTGGTGTGCGCGCCCGGGCAGTACACGCTGTACGTGCCGGCGTCGAGGTTGAGCGTGAAGTCGCCGGACAGGCCCGGGGTCAGGTTCTCCTTCTCGCCCAGCATCTTGCCGCCGTCGAGCAGCTCGGCCTCGGTGACCTTGGCGGAGTTCTTGTTGGTCACCTTGAACTTCACGGTGCCCGCGGGGACGCTCGCCGGGTCCGGCGCGCAGTCCTTGTCGGTGATGGTGACCGCGACGCTCGCGGTCTTGTCCGAGGCGTTCTTCGTCTTGGCGCCGGAGTCGCCCGAGCCGTCCTTGTCACCGCCGCAGGCGGTCAGCAGCAGCCCCGCGGACAGCGCGGTGGCCGCACAGGCCAGGACTCTACGGTGGGTGGAAGGGGCGTTCACAGCGGGCTCCTCGGGGGCCGTGCGGGCACGACGACGCCGCGGACCCCCCGGACGCCCCCGCACAC
>JAJSZB010000311.1:0-2245 GCA_050613715.1 Streptomyces sp. IBSBF 3018
CATCCGTACCCCCGTGCCCGGGCGCGGCCCCGGCGCGTCCTGGAAGCGGGGGAGTGCGGGGTAGCGCGGGGAAGGCGAGCGAGGCCGAGCGACGGCGGGGACGCGGGAGAACTGCCGGGGAGGGGTTGCGGGGTCTGCCGCCTGGGGCGAGCGACCGCGAGGAGCAAGGCATCGGCGCAGGTCACGACGGTGCGGCCGGGTGCCGGTCGGGCACGCGTGTGGGGGATGCGGCTATGGGCCGCTTATAGCGTCGCGCACACACCGCCTCCGTATCGTCCTTGGGCGAGGGGTTGAGTCCGCTCAGGCGCGCGGCTCCACTGCCGTGGCGCGTGCCCCGCCCAGGACACGGACGCCTTTCCGGCGAGGGCTCCACCGGTCGTCCCCGACACAAGAGGTGACCACTTGCCACAGCTCATGGTGCGCTTCGCCGACCAGACCAGCCGATCGGGGCCGCTCTCCTACGGGCACGCCAACATCGTCCGCTCCATCGATGTCGACGACGAGCCGTCCCGGCTCAACCTGGCGATGGTCTTCGACGCCCCGGCCGACGGCGGGCAGGACCGCGTGGCCGGCCAACTGCGGCGCCTGCTGGAGCGCCACGAGTCGCTGCGGACGACCTACCGCCTGGCCCCGCCGGCCACGCAGCACGTGCAGGCCGCCGGTGAACTCGCCGTGGAGCTGGTCGAGTCGGACGGCGACCCGCTGGAGACGGCCGAGCGGACCGCCCGCCGGCTGCGCGCGCTGCCGTTCGACCTGGAGGCCGAACTCCCGGTCAGGGCAGCCGTGGTGACCCGCGACGGCGTCCCGCGGCACCTGGTGTGGGTGGTCACCCACGCGGCGATGGACGTGGGCGCCTGCGAGGTGCTGTACGCCGAGTGGTCGGCGCTGTCGGCCGGCGAGGACCTGCCGGAGCCGGCCGCGCTCGAACCCGCCGACGTGAGCGCGCTGGAGCAGACCCCGGCCATCAGGCGGCTGACCGAGGGCGCGGTGCGCTACTGGCAGTCCCAGCTCGAACGGCTGCCGCAGGCGGTGTTCACGCCCCCGGCGCGCACGGCGGCCGCCAAGACCGACTGGCTGCACGCCGGCCTGACGGTGCGGTCGCGTTCCGCCTCCGGCCATGCGGCGGCCGTCGCGGCACGCACCGGCGCGAGCCCGTCGTCGGTGGTCCACGCGGCGCTCGCCGCGCTGGTCGGGCACGTCGCCGACCAGCCGACGGTGGTCACGACGTCGCTGTCGGGGAACCGCGTGGTCCGCAAACTCCGCGGTTTCTTCGGTTCGTTGGCGCAGGACGCGCTGCTGCCGGTGGACCTCGCCGGCTTGTCCGGCTTCGACGACGCGGTGCGGCAGGTCCGTTCGGCCGGGCTGGCGGCGTACCGCTACAGCTGGTTCGACCCGGCGGCGCTGTGGCAGGCCATAGACGGCGTGTGTGCCAGGCGCGGCATCTCCTTCGCCCGCGACCTGGTGTTCAACGACCTGAGCGTGCTCGCGACCGCCGCCGACTCGCCCGACCGGTCCGCGCGCGGGCGGCTGCCCGGCGTGTGGATCCCTGGCCACCAGCCCGCGTCGGCGGACGACCCCGCGATCGGCGGCAGTCTGGAGTGGCTGCCCGCCGAGGACATCCCCTGCCGCTTCTTCGTGTGCGTGCACCGGCTGGACGAGGAGTTCGAACTGACGCTGTGGGTCGACCCGTTGACCTTGTCCCGCGACCAGGTCGAGGAGTTCGGCGCCGCGCTGCTGCGGCTGCTGCGCACCGCCGCCGAGCGGGACGTGCCGCTGGCCGAACTCCCGGCGCTCACCGGCCTGGTGCCGGTGCGGCGCGGTGAGGGTTGGTACCGCTGCGACAACTCCTGGGTCGAACTCGACGCCGTACGCGCCCTGTCGGCCGAGGCGGTGGGCGATGCGCCGCACCTGGTCACCGCCGTCCCGGACGAGCGTCTGGGCCACCGCCTGGTGTGCCACCTCACCAAGCCGGCCGACCCGGAGCAGGTCCACGCGCGCTTCCTCGCGGCGCTGCCCGGCCGTGTGACGGCCATGGCCCCGCACGGTTACGTCGTGCACGACGGCGCGCCCGGGCTTGAGGACGCCGGCGATCCGGACGCGTGGGCCGCCCACACGGTGATCGCGGAGCGCCGGGAACGGACGGAAGAGGCGGAACAGGCGGACCGCGCTGAGCCTCCCGGGCCCGCGGAACACGCCGAGCACGCCGAGCACGCCGAGCACGCCGAGCACGCCGAGCACGCCGAGC
>JAJSZB010000311.1:2345-8432 GCA_050613715.1 Streptomyces sp. IBSBF 3018
CACGCCGAGCACGCCGAGCACGCCGAGCACGCCGAGCACGCCGAGCACGCCGAGCCTTCCGGGCCCGCCGCGCACGCCGAGCGTCCCGAGCCCGCCGCGGCCGGCCACGGACGGGACGCCTCATGAGCTCGGACTCCGACGTCCGTACGGACCCCGCCGCCGCACAGGCCGCCGCGCCCGCCGCGGGAGAGACCGCGGCCGCGGGAGAGACCGCGGCCCCGGGAGAGTCCGCGCCCGCGGGAGGGTCCGCCGCCCCCTCCCTGTGGACCACCAACTTCCGCCTCTACTTCGGCGCCCGCACCGGCTCCCTGCTCGGCGACGCGATGCTGCCCGTCGCGCTGTCCGTCGGCGTGCTGCACGCCGGCTACGGCACGGGCGGCGTCGGCTACGCGCTCGGCGCGTGGATGGGCGCGCTCGCGCTGTGCATGCTGTTCGGCGGCGTGCTGGCGGACCGGTTCACGCCGCGCCGGATGATGGTGCTGGCCGACCTGGTCCGCCTGGTCATCCAGGGCGGCATGGCGGTGATGTTCGCCGCCTCCGTGCCGCCGCTGTGGGCCATCGTCGGCCTGCAGTTCCTCAGCGGCGTGGCCACGTCCATGTTCCAGCCGGGGGTCGCGAGCCTGGTGCCGCAGGTCTCCTCTGACGTGCAGCGGGCGAACGGCGTGCTGCGGGTGGCCGAGGCGGTGGCGGGCGTGCTCGGGCCCGCGCTGGCCGGCGTGCTGGTCGGCGTCTCCGGACCCGCGACCGTCTTCGCGATCTACTCCGCGACCTACGGCATCAGCGCCGCGTGCCTGTTCGCGCTGCGGCTGCCGGCTGCCGCGAAGGGGGCGGCCGACGAGCCGTTCCTGCGCCAACTCGTCGAAGGCTGGCAGGAGTTCAGGTCACGCACCTGGCTGTGGGGCGTCATCTCCATCTACCTGCTCTACGGCTGCTTCGTGGCCGGGGTGTCGCTGCCGGTCGGCGCTGACCTCGTCGTCACCCACCTCGGGTCCACGTCCCTCGGCGTCGCGATGGCGGTCTTCGGCGGCGGCGGTGTGCTCGGCGGGGTCCTGGCCATCCGCATCCGGCAGAGCCGTCCGCTGGCCGCGGGCTCGGCCGGCTGGGTGCTGTTCTCGCTGTACCCGATCGTCCCGGCGCTCAAGCCGGACCTCGTGGTGCTCTCGATCGGCTGGGGCGTGGCGGGGGCGGGCCTGGCGTACTGGTCGGTCATCTGGGCGACCACCGTGCAGACGCAGATCCCGGCCGGCCTGCTCAACCGGGTCTACGCCTACGACGTGACCGGCTCGCTGCTGTCCATCGCGCTGGGGCGCTCGCTGGCCGGCCCGATGGCGTCGGTGGCGGGTCAGCGCCGGCTGATGGTCTTCGCGACCGTGCTGGGACTGTGCTGCAGCGCCGTCATGCTCGCCGTGCCCGCCATCAGAGGGCTGCGCGCCGTCGCGCCGGCCGCACCGGCAGCCGCACCGGGCGCCGCGGAGCCCGCCGCCGCGCCGCAGGGGAGCTGATCGCGATGACGGCCGCAACCCACACCGGCGCCGGCCAGGACACCGGGCGCGCCGACCGGGCCGAGCGCGCGGACCTGGACACCGTGCGCGCCGGCCGCGCGGACCGCGCCGACGCCGCGGACCCGCGCGATCGCCCCGACCGTCCCGACCGTCCCGACCGCCCCGACCGCCCCGACCGCCCCGAACGGCCCGGCCGCGTCGACGAGTTCGCGGTCCGCGTCTACGAGCACGTACTCGCCCGCGGCGGCGCGACCACCGCGGTGCTCGCCGGCGACCTCGGCGCGCCGTCGTCCCGGGTCGAGCAGGCGCTCGACGTGCTGCGCGGCCTGCGGCTGGTCAGGGAGCACGACCACAGGCCGGGCGAGCTGGCCGCGGTGAGCCCCGAGGCGGCGCGGATGGAGCTGCTGGTGCCGCTGGAGCAGGCGATCCACGACAAGCGCCGCCGGCTCGCCGGCGTCAAGGGCCGGCTGCTGTCGTTCAGCGAGGCGTTCGACAACGTGCAGCGCGACCGGCCCCGCCAGGAGACCGTGGTCACCGCGGGGCGCGCCGAGATCGAGCTGCGGCTCACCGAGGCGGCCCAGCGCGCGTCCGCCGAGATGCTCATGATGCAGCCCTGCACCGCCCAGGAGCCGCCGGAGCTGGCCCACGCCCGCTCCCTGGTGCCCGCGGCGCTGCGCGGCGGCGCGCAGGTCCGGGTGCTGTACCCGCACACTGCGCGGGCCGACGCCGTGCCGCGGGCCCGGCTGCGCGAACTCCTGGACGCCGGCGGGCAGGTGCGCACCACCCGGGAGAGCCACAGCTGCTTCCTGGTCTTCGACCGCAAGGTCGCCTTCGTGCAGGTCGACGACGGCAGGGGCGGCGAGTCCGGCATCGCCGCGGTGTACGACGCCTCGGTCGCGACGTTCCTGGCCGGCATCCACGACCGGGTCTGGCAGTCCGCGTTCGACGTCGGCTCCACGGCGATCGGGCACGTCGACCGGATGGACGACCTGAAGTCGGCCATCCTGGAACTGCTCTCCTCCGGCATCAAGGACGAGGCGATCGCCCGGCGGCTCGGCATCTCGGAGCGGTCCTTCCGCCGCCATCTGGCCGCGATCATGCAGGACTTCTCGGCCGGGAGCCGGTTCCAGGCGGGTGTGCTGGCCGCCAGGACCGGACTGGTCGGCCCGGTCGGCCCAGCCGGCCCGATCCGCCGCCCGGCGACCGCGGCGACCGCGGCGACCGCGGCGACCGCGGCGACCGCGACGACCGAGGTCGGCGACGACGACGGCGACGGCGACGACGGGGAGGCGTCCCGATGAGCCGCTACGCGCAGATCGCCTACACGCCCTCGGTCCGGCGGGTGCAGGAGCGGATGGGCAGCGCGCAGGCCGCCGCCCGGCGACTGCACGGGCCCTCCGGCCGGCGCGACCCGCTCACCGACGCCGAGGCCGCGTTCATCCGGAGCATGGACGGCTTCCTGATCGCCACCGTCGGCGAGACCGGCTGGCCGTACATGCAGTTCCGCGGCGGCCCGCCGGGGTTCGTCCACGTCCTCGACGAGCGGACGCTCGGCTACGCGGACGTCCGCGGCAACCGGCAGTACATCACCGCGGGCAACCTCAGCGCCGACGACCGGGTGTCGCTCTTCTTCATCCACCACGCCGAGCAGGCCCGGCTCAAGGTGTTCGGCCGGGCCCGCGTCGCCCCCGCGCCGGGCCAGGACCCCGGCGAGGACCCCGGCGAGGACCCCGGCGAGGACCCCGGCCAGGGCGGGGACCCCGACGAGGACCCGGACCCCCGGACCCGGACCCTCACCTCCGTACGGACCGAGGGCCGCGTCGAGCGCTTCGTCCTGATCGACGTCGAGGGTTTCGACTGGAACTGCCACCAGCACATCACCCGGAGGTTCAGCGAAAGGGAACTGAGCACCGTACTGGGCCCGATCGACGACCGCCTCGAACAACTGGAGGCGGAGAACGCGGCGTTGCGCGCGGAAATCGACGCGTTGCGCGGACGCTGAGCCGCAGCGATTACCGTGGGGCCCGCCGGATTTCACCGGCGGGCCCCACGTATGCGTCAGGTATGCGCCCCGTGTGCGTCACGCTATGCCCCACGTATGCGCCGACGCGGACCGTACGAGAACTGCCGCGGAAGCGGTGGCGGATACTGCCGGTCGCCGCCCCCGCCGGCCGACTCCGATGTCATCACGCCAGGTCAACGCCCGTGAACCGGGCCCGGATCGACAGGCTTCGCGGTGCGCCCGACTGTGGCCCGCTTATGGGATCTCCACCATCGGCGCTCGCTAGCATTTCCGCACGAGCGCGAGCCGGCACAAGGCAGCGCGGACAATTCGCGGCCGTGGCGGCACAGGGAGAAGAGAAGGGAGAGGGACGTGGGGGCGAAACTGTCCGTCATTCTCGGCGGCGATCCTGACTTCACCGACGAGATACCGCTGTGCAGGCCCAATCTCGCCGACGACGAGCGGCTGACCGCCGATTTCGAGTCCATTCTGCGATCCGGGACGGTCACCAAGGGGAACCAACTGGACCAGCTGGAACGGGAGATCGCGTCGTTCCTGGGCGCCGAGCACGTCGTGCTGGTGTCCAGCTGCACCACCGGGCTGCTGCTGACCATGCGCTGCCTGGGCCTGACCGGCGAGGTGGTGCTGCCCAGCTTCACCTTCATGGCCAGCGGCCACGCGCTGCGCTGGAACGGCCTGACCCCGGTGTTCGCCGACATCGACCCGGGCACGCTGACGCTGTCCGCGCGGGACGCCGCCGCCGCGACGAGCGGGCGGACCGGCGCGCTGCTGGCCGTGCACACCTTCGGCACCCCCTGCGACACCGGCGCGCTGGCCGCGCTGGCCGGCGAGCGCGGCATCCCGCTCGTCGTCGACGCGGCGCCCGCGTTCGGCGGCCGCTACCCCGACGGCTCGATGATCGGCACGCACGGCACCGCCGAGGTCTTCAGCCTCAGCCCCACCAAGCCGTTCACCACCGGCGAGGGCGGCGTCATCGTCACCCCGGACGCCGCGCTCGCCCGCGAGCTGCGGCTGGCCCGCGAGTACGGCAACTCCGGCGAGTACGACAGCGTCCTGGTCGGCCTCAACGGCCGGATGCCGGAGCTGTCCGCGGCGCTCGGCCGGCGCAACCTCCCGCACCTGCCGCAGTGGCTGGAGCGGCGCCGGATGCTGGCCGACCGCTACCGCGCCGGGCTGGCGGGCACCCCCGGGATCTCCTTCCAGGAGGTGCCGGCCGGTGCGCTCAGCACGTTCAAGGACCTCTGCCTGGTGGTCGACCCGGCGGAGTTCGGTCTCGACCGGGACCTGCTGGCCCGCTCGCTGCGGCTGGAACGCATCGCCACCCGCAACTACTTCGATCCGCCGCTGCACCAGCAGACCGCCTACCGGGACCTCCCGGCCCGCCCGCTGCCGCACACCGACCGGCTGTCCAAGGCGGTCATCAGCGTGCCGCTCTACACCCACATGACGGAGTCGACGGTCGACCTGATCTGCGACGTCGTCCGCGGCATCCACGACGGCGCGGAGCGGATCGCCGAGCGCGCCGTATGAGGGCGTACGACAAGACGACAAGGGAGGACCCCGCAGTGAGCCTGCTGGCGCAATCGACGATCCTCATCACGGGCGGGACCGGGTCCTTCGGCCGGGCCTTCGTCCGCCAGGCGCTCGACGAACTCGACCCGGTCCGCGTCGTGGTGTACTCGCGCGACGAGCTGAAGCAGCAGGAACTCCTCCAGGCCCACGCCCACGATCCGCGGCTGCACACGGTCATCGGCGACGTACGGGACCGGGACCGGCTGCGGCAGGCGATGCGCGGGGTCGACCACGTGGTCCACGCGGCCGCGCTCAAGCAGGTCGACACCGCGGAGCGGCACGCGACCGAGTACGTGCGGACCAACATCGGCGGGTCGGGGAACGTCGTCTCCGCGGCCGTCGAGGCGGGCGTGCAGCGGGTGATCGCGCTGTCCACCGACAAGGCGTCCAGCCCGATCAACCTCTACGGCGCCACGAAGATGGTCGCCGACAAGTTCTTCACCTCCGACGCGGGCGGCGCGCACGGCGGCCCGACCCGCCTGTCGGTGGTGCGCTACGGCAACGTGCTGGGCAGCCGCGGCTCGGTGGTCCCGCTGTTCCGCCGGCTGGCCGCGACAGGGCGGCTGCCCATCACCGACCGCCGGATGACCCGGTTCTTCATCACCCTGGACCAGGCGGTCCGCTTCGTCGTCGACTCCTTCGGCATGATGCGCGGCGGCGAGCTGTTCGTGCCGAAGATCGGCAGCGCCCGCATCGTCGACCTCGCGGAGGCGGTCGCGCCCGGCTGCCGGCTGGAGGACGTGGGCCTGCGGCCCGGCGAGAAGCTGCACGAGGAGATGATCGCCGCGGAGGACAGCCACCGGACGCTGGAGCTGAAGGACCGCTACCTGGTGCTGCCGTCCATCCGGCGGCCCGACGCCGTGCCGCCCGAGGGGTGCCTGCCGGTGCCGGACGGCTTCGCCTACCGGTCCGATCTGAACGAGACGTGGCTGTCGGTGGCGGAGCTGCGGGTGATGCTCGGGGAGCCGGGGCAGGCGGGGGAGCCGGGGC
>JAJSZB010000312.1:0-8419 GCA_050613715.1 Streptomyces sp. IBSBF 3018
AGCCCCGACCCCGCGGCCCGGCGAGCCCCGCCCCGGCCGTCCTGTCCGCCGCGCGCCGTAGACTTCCCCCGTGGCCGGGCGGATCAGGGACGAAGACGTGAAAGCGGTACGCGACGCCGTCCCCATCGACGCGGTCGTCTCCGAATACCTCCAGCTCAAGAACGCCGGCGGCGGCAACCTCAAGGGCCTGTGCCCCTTCCACGACGAGAAGTCCCCCTCCTTCCAGGTCAGCCCGAGCAAGGGTCTTTACCACTGTTTCGGCTGCGGCGAGGGCGGGGACACGCTCGCGTTCGTGATGAAGGTGGACCACCTGTCGTTCACCGAGGCGGTGGAGCGGCTGGCGGGGCAGGCCGGGATCACGCTGCGGTACGAGGAGGGGAGTCATGTACCGGGGCGGCAGCAGGGGGAGCGCATCCGGCTGGTCGAGGCGCACCGGGCGGCCGCGCAGTTCTACCAGGAGCAACTGGCGTCCGCCGAGGCCGAGATCGGGCGGCGGTTCCTGGCCGGGCGGGGCTTCGACCAGGCCGCGGCCGAGCACTTCGCGGTGGGGTACGCTCCGGCCGGCTGGGACCACCTGGTGCGGTACCTGCGCGGGAAGGGCTTCTCCGACAAGGAGCTGATCACCGCGGGCCTGGCCTCCGAGAGCCGCCGCGGCGGCGCGATCGACCGGTTCCGCGGCCGGCTGATCTGGCCGATCCGCGACATCACCGGCGAGGTCGTCGGCTTCGGCGCGCGCAAGCTGCGCGAGGACGACCAGGGCCCGAAGTACCTGAACACCTCCGAGACGCCGCTCTACCGCAAGTCCCAGGTGCTGTACGGGATCGACCTGGCCAAGAAGGAGATCGCGCGGACCGGCCGCGCGGTGGTGGTCGAGGGCTACACCGACGTGATGGCCTGCCACCTGGCCGGGGTGACCACCGCGATCGCCACCTGCGGCACGTCCTTCGGCGGCGACCACATCAAGATCCTGCGCCGGCTGCTGATGGACAACTCGGGCGCGGAGGTGGTGTTCACCTTCGACGGCGACGAGGCCGGGCAGAAGGCGGCGCTGCGGGCGTTCGAGGACGACCAGAAGTTCGCCGCCGAGACGTCGATCGCGATCACGCCGGGCGGCATGGACCCGTGCGAGCTGCGGCTGGCCGAGGGCGACGCGGCGGTGCAGCGGCTGATCGACGGCCGCACCCCGCTGTTCGCGTTCGCGCTGCGCTCGATCGTCTCGCGCTACAACCTGGACACCGACGAGGGCCGGGTCGCGGCGGTGGACGCGGCGGTCCCGGTGGTCGCCGCGATCAAGAACCAGGCGCTGCGCGACCGTTACGCGATCCGGCTGGTCGGCATGGCGGGGATCGCCAGCCAGGCCGAGGAGCAGTCGATCATCCGCCGGGTGCGGGCGATGTCCCGGGCCCGGGCGGCGGGCGGCGGCGGCCGCGCCGAGCCGGTACGGGCCGGCGTCCCCGGCCGCGGTCCCGGCGGGGGCACCGGCGGCTACGGGCCCGGGCAGCAGTCCGGGCCGGGAGGCCACGCGGGCCAGGGCGGCCAGGGCGGGCCCCAGGCGCCGCGCGGCCCCCGGCTCGACCTGCGCAGCCCGGCCCACCGGGTGGAGCGCGAGCTGCTGAAGATGGCGCTGCAGTACCCGCAGCTGGTCTCCCCGGCGTTCGACGCGTACGGCGAGGACGAGTTCACCGGCCCGCCGTACGCCGCGGTGCGCCGGGTGATCGCGGCGGCCGGCGGCGTCGAGCAGGCCGACGCGGAGTACCTCACCCGGGTCAGGGAGGCCGCGCCGGACGACACCGTGCGGATGATGGTCACCGAGCTGGCCGTCGAACCGGTGATGCACAAGGTCCCCGAGCTGTACGCGGGCGAGGTGCTGGTCCGGGTGCGGATGCTCGCGGTCGAGCGCCGGGTCGCGCAGGTGCTGGCCGGCCAGGCCCGCCTGGCCGCGCAGGGCGTGCGCGCGGACGCGCCGGAGATGACCGCGACGCAGGGCGAGCTGTGGGCGCTGCAGCAGTACGGCCAGCGGCTGCGGGTCCAGGGCGCGGCGGCGTTGTAGGCCCCCCAGTCGGACTCCTGCGTCGGGCCGCTGCATCAGGCCCCCTGCGTCACCGGGCGGACGCGGGTGGTGACGTGGTGTGAAAAAGGGGGCGCACGACCCTAGGGGTGGGGCCGTCTCGTGGGCCACACTGGGTGACGGCCCGGAGCCGCGCCCGCGCGTCGCGGGAAGCCCTTCGCGAGCCACACGTCGCGCTCACCGCGGAGGTCGCTTCCGTGCAGACGCAAACACAGATCCACGCACCCGTACCGGCCGCGCTCCCGGTCCTGCCGGCGGCCCAGGACGACGCCGGCGACGCCGACGTCCCGGATGCCCTGGACGTCCCCGACACCCCCGACGCCCTCGCCGACGTCCCGGACGACCCGCCGCCGCGGGTGCCCGAGCAGCGCGCCCAGTCCTCCGCCGGCCCCACCGCGGACCTGTTCCGCCAGTACCTGCGCGAGATCGGCCGCATCCCGCTGCTCACCGCGGAGGAGGAGGTCGACCTGGCCCGCCGGGTCGAGGCCGGCCTGTTCGCGGAGGAGAAGCTCGCCGCCTTCCCCGACCTGGACTCACAGGACTCGCAGCTCGCCGTGGACCTGGACCGCCTGGTGGTGCTCGGCCGGATGGCCAAGCGCCGGCTGATCGAGGCGAACCTGCGGCTGGTGGTCTCGGTGGCGAAACGATACGTCGGACGCGGTCTGACCATGCTCGACCTGGTCCAGGAGGGCAACCTCGGACTGATCCGCGCGGTGGAGAAGTTCGACTACGCGCGCGGCTACAAGTTCTCCACGTACGCGACCTGGTGGATCCGCCAGGCGATGTCGCGGGCGCTGGCCGACCAGGCCCGTACCATCCGGGTGCCGGTGCACGTGGTCGAGCTGATCAACCGGGTGGTGCGGGCGCAGCGCAGCCTCCTCCAGGAGCGCGGCACCGAGCCGACCACCGAGGAGGTCGCGGCCCGGCTCGACCTGACCCCGGAGCGCGTGAGCGAGGTGCTGCGGCTGGCCCAGGAACCGGTGTCGCTGCACGCGCCGGTCGGCGAGGAGGAGGACGTCGCGCTCGGCGACCTGATCGAGGACGGCGACGCGGCCTCGCCGGTGGAGTCCGCGGCGTTCCTGCTGCTGCGCGAGCACCTGGAGGCGGTGCTGTCCACGCTCGGCGAGCGCGAGCGGCGGGTGGTGCAGCTGCGCTACGGGCTGGTCGACGGGCGGGCCCGCACGCTGGAGGAGATCGGCCGGATGTTCGGCGTCACCCGCGAGCGCATCCGCCAGATCGAGTCCAAGACGCTCGGCAAGCTCCGCGACCACGCCTTCGCCGACCAGCTCCGCGGCTACCTCGACTGAGACCCCTGCGCCGGCTCCAGCACGATCCAGGTCCTGCCCGGGTGCAGCGGCAGCGTCCGCCCGCCGACGGTGTACGCGGTGCCGTCGTCCTCGCCGGGGCGGTTCCAGCGGGCGGCGTACGAGCGGCCGTCGCGCAGCACCACGGCCGTCCCGCTGCCGACGGTCTGCGAGAACGGCACGAAGCCGGTCCGGCTGTGGAAACGCGACTCCTTGACGGTCACGTGCTGCACGATCACGTTGTCCGCGGTCCACGGCGAGCGCACGCCGTCCATCGAGACCCGGTAGTGCGCGCCGTCCCAGGCGAAGGAGAACCGCGCCGAGGGCATCGACGCCGAGACTTTCGTACGGGCGACGCCGCCGGCCGGCACCGCCGCGGCGAACCGCAGGCCGATGTCGGCCGCCGTCCCCGCCCGGTCGGCCAGGCCCTTGGTGCGCAGGTACTCGTTGTGCGGGGCGGGCCGGCCCTGGCGGCGGAAGAACGCGCCGGTGCCGGTGACCGGGATCAGGTCGGCGTCGGCCCTGAGCACCGGAAGCAGCTTGCTCTGCGCGCCGGAGAAGGCCAGCGCCGGCCGGTCGTAGGCGGCCAGCAGCTGCAGGTCGGTCTCGCGGGCGCTGCGCACCGGGCCGACCACCGCGGGCAGCCGGTGCGTGTCGAAGACCGCCATCAGCCGGGACAGGCCGCCCTCGACCTCGATCGCGTACACCAGGTCCGCGTCGTCCAGACCGGTGGCCGGGCGGGCCGGGCCGACGTTGTCGATCTTCACGGCCAGCACCCGGCCCGCGCCGCCGGGTTCGCCGGTGAGCACCGAGCGGGAGGAGGAGGGCGGCGCGGTCGGGCTCGCGCCGCCGCCCTTGTCCGTGCACGCCGAGGCGAGCAGCAGCGCGAGCACCGCCGCCGTGCCCGTGACCGCCGCCCGCGCCCGCTGCATGTCCATGACCTCAGTGTGCCCCGGCGGACCGCCCCCGCACCCCGGTGCGCGGACGCGCCGCGGTACGAGGGACCGGGGTACGCGGGGCCGCCGCGGCCGCCCCCGCACCCGCCGGTCAGTCCACCTCCGCCACCGCCTGCGCGAACTGCGCCGCGTACAGCCTGGCGTACGCGCCCTGCGCGGCCAGCAGCTCGTCGTGGGTGCCCTGCTCGACGATGGAGCCGGCCTCCATCACCAGGATCACGTCCGCGTCCCGGATCGTGGAGAGCCGGTGCGCGATGACGAAGCTGGTGCGGCCGTGGCTGAGCCTGGCCATGGCCCGCTGGATCAGCACCTCGGTACGGGTGTCCACCGAGCTGGTCGCCTCGTCCAGGACCAGGATCACCGGGTCGGACAGGAACGCCCGGGCGATGGTGATCAGCTGCTTCTCGCCGGCGCTGACCCCGCTGCCCTCGTCGTCGATGACGGTGTCGTAGCCGTCGGGCAGGGTGCGGATGAAGCGGTCGGCGTGCGCGGCCCTGGCCGCCTCCTCGATCCGCTCGCGGGTGGCGTTCTCGTGGCCGTAGCCGATGTTCTCCGCGATGGTGCCGCCGAACAGCCAGGTGTCCTGGAGCACCATGCCGATCGCGGCGCGCAGCTCCTCGCGGGACATCGCGGCCACGTCCACGCCGTCCAGCGTGATCCGGCCGCCGTCCACCTCGTAGAACCGCATCAGCAGGTTGACCAGCGTGGTCTTGCCGGCTCCCGTCGGCCCGACGATGGCGACGGTGTGGCCGGGCTCGACCTTCAGCGACAGGTCGTCGATCAGCGGCTTGTCCGCGTCGTAGCGGAAGCTGACGCCCTCCAGCGCGACCCGGCCGGTCAGCTCGGCCGGGCGGGCCGGGGACTCGGGCTCGGCGGACTGCTCGTCGGCGTCGAGGAGTTCGAAGACCCGCTCGGCCGAGGCGACGCCGGACTGGATCAGGTTGGACATGCTCGCGACCTGCGTCAGCGGCTGGCTGAACTGCCGCGAGTACTGGATGAACGCCTGCACGTCGCCGATCGACAGCGCGCCGGAGGCCACCCGCAGCCCGCCGACCACCGCGACCAGCACGTAGTTGAGGTTGCCGATGAACATCATCAGCGGCTGGATGGTGCCGGAGATGAACTGGGCGCGGAAGCCGGAACGGAACAGCGCCTCGTTCTCCTCGCGGAAGGTCTCCTCGGACTCCTTGGCCCGGCCGAACACCTTCACCAGCGAGTGCCCGGTGTACATCTCCTCGATGTGCGCGTTCAGCGTGCCGGTGGTCTTCCACTGCTGCACGAACTGCGGCTGCGCGCGCTTGCCGACCCTGGTCGCCACCAGCATCGTGACCGGCACGGTGACCAGCGCGACCAGCGCGAGCAGCCAGGAGATCCAGAACATCATGGCCAGCACGCCGACGATGGTCAGCAGCGAGTTCACCAGCTGGCCCATGGTCTGCTGCATGGTCTGGCCGATGTTGTCGATGTCGTTGGTGGCCCGGCTGAGCACCTCGCCGCGCGGCTGCTGGTCGAAGTACGACAGCGGCAGCCGGGACAGCTTGGCCTCGACGTCGCCGCGCAGCCGGTACACCGCGCGGTTGATGACCTTGGTGGCCAGCCGCATCTGGAACACGCTGACCACCGCGGCGCCCAGGTAGACCGCCAGCGCCAGCAGCAGCACGTTGCGGATGGCGCCGAAGTCCATGCCCTGGCCGGGGGTGAAGTCGATGCCGGAGAGCATGTCGGCGACGCCGCCCTTGCCGTGCGCCCGCAGGTAGTCCAGCGCCTGGCCCTTGGAGGTGCCGTGGATCTGCCGGCCGATCACGCCCGCGAAGATCAGGTCGGTGGCGTGGCCGAGGATGCGCGGTCCCGTCACCGTCAGCGCCACGCTGCACGTGCCCAGCGCGAGGACCGCGTAGAGCCAGAAGCGGTCCGGGCGCATCAGGCCGATCAGGCGTTTGAGCGAGCCCTTGAAGTCCATCGACTTCTCGATCGGGCCGCCGCTCATGAAGCGGGCCGGGCCGGCCATCGGGGCGGGGCCGCTTCATGAGCGGCGGGTTTCCCGGGGCCGGGCTTGCCGCCGGGGCCCTGGCCGCCGGGTCCCCTGCCGCCGGCGCCGGGCTTGCCGCCGCCCGAACCGGGTGCGTCGCCGCTCACGCCGCGGCCTCCTGCTCGGTCAGCTGGGACAACACGATCTCCCGGTACGTCTCGTTGGTCTGCATCAGTTCCGCGTGGGTCCCGGTGCCGACGACGCGGCCCTCGTCCAGGACCACGATCCGGTCGGCGTCGCGGATGGTGGACACCCGCTGGGCGACGATCACCACCGTCGCCTGCGCGGTCTCCGCGGCCAGCGCGCGCCGCAGCGCCGCGTCGGTGGCGTAGTCCAGCGCGGAGAAGGAGTCGTCGAACAGGTAGATCTCGGGGCGGCGCACCAGCGCGCGGGCGATCGCCAGCCGCTGCCGCTGGCCGCCGGAGACGTTGGAGCCGCCCTGCGCGATCGGCGCGTCCAGGCCGCCGTCCAGCGCGCTCACGAAGTCCCGGGCCTGCGCGACCTCCAGCGCGTGCCACAGCTCCTCGTCGGTGGCGTCGGGGTTGCCGTAGCGGAGGTTGGAGGCGACCGTGCCGGAGAAGAGGTACGGCTTCTGCGGGACCAGGCCGACGGTCCGCGCGAGCAGTTCGGGGGCGATCTCGGTGACGTCCTCGCCGTCGACCAGCACCCGGCCGCCGGTCGCGTCGTACAGCCGCGGGATCAGCCCGAGCAGGGTGGACTTGCCGCTGCCGGTGGACCCGATCACCGCGGTGGTCTCGCCGGGCCTGGCGACCATGTCGACGCCGCGCAGCACCGCCGCCTCGGCGCCGGGGTAGGCGAAGTCGACGTCGAACAGCTCCAGTTCGCCGTGCCGGCGCAGGCTCGTGACCGGCGCGGTGGGCGGCACCACGCTGGACTCGGTGGTCAGCACCTCCTGGATGCGCTCGGCGGACACCTCGGCGCGCGGCACCATCATGAACATGAAGGTGGCCATCATCACCGACATCAGGATCTGCATCAGATAGCTGAGGAACGCGGTCAGCGCGCCGACCTGCATCCCGCCGCTGTCGATGCGGTGCGCGCCGAACCACAGCACGGCCACGCTGGAGAGGTTCACGATCGCCATGACGGTGGGGAACATCAGCGCCATCAGCCGGCCGGTGGCCAGCGACACCGCGGTCACCTCGTCGTTGGCGACGCCGAACCGGCGCTGCTCGTAGTCGTCCTTGACGAAGGCGCGGATCACGCGGATGCCGGTGATCTGCTCGCGCAGCACCCGGTTCACCGTGTCGATCCGCTTCTGCATGGTGCGGAACAGCGGCCGCATCTTCCGTACGATCAGGCTCACCGCGATGCCCAGCACCGGCACCACGGCCAGCAGCAGCGAGGACAGCGGGACGTCCTGGCCGAGCGCCATGATGATGCCGCCGACGCACATGATCGGCGCCGAGACCATCATCGTGAAGGTCATCAGCACCAGCATCTGCACCTGCTGGACGTCGTTGGTGGTGCGGGTGATCAGCGAGGGCGCGCCGAACTGGCCGACCTCGCGGGCGGAGAAGCTCTGGACGGTGGCGAAGACCGAGGTCCGGATGTCCCGGCCGACGGCCATGGCGGTGCGGGCGCCGAAGTAGACCGCGCCGACGGCGCAGCACACCTGGACGACGGTGACGCCCAGCATGGTGGCGCCCATGCCGACGATGTAGCCGCTGTCGCCCTTGACCACGCCGTTGTCGATGATGTCGGCGTTCAGGGTGGGCAGGAACAGGGCGGCGATGGTCTGCACGAGCTGCAGCAGCACGAGCAGGCCGATGGGCCGCCGGTACGGGCGCAGATGGGAGCGCAGGAGTCGGATCAGCACACTGAATTCCTCGGGGTCTGCGGTGGCTGCGGGGTCTGCTCCGGCAGCGAAGCTGAGTGTGGCGTGGACGCCTCACCCACGGAGGACGCGCGGGTCGGCCGCGGGGTTGAGCCCAGGCACCTTACTCTCCGGGGCGGGCGGGGCGCAGGGGTTTTACGCCGCTGGGCATGACTGCTCGCGACACGTCAACGATATATCGTGACGCGTCGGCGGGCCAGGGGG
>JAJSZB010000313.1:0-8415 GCA_050613715.1 Streptomyces sp. IBSBF 3018
GGATCGGGCGGCGGATTCGGCGGCGGATCCGGGAGCGCGGGGCGCCGTCCCAGGCGTCGGCGCGCGGCCCGCGGGCGGGGCGTCCGCGGCGGTCGTCGCGGTGGCGGGCGGGGCGTCGGATGTCGGGGCGTCGAGGTCCGCGGGCATGGCCCGATTCTTGCACAGCATGGCCCTCGGGCCACTCGTCGCGGCAGAGCCGGATTCCGACACTGATCGGGTGACGCAGACCTCTCCCGTTCCCGAGCCCGCCCTGTCCTCCTCCGGCGGCGACGACGGCGACCGCGACCGCGCCCCCGGACCCAGCGGAAGCGGCGGACCCGGCGGACCCCGAACCGGCGGACCCGCGCCCGGCGACCGGAGCCCGCGCGTCCACCGCGCCTGGGCGGTCGCCGCGGTCACCTTTGTGACGATCATCGGCGCCGCGGCCTTCGCCTCGCTGCCGGGACTGCTGATCGACCCGCTGCACGGCGAGTTCGGCTGGTCCCGCGGCATGATCGGCTTCGCGGTGTCGGTCAACCTGGCGCTGTACGGGGTGACCGCGCCGTTCGCCGCCGCGCTGATGGACCGGTTCGGCATCCGCCGGGTGGTCGTCTGCGCGCTCGCCGTGATCGCGCTGGGCTCCGCGCTGACCGTGCGGATGACGCAGAGCTGGCAGCTGGTGCTGTGCTGGGGCGTGCTGGTGGGCCTGGGCAGCGGCTCGATGGCGCTGGCGTTCGCCGCGACCGTCAGCAACCGCTGGTTCGTCGCCCGCCGCGGCCTGGTGACCGGCATCCTCACCGCGGGCGGCGCGGCCGGGCAGCTGGTGTTCCTGCCGCTGCTGTCCTGGATCACCGAGCACCACGGCTGGCGGCCGGCCGCGCTGACCGTGGCCTGCGCGGCGCTCGCGGTGACGCCCTTCGTGTGGTTCCTGCTGCGCGACCACCCCGCCGACGTCGGCCTCGCGGCCTACGGCGCGGAGCGGTTCACGCCGAAGCCGCCGCCGGTCACCGGCGCGGCGGGGCGCGCGCTGCGGGCGCTCGCGGACGCGTCGCGCACCGGCACCTTCTGGCTGCTGGCCGGCACCTTCGCGATCTGCGGCGCCTCCACCAACGGCCTGGTCAAGACGCACTTCGTGCCCGCCGCGCACGACCACGGGCTGCCGGTGACCACCGCGGCCTCGCTGCTCGCGGTGATCGGCGTCTTCGACATCGCCGGCACGGTGGCCTCGGGCTGGTTCACCGACCGGCTCTCGCCGCGCCGGCTGCTGGCGATCTACTACGGGCTGCGCGGCCTGTCGCTGATGTTCCTGCCGATGCTGCTGGACGACACCATCCACCCGCCGATGCTGCTGTTCATCGTCTTCTACGGCCTGGACTGGGTGGCCACCGTGCCGCCGACCATCGCGCTGTGCCGCGAGCACTACGGCGAGAACAGCGCGATCGTCTTCGGCTGGGTGCTGGCCGCGCACCAGATCGGCGCGGCGCTGGTGGCCTACCTGGGCGGCGTCGCCCGCGACGCGCTCGGCTCCTACGACGTGGTCTGGTACTCCTCGGGCGCGCTGTGCGCGGTGGCGGCGCTGATGTCCCTGGTCATCCGCCACCGCCCGGTCCCGCGCCCGACCCCTCCGCCCCTCCCGCCCACGGTCCCGGCGGCGGCCTGAGAGGCCGTGACGCGGCCTTGGGCGGTGACGCGGCCTTGGGCGGTGACGCGGCCTTGGGCGGCGATGCGGCCTTGGGCGGCGATGCGGCCTTGGGCGGTGACGCGACCTTGGGCGGCGATGCGGCCTTGGGCGGTGACGTCGCCTCAACGAGGCGGCGGGGAACCGCGGCCCGGCGCGGGGCGCGGCTAGCCGTTGCGGGCCGCCTGGCGGGCCACCGCGCGGGCGATGCGGCGGGCGTCGATCGCCATCTCGCGGAGCATGCCGCTGATCGGGTTGGTGAAGCCGGTGAAGTACAGGCCGGGCGCGGCGGGGTCGGTGTACGGGCCGTGGACCACCGGGCGGCCCCGGCCGTCCAGCACCCCCAGGTGGCCGACCAGCGGCTCCAGGCCGCGCCGGTAGCCGGTGGCGGCGATGACGACCTCGGGCCCGGCGTCGGTCCCGTCGGCCAGGTGGACCTTGTCGCCGTCGAACCGCTCGACCGCGGCGACCGGTTCGACCCGCCGCGAGCGCACCGCGTCGATCAGGCCCACGTCCTGCACCGGGATCGCGCCCTCGCGCACCCGCGAGTACAGCCCGCTGTCGGGCCGCGGCAGCCCGAACTGCGTGAGGTCCGGCGTGCCCGCCCGCTCCACGTACGGCGCGATCCGGTCCACCAGCGCGACCGGCAGCCGCCGGCAGACGATGCCGCTGGCCTGCGCGGGCCAGCCGGCGGTGGAGCGGCGCAGGATGTGCGGCGCGGTGCGCACCGCCAGCCGCACCCGGCCGGCCCCGCCCTCCGCGAGGTCGACCGCTATCTCGGCGCCGGTGTTGCCGACGCCGACGACCAGCACGTCCCGCCCCGCGTACGGCGCCGGGTTGCGGTACTCCGAGGCGTGCAGCAGCTCGCCGGAGAAGCCGTCGCGCCCGGGCCAGTCGGGGATGTACGGCGTGTGGTTGTGGCCCGTCGCCACCACGACCACCGGCGAGGTCAGCACCCGGCCGCCGGTCGCGGGCAGTTCCCAGCCCGCGCCGCCGCGCTCCACCGTGCGCACCTCTATGCCGGTGGCCACGTCCAGGTCGTGGTGCTCGGCGTACTGCTCCAGGTAGCGCACCACGTCGTCGCGGCCCACCCAGCGGCCGTACGCGCGGGGGATCGGCAGCCCCGGCAGCGCGGACAGCCGGCGGGTGGTGTGCAGGTGCAGCCGGTCGTAGTGGCCGCGCCAGGAGGCGCCCAGGCGCTCGGCGCGCTCCAGCACCAGAGGGCGCAGCCCGCGCCGGCGCAGCTCCGCCGCCGCGGCCAGCCCGCCGGGGCCCGCGCCGATGACGAGCGCGTCCGGCGTGGCGGTGCTCGCGGGCACGCCCGGTGCGGCGGTGGAGGGTTCGGCCATGGTGGGGACTCCCGGAACCTGAAGTGTCGTGACGATGAAATGCCAAGAAGACGGTAAGCGCCGTGGTATCGCGCGGTAACCCCCGGGGGCGCGGACCGGACACCCGCACTCCTCGGCGTACGGGACGGCTCACCCGCGACGCCGGCCGCCCGCGGCGCGCCCGCCCCGGGCCCGGGACCCGGAAGCCCCGGGCGTACGGGCGGTCAGCGGCGCTTGCGCAGCAGGGCGAGGGCGCTGAGCGCCTGCGTCAGCGAAATGACGGACAGCAGCACGTACAGCACCCGCCGCAGCGTGTCCGGATGCGTCCACCACTGCGCGCTCACCCACAGCGGCAGCAGCAGGCCCCACACGGTCGCGTAGGCGCGCAGCTGCGGGGTGGAGGAGTCGGCGCCGGGGGACAGGAACCGGGACAGGGCGCTGCGCCGCGGCCTGCCGGGCGTCGGGCTGCTGGTCATGTACGCCATCATGCCGGGCGCGGCGGCGGAGGTAACCGCCCGGGCGGCGAGGGGCACTCGGACTCGGGGCACACGGAACTCAGGGCACTCGTGCGGCGCGGACATGCGTACGGCGCGGGACATGCGTACGGCGCGGGCGCCGCGTGACCTCCCCCGAGATCATGTGCGGGCGCCCGCGCCGGAATGACGACGTGGCGTCGTATGGCAGGACGGCTGGAGCGGCGGGCGACCGGGCCGGCCAGGGTGGCCGGGCCCGGGAAGCGGCCCGGCGAGGGCCGGCGCCGGGCGGGGACCGCTGCCTACTTCGGCGGCTTCTTGCCCGTCACCCCCAGGTGCACCAGCAGCGCGAGGTTCGGCTTCAGGTCGGCCTGCTTGACGCCCGTGCCGCTGAAACCTTTCTGGTGGGCCGCGACGGCGGCCAGCATGGCGACCAGCGAGCCCGCCACGGCCGGTGCGCTGACGTCCTTGTCGACGCGCCCCTTGTCCTGCAGCTCCCGGATGGACTCGGTGAGGGAGCCGGTCACCGCGTTAAGGATCTTCATCCGGATGCGGTGGAACCGCTTGTCGCCCTCGGCCGCGCCGAGGTCGATCACCCGGAGGATCGCGTCGTTCCTGCGCCAGAAGGAGAGGAAGCCGTCGACCAGCTCCTCGGCGGCCTGCGCGCCCGCCCGGCCGGTCCAGGTGCGGCCGGCGACGAGCGCGGTCAGCCCCGCACCCTCCTTGGCCATCTCGTCGGCGAGCTCCAGCACGGCGCCTTCGACGTCGGGGAAGTACTGGTAGAAGGTCGCGGGGGAGGTGCCCGCCATCCGGGCGACGTCGATCACCTTGACGTCGCGGTACGGCGACGTGCTGAGCATCTCGCCGAGGCAGTCGAGCAGCTTCTGCCGCGTCGCCTGTCCGCGGCGGCCCGCCACGCGGCCGTCAACGGTGCGAACTTGTCCTGTCATGCCGTCAGTTTACCGACGCGTGATCAGCGCGCGATCTGACTGCGTGCAAACGGGGAATCCCTGACTCCACTTGACGAACCGGCAGCTCAGCCATGGTTTCTCAGAAGTCCCTCCGGTCTCGTGCGGGCCGTCCGGATTGCGCCGGACGGGGTGTTCATGACGGTTTGGAGGGGGTGATGGGGGCGGCCGAAAAGAATTGACCATATGTTCGATTAACATCGGCGTGGTGACGCAGATCACTCGCTACGGTGGGCAGTACGCGGCAGAAGACCAGTGAGAGGAACCGATCATGACCGCATTCGGCGAGGGCGCGCCCTGCTGGGCCGACGTGATGCTGCCCGACCTGGCGGCCGGCCGGCGCTTCTACGGCGAGCTGTTCGGCTGGACCTTCGAGGACCAGGGCGAGATCTCCGGCAACTACACGATCGCCCGGCGGGACGGGAAGGCCGCCGCCGCGCTCATGCCCAAGGCCGACCCCGCGATGCCCACCGCCTGGGGCGTGTACTTCGCGACCGCCGACGCCGCCAAGACCGCCGCGCGGATCACGGACGCCGGCGGCCACATCCTGTTCGGCCCGGACCCGGTGGCCGCCGCCGGTGTGATGGTCGGCGCGCTCGACCCCGGCGGCTCGGCGTTCTCCGTCTGGCAGCCTGGCGCCCGCCCCGGCTTCGACGTGGTCGGCGAACCGGGCGCGTACTGCTGGACCGAGAACCACACGCTGGACGCCGCCGCCGTCGACCCCTTCTACGAGGCGGTGTTCGGCTACCGGACGCGCCAGATAGGCGACGGCGCGGGCTTCGACTACAAGGTCTGGTCGCTGCCCGACGCCCCGGACGTCCCGGTGGCCGGCCGGATGCAGCGCGGCGGCGACCTGCCCGCGGACGCACCCTCCGCGTACCAGACGTACTTCGTCGTCGCCGACTGCGACGCGGCGGCCGACACCGTGCGCCGGCTCGGCGGCACGGTCTTCCACGAGCCGCACGACTCGCCGTTCGGCCGCACCGCGGTCGTCACCGACGACCAGGGCGCGGGCTTCGCGGTCATCGACGTCCTGCGCACGAGCGGCGAGGCGCCGGGGGCCTGAGAGCCGGCGCCCGGGTGCCGTCGGCTCTCGGGCTCGCCTCGGGGCCGCGGGCGGCGCGCACGTCCCGGGGCCGCGGGCGGCGCGGACGCCTCGGGGGCGTGGACGGGAGCGGACGAGCGCGCGGATGATAACGAGTTCGGTCCGCGGGCGTGTCGCGGCGGCCCCGGGTTCGCAACCGGGGCCCTTCCCAGGAAGAATCAGGCCCGTACCCTGGCGCGGGAGCCGACGACGGGCCGCACGGGGCCGGACCGCACGGGGAACGGCCGCGGACCGCGCGGGCACGGGGAGGTGACAGGGCAGTGGTGGAGCAGCTGACGCAGCACGACCCGAGACGGATCGGCCCTTTCGAGGTGCTGGGACGGCTCGGCGCCGGCGGCATGGGGCTGGTCTATCTCGCCCGCTCGGCCTCCGGCCGCCGCGTGGCGATCAAGACGGTGCGCGCCGAACTCGCCGAGGACCAGCTCTTCCGGGTCCGCTTCACCCGTGAGGTGGAGGCCGCCCGCGCGGTCTCCGGCTTCTACACCGCCGCCGTGGTCGACGCCGACCCGCGCGCCGCGGTGCCCTGGCTCGCCACCGCCTACGTCCCGGCGCCCTCCCTGGAGGAGATCGTCAACGAGTCGGGGCCGATGCCCGCGCAGGCCGTGCGCTGGCTCGCCGCCGGCATCGCGGAGGCGCTGCAGTCCATCCACGCCGCCGGCCTGGTGCACCGCGACATGAAGCCGTCCAACGTGCTGGTGGTCGAGGACGGCCCCCGGGTGATCGACTTCGGCATCGCCTCGGGCGTCTCCAACACCCGTCTGACCATGACCAACGTCGCGGTCGGCACCCCCGCCTACATGTCGCCCGAGCAGGCCCGCGACTCGCGCAGCGTGCGCGGCGCCAGCGACGTCTTCTCGCTCGGCTCGACGCTGGTCTTCGCCGCCACCGGACACGCGCCCTTTCACGGCGCGAACCCGGTCGAGACGGTCTTCATGCTGCTGCGCGAGGGCCCGGACCTGGCCGGGCTGCCGGACGAGCTGCGCCCGCTCATCGAGTCCTGCATGCGGATGGAGGCCGAGCGCCGGCCCACCCCCGCCGACCTCCAGGCACAGCTCGCGCCGCACCTGTTCTCCTCCGGCGGCGACGACACCGGCACCGCCTCCGCCTGGCTGCCGCCCGGCGCGGTCGCGCTGATAGAGCAGCGCCGCAGCGGACGCTCCGCCGTCCCCGCGGGCAGCGGCCGCGGCGCGCACGCCGCCCGGCCCCAGCCGGTCGGCGCGCCGCCCGGGCCGCAGTCGCCCGGTCCTCGGCCGCCGGGGGCGCAGCCGCCCGGCGGGCAGGGCCCGCTGCCGTCAGGACCGCAGGTGCCGGTGCTGAACGCGCCGCCCCCGCCGCAGTCGCCGCCCCGGCCCGCGCAGGCCCCCAGGGTCGCGCCCGCGGCCGACGGCGGCGCGCCCCCGGTCTGGCCCTCGGCCTCGGTCCGGCTGGCCGGCTCCGCGCCGATCGGGCCAGGTCCGCGGGTCGCCGAGGTGGCCGGCCGCAAGGCGGCGGCGGGCCCGGCGCCCGGCACCGAGTGGGTGCACGGCAGGACCGGGCAGCACGCGCCCGGAAGCCCTGGCGGCCCCGGCGGCCGGGGCGCGCACCGCGCTTCCGCTTCCGATTCCGCCTCTGCCTCCGCGCCTCCCGCCCAGGCGTCGCCACCGGCCGCCGCGCCGCCGGGGGAGTGGCGCCCCTGGCGCTTCCGGATGTCGAACGACGTGTGGGGCACCCCCGCGGTCGCCGGCGGCCTGCTCTACGTCACCTCCTTCGAGGTGCACGCCCTGGACACCGCCAGCGGCCGGCGGCAGTTCAAGACCCGCGACGTCGCCTGGACGATGGCGGTCGACGGCGGCCGCATCCACGCCTCCGACGGCCCCAGCCTCTTCGCGCTCGACGCCGCGGACGGCAGCGACCGCTGGCGCACCTCCATCGACGGCTGGGTCTACGCGGTGCGCGCCGCGGACGGCGCCGTCGTCACCGGCACCCGCGGCGGCGGCGTCCAGGCGTGGGACGCGGCGACCGGCGCGCTGCGCTGGGAACGCGGCGGCGCGCAGACCGAGTTCGAGTCGCCCGAGTCCGGGCCCGTGGTGGTCGACGGCACGGTCTACTACCAGGGCGGCGGCCTGCTGCACGCGGTCGACGCGGCCACCGGCGCGGAGCGCTGGTCGCACCCGGTCGGCGACCTCGGCGCGGCCGGCGCGGTGCCGACCCGGCCGGTGGTCGCGGACGGCCTGGTCCACCTGGTCGCGGGCACCCGGGTGTTCGCGCTCGACGTGCGCACCGGCGCGGAGCGCTGGCACTTCGACGCGCCCGCGGTGATGTTCGCGCCGCCCGCGCACGTCCCCGGGCCGGCCGCCACGGGCGGCGGCGTCTACGTCGTGGACCACCTCGGCACGGTCTACGCGCTCGACCCGGCGGACGGCCGGGACCGCTGGCGGGTGGCCACCGAGCCGCGGCAGTCCGTCGAGCCGGTCGTGGTCAGCGGCGGCTCGGTGCACCTCGGCGCGGGCAGCGCCCTCTACACGCTGGACGCGGTCGCCGGCACCCCGCGCTGGCGGTTCGCCGCGCAGGGCGAGATCGTCGGGTCGCCCGCGGCGGCCGGCGGCCGGGTGCACTTCGGCTCCAAGGACCACTGCCTCTACACCGTCGACGCGGCCGGCGGCATGCTGCGCTGGCGGCTGGAGACGGGCGGCGAGATCACCGGCTCGCCGGTGGCCGCGGACGGCGTGGTCTACGCCTGCTCCAAGGACCGCTGTGTGTACGCGCTGGACGCCGCGAAGGGCACCGGCGTCACCTCCCGCCGCGCCTGAGCGGCGGTCGGCGAGCGGGCAGGCAGCCGGCGAGCGGACGACGAAAAGGGACCGACCGCGGCGCCCCCTCCGCGCCGCGGTCGGTCCCTTTTCGT
>JAJSZB010000314.1:0-8363 GCA_050613715.1 Streptomyces sp. IBSBF 3018
CGACTGCGCTCCCCGCCCCCGACTCCCCGCCTCACCCCGCGGCTCAGCGCTTCCGCGCCCGCCAGTCGCGCGCCAGCACCGCCCACAGCTGTTTGTCGTAGCGGGCGCCCTCGTACGGCCACGCCTCGCGCAGCACGCCCTCCAGCGTCATGCCGAGCCGCTCGGCGACCGCCGAGCTGCGCGGGTTGTCGGCGCGGCAGCGCCACTCCGCGCGGGCCAGGCCGCGCTCGGTGAGCGCCCAGTCCAGCAGGGCGGCGCAGGCCCGCGTGATCAGGCCGCGCCCCTCGGCGGCGGGCTCCAGCCAGCAGCCCAGCTCGCAGGTGCCGAGCGCGGTGGAGAACTCGGTGAACATCACCCCGCCGACCAGCGTGCCGTCCTGCCGGATGCCGTAGAGCCGGGCGCCGTCGCGGGCCTGCCGCTCGGCGTACGTCGCGAGCGTGGTCCGGGCGCCGGCCAGGTCGGTGGTGACGAAGGTCGGCCCCACCCACGGGCGGATGTGCTCGCGGGCCCGGTCCATGTGGGCGGCGAACTCCTCCGCGTGCGCGATCTCCAGCGGTACGAGGACGGCGCCGTCGCCCAGCGGCAGCGAGAACATCATGGCCTCCGATACGCATAACAATTGTTGTGTGAATGTAGGCTGGGAGTATGCCACGCACCAAGGGGGATCACGAAGCCCGCAGGCGCGACGTCTCCGAGGCGGTCTGGCAGGTGATGGCCACGCGCGGCTTCACCGGTCTGACGCTGCGCGCCGTGGCCGCCGAACTGGGCGCGAGCACCGGCCTGTTGACGCACTACTTCCCCAACAAGCGGTCACTGGTGGAGTACGCGCTGGGGCTGCTGGAGGAGCGCACCCTCGGCCGCCCGCGCCGGCCGGCGGGCCCCGGCCTCGCGGCGTTCCGCGGCGCCCTGCTCGACGTGCTGCCGCTGGCCGAGGAGGCCGTGGTCAGCAACCGGATCTGGGTGTCCTCCTGGGACGCGGCCCTGTCCGACGAGGCGTTGCGCGAGGACTACGCGGACAAGTACGCCCGCAGCCGCGACCGGCTGAGCGCGCACGCCGCCGCGGCGCAGGAGCTGGGCGAACTCCCGCCCGGCAGCCCGGCCGAACTGGCGGCCGGCGCACAGGCGTTCGTCCTCGGCCTGGTCGTCCAGGCGCTCCTGGACCCGGCCGCCTTCCCGCCGCGGCGCCAGGTCGAGTTGCTCGACGGCTACCTCGACAGTCTGGCCGCGCAGAGCTGACCGCGCAGAGCTGACCCCGCGGACCTGCCCGGCTACGACGCACCGACCGGCCTCCGCGCCCCGGACGGGGTCGGCGGTGCTGTGACGCGGGCGTGCGCTCGGTGAGGTGACGCCCCCGCCCGCTGCCGCCGCGCATGACCGCGTATCACCGCGCATGACCGCGTATCACCGCGCGGCGGCATCGGCAGCGGCGGTGTCGTCGTAGACCAGCAGGCCGTCCTCGCGCAGGCGTACGCCCGGGGTGGGGCGGTGCTCCGCCAGCCGGCCGTCCGGCATCAGGTGGCGGACCGGCACCCCGCGGGCCAGCACCACGAAGTCGGCGATGATCCTGCGGTGGCAGCGCCACCACACCGACTCGCTGCACATCACCACCGTCCGGCGGGCCGCGGCCTCCGGCAGCAGGCGGTCCACCGCGGCGGTGAAGCGCGGATCGCGGGTGTAGCCGGCGTAGCCGCGGAAGGACTCGTTGCGCCACACGACGTCCGGCGCGTCCGGCTCGGCGCGGCGGAAGCCGCCGAGGTCCTTCTCCCAGCGGTAGCCGATGCCGTACTCGGGCAGCCATTCCCGCAGTCGCTCCCGGCCCACGTCGGGGTTGCGCCGGCTGCCGGGCGCGGTGCGGACGTCCACGACGGCGGCGACCCGCGCGCCGAGCAGCAGCCCGGCGAGCCGCTCGCGGTCGGCGGTGCCGTGCCCGACGGTGAGCAGCGGGGACACGGGGACGCCGACCCCGGGCGCGGCGGGGTCCGCAAGCACGGACGCGTCCTGGGCGGCGGACGCGGGCAGATCCGCGGGCGCGGGCGCGTCCCGGTCGGCGGACCCGGGCAGATCCGGCAGCGCGGGCGTGTCCGTGTCGCCGTCAGCGGCCATGTCGCGGTGAGCGGCCATGTCCCCATGGTCAGACACCGCGGCCGGCTCCGCACGCGGCGGGCGGGGCCCCGCTCCCCCGGTACGAGCGAGGTCCGCGTCCGGTCAGCGGCCTGCCGACCGCGCCGGGGCCGCGCGCACAGTGGCCGGTGGACCGGGTCGCCGCCGAGCCCCGGCCGGTCTGACGGCCGGGGTCGGCGGCGACCCGGTGAGCGGATCAGCGGATCAGCGGATCAGCGGGGCAGCGCTCACTGCCCCGCGGACGCGCCCGCCGCGATGAGGCGACGGTTGATGTCGCGGACCGGGCCGGGCTCGACCTTGAGCACCTCGCGGTCGTAGGTGATCAGGCCGTTCAGCTCACCCTCGACGTCGCTGAGCTGTGTGAAGACCGAGCCGGACAGGTTGCCGGCGGCCGCGGACAGCAGCTGGCTGGTGTTGTCGACGTAGTCCTGGGTCAGCTCCGCGACGGTCGAGGCGTCGCCGCCGTAGTTCTGGCCGCCGGAGACGCCCAGGATGTGACCGGGGACGTACAGCGAGTACCCGCCGTGCTCACCGTCCACCGCCGCCCGGGTCGCGTCCGGGGACGGGAACGCGGGACCGTGGTAGACGTGGTAGTCGATCAGGTCACCGCGACCCGAATCGCCCTTGGACGCACAGCAGTTGACGCCGGACGCCGGGTCGACCAGACGGCTGGGGTCCTGCTGCTTGACCGCGTCGGCCAGTGCGCCCGTGGCCTCCTTGGTCTTCTCGCCCCATCCCTCGTTGGTCATGGTCCAGATGACGATCGACGGGGTGCTGATGTGCTGGTCGACGATCTCGTGGACCTGGTCGGTGAACGCCTTGTCGCTCGCGGCGGTCGCGTCCGGGCCGGCGTTGCGGCTCGGCATGTCCTGCCAGACCATCAGACCCAGCTTGTCGGCCCAGTAGTACCAGCGGGCCGGCTCCACCTTGATGTGCTTGCGCACCGCGTTGAAGCCGAGCTGCTTGTGCAGTTCCAGGTCGGACTTCAGCGCCTGGTCGGTCGGCGCGGTGTAGATGCCGTCGGGCCAGAAGCCCTGGTCGAGGGTGGCCAGCACATAGGTGGGCTTGCCGTTCAGCTCGATCTTGTTGACCCCGCCGACCTTGCCGACGGAGATCGACCGCATGCCGAAGTACGAGCCGACCGTGTCATGCGAACGCCCGTTGGACAGCGTCACCTTGAGGTCGTAGAGGAACGGGCTGTCCGGGCTCCACAGCTTGGGGTTCTTCACCTTCAGCTTCAGCGCGGTGCCCGCGGCGCCGGTGACCATGCCGACCGGCTTGTGGCCGTCGTAGGCGGTCGCCGTGATCCTGGACCAGGCGGGCGTGCCGGCGGCCGGGCGGGCGGTGACCGACAGCGTGTCGTCGCTCAGGTTCGGCGTCAGCACCAGGGAGTCGATGCTCGCCTCGGGCACCGGCTCCAGCCACACGGTCTGCCAGATGCCGGAGGTGGGCGTGTACCAGATGCCGCTGGGGCTGCGCGACTGCTTGCCGGTCGGCGTCTGGTCGTCGGTGGTGTCCTTCACCTTCAGCAGCAGCGTCTGCGGGCCGCGGCGGGTGAGGGCGTCGGTGACGTCGGCGCTGAACGCCTCGTAGCCGCCGACGTGGTGGGCGACCTGCTTGCCGTTGACGTAGACCCACGTCTCGTAGTCCACCGCGCCGAAGTTCAGCCGCAGCCGGTCGCCGCTGCCGATCCGCCAGTTGGCGGGGACGGTGAAGTTCCGCTGGAACAGCGACCAGTCGTGGTGCTCGGCCACGCCGGACAGCTGCGACTCCATCGGGTACGGCACCAGGATCTTGCCGGTCAGCTTGCCGGTGGGCAGCGGGGCGTTCTCGTCGGTGGCCTGGAACTGCCAGGTCCCGTTGAGATTGCTCCAGTTGGACCGGGTCAGCTGCGGGCGCGGGTAGTCGGGCAGCGGGTGGCTGGTGTCGACGTCCTTGGCGTACTTGCTGGCGAAGTACCAGGTGGAGTCGTTCTTCGCCAGGCCGGACAGCAGCGGGACGGTCCCGGCGGAGGTGGCGAGACCGCCGGCGCCGTCGTAGCTGACCCGCACGTCGGAACCGCGCGAGGCCGCGATGTCGTCGGCGCCCGCGGTCAGCACCAGCTGCGAGGAGTCCTGGGGGTTCAGCGCGACGCCGGGCGTCCACCGGCTGCTGCCGGCGATGACCGCGAGGTGCTTGGACAGGTCCGCCGGCAGCGAGGCGACCTTGCCGGGCAGCTGCACGGTGGCGGTCCTGCCGGTCTTGTCCACCACGGCGTCCACGCTCGGCTGGGTGAAGCCGGCCGGCAGGTGCAGCGCGGAGTCGGGGATCTTCTCGCGGCTGATGCCGGGGCCCGACCACTCGGTGGTGATGTAGGCGCCGCCGTTGCCCTGGTTGTAGTCGAAGGACAGGTCGTGCAGGCCCGCGGTGAGCGTGATCGGCGCGGAGGTCGTCTGCACGTCCCAGTCGGTGGTCCAGTGGTCGATCACGCTGGACCCGTCGAGCGACATCCGGAAGCCGTTGTCGCCCTTGATGTAGAACGTGTACGTGCCGCCGGCCGGTACGTCGAGCCGCCCCGTCCAGTGGGCGGCGACGTTGAGCGTGGAGCCCGCGTACGTACGCAGGGTCGGCAGCAGGTCCGAGACGTTCAGCGACGGCTCGATGCCGGTGCTGCTGTACTGGGCGAAGTCCAGCGACGTGTCGTTCGTGCTGAGGTAGTAGTCCCCTCGCAGGCCCTGGTCGGAGGCGCCTGCGGCAGTCGGCGCCGCGGAGCCGCCGGCCGCCGCGGAGGCGGCTCCCACCGCGGCCGGGCTCAGCAGCGCCGCGCCCATCAGCAGCGGCACGAGGGCGGTCAGTCGGCGTCGGTTCGTGGTGCGGAATCTGCCTGGTCTCACTGCGGATACACCTCTCCGTGGGGAGAACTCGGCGTCCAGGAAGGGGCGATGGCATGACATCGTTGTTTGCAACGTTAGAAAACCCTGGACCGGGGAGCATGAAACCAGGAGGCTCCGGCGGCGTCCACCCTTTGCGCAAAGTTTGTGGAAAGTCGCGTCGACTCCCGCCCCAGGAGTTGCTCGCGCGGGGCGATCACCTGGGCGCGCGGCGCGGGAGGCACGGCGGCCGACGGGCCGTCAGGGTGTGCGCGCCGGCCGGGCGCGGCGGGCAGAGAGCGTTTTCATCGTTATAAAGGCGGGCAGAGACCTCACGGCCCGGCGGGCGTGCGGTCGCGGCGCGGGGCGGGGGCGGTGTTGCGGACACGCCCTACTGCGCGTCGGTGCGCGGGCGGCTGACCGAGCCGCGCGGCTGGGCCTGCGGCGGCAGCACCTTGCGGCGGCTGCGGCGGCCCGAGGAGATGGCCTTGACGGTGCGTTCGACCACGAGGTCCACCAGCAGGTCCACCGGCCAGCGGTAGGTGGACAGCGGCGGGGTCAGCAGCCGGGACAGCGGATGGTCGTCGTAGCCGACCACCGAGACGTCGTCCGGCACCACGAGGTCCAGCGCGCGGGCGCCCGCGTAGACGCCGTACGCCATCGAGTCGGCCATGCACAGGAAGGCGGTCGGCGGGTCGGCGCCGGTCAGCACCGAGCGGGCGACGGCCGCGGCGCCGTCCAGGTCGTGCGGGGAGCGGTGCAGCGTGACGCGCAGGCCCAGCCGGCGGGCCACCCGGCCGGCCACCACCTCGGCGGGCCGGTCGGGGGTGGTCAGGCCCCCCGGGGTCATGACGGCGATGCGGCGGTGGCCGAAGTCGGCGAGCCGGTGCAGCGCGTCGGTGATCCCGGCGTCGTTGTCGAAGACGACCTCGGCGTGCGCGGAGGCGCCGGGCAGGCCGTCGCCGATGGAGACCAGGACCGTGCGCCTGGCCACCTCCACCCAGTGCGCGGCGGCCGGGTCGACGGGCAGCACGATGAGCGCGTCCACCCGCTGGTCGGCCAGCTGCCAGGCCAGTTCGGCCTCCAGCACCGGGTCGTTGGAGGCGTCGACGATCAGCGCGTGCCGGCCGGCGCCGAGCAGGCTGCGGCCCAGCGCCGCGGCGGTGCCCTGCTGCCACACGTCGGTGAGGGAGCGGCAGAGCACACCGATGTAGTCGGTGCGGCCCGAGGCGAGCGCGCGGGCGATGGGGTCGGCCTGATAGCCGAGGCGCTCGGCGGCCTCGCGGACCCGCGCCTGCGTCTCGGGCGGCACCTGGATGCCGCGCAGCGCGTAGGACACCGTGGCCATGGACAGCCCGGTCTCCTCGGCGACATCGCGCTGGGTGACCCGCTGGGGACGATTGGGCACCCGACCACTGTAGTGGGCGGCGCCGACAGCGGGCGGGCCCGCACTTGACCGGCGGCCGAGTGAAGCGCTTCACTGAAGCGCATCAGTGAGGCGCTTCAATGGGAGGTTCCGCATGGTCGCTCCGTTGTCTCCGCAGACCCCGTCGCCACTGTCGCCGCTGTCGCCGCCGCTGTCGTCCGGGGAGTTCGCGCCCGCGGCGCCGGGAGCGTCGTCCGAGGACCTGGAGGCGGCTCCGGTGCTGGGGGCGCGGCCGTTCGCGCGAGTGGCCGCGACGGTGACGCTGGACTCGCTGCCGGGCCGCGTCCTGGACCGGCGGGAACTGCGCGGGCTGGCCCGCGCGGTGGCCGCCGACCGGGAGCTGTGGCAGCGGCACGTCGCCTTCGACGACGACAACCGCCACTACGTCTCCCTGCACCGCGACGCCCACGTGGACGTGTGGCTGCTGTGCTGGACGCCGCGCAACGACACCGGCTGGCACGACCACGACGTCTCCCGCGGCGCGGTGGCGGTCGCCGACGGCACGCTGGTGGAGCACAACCTCGCGGTCGGCCGGCCGAGCCTGGCCACCGAGGTCCACGCCGGACAGGTCTACTGCTTCGGCCCCGACCACATCCACCGGATCACCGGCCGCGCCGCCGCCAGCGTCTCGGTGCACGCGTACTCGCCGCCGCTGGGCCGGATGGGCCAGTACACGGTCGGCCGCACCGGCATCCTGCGCCGCACCTCGGTCTCCTACGCGGACGAACTGCGCGCCCTGGACGGCGTCTGACGGTCCCCCGCGGACCCGCGGGCCGCGCGCGCCGCCGCGCCCGGATGGCGAGTGCCCGGTGGGGGGCGGCAGGTGGCGGGAAAATTGCGGGACGGGTCGCCGTGGGTGCTCGTGCCGGTGGGCGGCGGGGCCGCACGATGAAGGGGTTCATCCCCGGAGCCGAAGTGGAGACCGAACCATGCCCCTGGCCGCCCCCGACACCCATCTGCGGATCGGCTCGCTGCTCTACGAAGGGCTCGACCAGATCGACCTCACCGGGCCGTACGAGATCCTGTCGCGGCTGCCGAACGCCACCTGCCGGACCTACGGGACGACGCTCGAACCGGTCCGCGATGTGAACGGGCTGCGGCTGGCCGCCGACGAGCTGATCGAGGACGCGCCGCAGCTCGACGTGGTGCAGATCCCCGGCGGGTTCGGGCAGGAGGCGCTGATGGAGGACGAGCGGGTGCTGTCGTGGCTGCGCGCGCAGGCGGCCGGCGCCACGGCGGTGCTGTCGGTGTGCACCGGCGCGCTGCTGTGCGGGGCGGCCGGCCTGCTCAGGGGCCGCCGCGCGACCACCCATTGGGCGGCGCACCACCTGCTGCCGTACTTCGGCGCGACGCCGGTGGACGAGCGGGTCGTGGTCGACGGGACGATGTACTTCTCCAGCGGCGTCACCGCCGGGATCGACGGCGCCCTGCTGCTGGCGGCGCGGCTGCGCGGGGCGAGGGCCGCGCAGCGCATCCAGCTCGCCGTCGAGTACGCGCCCGAGCCGCCGTTCGACGCCGGCACCCCGCGGACCGCGCCGGCCGACGTGCTCGCCGAGGTCCGCGGCGTGGTGGCCGCCCGCACCGTCGAGCGCGAGCGCACCGCCCGCCGCGTCGCCGCCCGCCTCGGCGTCACCCCGCTCCCGGCCGACGACGCCCCGGCCGGCGACGCCCCGCGGGACGCGCGGGCCTGACGGTACGCCGCCGCGGGAACGCCCCCGCGGGAACGTTCCCGCTCGGCCTGCGGCCGTCCGGCAGCCCGGCCGCCGCGAGGGCGAGGGCCCCGGTGCACACCGACATCACCCGCGGACATCACCCGCGAACACCACCCGCGCCCGCGCCCCCGGCCGCACCGACCCCCGGGAGACGGAACGTTCTGTTGACACCGATCCGAAGGGCTGCGTAAGGTCGGCCACCAGAGCAGAACGAACATTCTGTCTCGGCCGCCCGTCCCGTCCCCGCCCCCCGCC
>JAJSZB010000315.1:0-8338 GCA_050613715.1 Streptomyces sp. IBSBF 3018
CTCGGCCACCCCCGCGACCGGGTCCGCCACGGGAACCACCCGCCGCCCCTCCCGTGCCGCCGTCCTCGCCGGCGCCCTCGCGCTGCTCACCGTGCTGCTCGGCGGCTTCGCCGCGTGGGCCGCGAACCGCGCCTCCGACCTGCGCGACTCCTCCGTCACCGGCAACACCGCGCTGACCGACACCGCCCGCACCAGCGAGGTCAAGGGCGCGATCGCGCAGGACGTCGACGCGGTCTTCTCGTACGACTACGCCGACACCGCCCGTACCGACACCGCCGCCAAGCGCGTGCTGACCGGCCGGGCCGTGCAGCAGTACGCCGCGATGCTGGCCCAGGTGCGCGCCCAGGCCCCGGCGAAGAAACTCGTGCTGACCACGACCGTCACCGACACCGGCGTGGTCACCATCGACGGCGACCGGGCCCGCGTGCTGGTCTACGCCGACCAGCGCAACACCAGCACCGCGTCCTCGGCGGGCGCCGGCGGCAGCACGTACGCCGCGGCGATGTTCGCCGTGGACGCCGTACGGCAGGGCGGCTCCTGGAAGATCGCGTCCATCGACACCTTCGGCTGAGCCGCCCTCCGCGGGCACTATGGGGGAGCGGGGACGGCAACGCGGCGGAAACGGTGTGGTGCAATGCTCGTGACCCCCGCCGCGGCCGTCCGCGGGGCAGGTGGCCCGAGCTGGCAAGGATGGATGGATATGGACAAGCAGCAGGAGTTCGTTCTCCGCACCCTGGAGGAGCGCGACATCCGCTTCGTTCGGCTGTGGTTCACCGACGTGCTCGGTTACCTCAAGTCGGTCGCGGTCGCCCCGGCCGAGCTCGAGCAGGCGTTCGACGAGGGGATCGGATTCGACGGCTCGGCGATCGAGGGCTTCGCCCGGGTGTACGAGTCGGACATGATCGCCAAGCCGGACCCGGGGACGTTCCAGGTGCTTCCCTGGCGCGCCGAGGCGCCCGGCACCGCCCGGATGTTCTGCGACATCCTGATGCCCGACGGCTCGCCCTCCTACGCCGACCCGCGCTACGTCCTCAAGCGCGCCCTGGCCAAGACCTCCGACCTGGGCTTCACCTTCTACACGCACCCGGAGATCGAGTTCTACCTGCTCAAGGACAAGCCGCTGGACGGCGGCCGGCCGACCCCCGCGGACAACTCCGGCTACTTCGACCACACCCCGCAGAACGTCGGCATGGACTTCCGCCGCCAGGCCATCACCATGCTGGAGTCGATGGGCATCTCGGTGGAGTTCTCGCACCACGAGGGCGCGCCCGGTCAGCAGGAGATCGACCTGCGGTACGCCGACGCGCTGTCCACCGCGGACAACATCATGACGTTCCGCCTGGTCATGAAGCAGGTCGCGCTGGAGCAGGGCGTGCACGCGACGTTCATGCCCAAGCCGTTCTCCGAGCACCCCGGCTCCGGGATGCACTCGCACCTGTCGCTCTTCGAGGGCGACCGCAACGCGTTCTACGAGTCGGGCGCGGAGTTCCAGCTCTCCAAGGTCGGCCGCTCCTTCATCGCGGGGCTGCTGCGCTACGCGGGCGAGATCTCCGCGGTCACCAACCAGTGGGTGAACTCCTACAAGCGGATCTGGGGCGGCTCGCAGCGCACCGCGGGCGCGGGCGGCGAGGCCCCCTCGTACATCTGCTGGGGCCACAACAACCGCTCGGCGCTGATCCGGGTGCCGATGTACAAGCCCGGCAAGACCGGCTCGACCCGCGTCGAGGTCCGCTCGCTGGACTCCGGCGCCAACCCCTACCTGTCCTACGCCGTCCTCCTCGCGGCCGGCATGAAGGGCATCCAGGAGGGGTACGAACTGCCCGCCGGCGCCGACGACGACGTGTGGGCCCTGTCCGACGCCGAACGCCGCGCCCTGGGCATCGAGCCCCTCCCGCAGAACCTCGGCGAGGCCATCGCCCTGATGGAGCGCAGCGAACTCGTCGCCGAGACCCTCGGGGAACACGTGTTCGACTTCTTCCTCCGCAACAAGAAGCAGGAGTGGGAGGAGTACCGCTCCGAGGTCACGGCCTTCGAGCTGCGGAAGAACCTGCCGGTGCTGTAGCCGCGGGCCGGGGGCCGGTCCGGCGGGGCGTCCGGTGCGGCCCCCGCCGGCGGCTCACGGGATCCAGGCGGGGGCCAGCGCGGAGGCGGTCAGCAGGCGGGGGCGGCCGGAGCCGGCGGCGGGGACGGCGTAGAGGTCGGAGCCGTAGTCGCCGGGGAGGGCGTAGACGAGCGTGTGGTCGTCGGACCAGACGGCCTGGTCGTCGACGTCGCGCGTCTCCGCGGTGGGGTGGTCGCGCAGGGTGGCCAGGTCGAGGACGTACAGCCGCCAGGGAGCGTCGGAGGACAGCCCCGGCACCCGCTTCTTGAAGGCGATGCGCGTGCCGTCGGGGGAGAGCGACGGGCACTCCACATTGGTGCGCAGCGTGACCGCCCTGCGCGTCGCGGTGTCGCCGCGGATCAGGTACGTGCGGCCGCCGGTGGCCAGCGTGGCGTAGAAGGTGGTGTCGTCGGCGAAGGTGACGCCCCAGAAATTGACGTCGGCCGCCCTGACGCGGTGGCCGTCGCGCGTCACCGCGTAGTCCTCGAGGGTGGGTTGCAGGACGCCGGTGCGGGTGTCGAGGATCGAGGTCCGGGTGGAGAAGTTCGTGCCCGCGTACGAGTCGCCGCCGACGAACACCGTCCAGGCGACCATCCGTCCGCTGGGCGAGACCCGGGCCCGGGTCGGGATACCGGCCAGCGCGACGGTGCGGACCGGGTGCAGCCGCGCGTCCAGCACCACCGCGCGGTACGTGTCGCTGACCGGCCCGCGCACCGCCTGCAGGCAGATGCCGGTGCCGCCGGCCGCGTAGAAGCGCAGGCACCTGACGCCGGACGCGGTGCGCGGGCCGTTCGGGGCGCTCGCGGGGACGCTGGTCAGCTCGTCGCGGTGCGGGCCCCAGGCCATCGACCGGAAGACGATCCGCGGGCCGGACGTGCCGCTCGCCGCGGTCGGCCCGGCCGTCGACCGGCTCTGTGCCGCTGCCGATGCCGATGCCGATGCCGATGCCGATGCCGATGCCTGTGCCTGCGGCCGCGCCTGCGCTTGTGCCGCCGTGGACGCGTCGCCGCGGTCCGGCGCGAGCGACACCGCACCCGGGCGCACCACCGGCCCGCCCGCCTGGACCTGGTTCTTCCGGTCGGCCCGGTCCGCCGCGTGCCAGACCGCCGCACCCGCCACGCACGCCAGCACCACGAGGCAGGCGAGCAGCACGAACAGCTTGCCGCGTACGGTCATCCGCGCGGGGCCCGCGAGACCGTCCCTGGTCACGTCCGCACTGTCCTCGCCGGCAGCGGGATCGCCCGGGTGCGCCCCTGGACCGGTCTCGTCCGACGTCATACGGCGACCCCCTCCATCCCGGACCCTTGCGCGCCCCCGGCCGCGCGCGGCCGCAGCGCCACCGCCAGCGACACGCTCACCACCAGCGCGACCGCGGCCCCGCTCAGCGCCGAGCGGTCGCCCCACGCCGTCCACGCCGCGCCGAAGGCGAGCGAGCAGACGAAACGGGCCGCCGCCTGCCCGGTCTGCACCAGCGCGAGCCCGCTGGACCGCAGCGCCGCCGGTACGGAACCGGCCGCCGCGGCCATCAGCACGCCGTCCGTCGCGGCGTAGAAGGCGCCGTGCAACGCCAGCACGGCATAGGGAAGCACGCCCGCGCGCAGCGACGACAGCAGCAGCCCGTACCCGAGCAGCAGGGCGACATGGCCGCCGACGAAGACCCGCCAGCGGCCGACCCGGTCCGCCCAGCGGCCGAGCGGCACGGCCAGCAGCAGGAAGGCCGCCGCGGTGCCGAGCGGCAGCAGGGCGAACCACCGGTCGGGCACGCCGAGTCGGCGTTGCAGCAGCAGGTAGACGAACGAGTCGCTGACCGTCGCCAGGCCCAACGCCACCGCGCACAGCGTGAGCCGGCGCAGCTCGCGCCGGTTCAGCAGGGCCAACGCGGCCCGCAGGGAGGGGCGTTCGGGGTCCGACCCCGCTGCCGCCGGGCTGGACGACTGCCCGCGCCGCGCCGGCCCGCCCGACCGCCGGACCGCCGACTCCCGTCGCGTGGGCCCGAGTTCGGGCGCCCGCGCCGGGACGAAGAGCAGCAGCACCAGCACGCCGACCGCCGCGACGCAGAAGCTCACCGTGAACACCGCGTCGTAGCCGTCCGCCGCCTGACGCAAGATCAGGAAGGCGACGAGCGGCCCGAGCAGGGCGCCGGTGGTGTCCATCGCGCGGTGCACGCCGAAGGCGCGGCCGCGCAGTTCGGGCGGGGCGGACAGCGAGATCATCGCGTCACGCGGCGCGGTGCGCAGTCCCTTGCCGGTGCGGTCCGCCGCGAGCACCGCGCCGATCAGCGGCAGGGTGTGCGCGGCGAGCAGCAGCGGCTTGCACAGCGCGGACAGGCCGTAGCCGAACGCCGCCACCGCCTTGTGCCGGCCGCCGCGGTCGGCGAGGTGTCCGCCGACCAGCCGGACCAGCGCGCTGAAACCGTTGTACACGCCGTCCAGCAGGCCGAAGCCGAGCGGTGACAGGCCGAGCCCGGTGACCAGGTACAGCGGCAGCACCGCGGTGACCATCTCCGAGGAGATGTCGGTGACCAGGCTGACCGTGCCCAGCGCCAGCACCGTGACGCCCACGGCCGTGCCCGCGCCCGAAGCCGCGCCCGCCGCCCGGGGCGTGGACGACGGCGCGACCGCGAGCGCGGCCGCCGTCTCGGCTCCCGTCTCGGGCGTGGGCGCGGTCAGGGGCGCGGACGTGGTCTCGGACCTGGTCTCGGACGCGGTCTCGGGCGTGGGCGCCGCGGGCGTGCCGCGGCGGCTCTCGCTGAGATACATCCGTCAGCCGGCCCAGATCCCGGTGATGTCGGACGCGGACGCGGCCTGGCCGGCGTGCGAGGAGACGCCCGCCAGATCCTCCAGGGTGCGCAGGAGGTTGTAGTGGTTGTACGTGGTGCTGGTGGAGCTGCCCGCGGTCACCGGCTGGCCGTAGAACACGGTCGGGATCCGGTTGCCGCTCAGCGAGTTGTCCTCGTCGAAGGTGATGACGAGCAGGCTGTTGTGGGTCTTGGCCCACGTCGCGTACGCGCCCAGGTTGTTCTTGATCCAGGTGTCGCCGGTGGACACCGAGCAGTCGTGCATGTCACTGCACAGGTTCGGCGTGACGAAGGAGACCCGCGGCAGCGTCGAGTAGTCGGTCGGGAACTGCGCGAAGGTCTTCGCGGTCGACGTCGGCACGTTGCTGAAGCCGAACCACGGGTTGTGCTTCTGCGCGTAGTCGCCGCTCTTGCACACGGTCGAACCCGCGCTGGGCAGCGTCTCGTTGTAGCTCGCCCAGGTCTTGCCGGCCGCGATCACCTCGGAGCCGAGGTTGGCGGCGGAGCTGAAGCCCGGCGTGACGCAGCTGTCGTCGGTGACGCCCTGCGTCGAACCCGAGAACAGCGCGTAGTAGTTGGGCTGGCTGGGGTGCGTGATCGCGTGGCTCTGGGTGAGATTGCCGCCGCCGGACTTCAGCGAGTTGATGTAGGGGGCGCTGGAGCTGCCGATCACCTGGCTGTACGCGTGGTTCTCCATCACCACGACCACGGTGTGGTCGGGGGTCGGCACGGAGCCCGCCGCGTGGGCGTCGGTGCCGAGGCCCGCCCACAGCCCGGCGGAGGCGGCGGCCAGGCCGCCGGCGGTCAGCAGTGCGGTGCGGGTACGGGTGCGGGTGCCGCTGCGCGTGCGCACGGGTTACCTCCGGTAAGGGGGTACGAATACGGTGTGCAGTGTGCATGCCAAACCGTAGGGCTCGTGCCCCTCTTCCACACCCCGTCCCCGCGTGAACGTTCAGCAAACGTGTAGCTCACCGCGAAGCGGCGGGACGGACGTGGAGTGGGGGGTCGCGGCGGAGGTGGGTAGGTTGGGGGCACGACGTGATCACGGGGACGGGCGGACCCGCCGGGAGGGCGTATGCAGGGGCGACGCAGCAGTACGTTCTCGCGGCTGCTGCGGCACGGGTTCACCGATCCGGGGGCGGCCGAGCGGCTGCTCGACCTGGACGTGCTGAGCGGGGTCCGCACCGATCCCGTGCTGCTGGAGGCGCTCGGCGCGACCGCCGATCCCGACCAGGCGCTGCGGGGCCTGGTGCGCCTGGCCGAGGCGCTGGAGCCGGCCGAGCGGCGGGCGCTGCTGGACACCGTCACCACCGCCAAGCCGCTGCGCGACCGGCTGCTCGGCGTGCTCGGCGCGTCCGAGGCGCTCGGCGACCACCTGGCCAGGCACCCGGCGGACTGGCACGCCCTGGTCACGTACGAGGCGACCGACCTCCACCCCGGCGTCGCCGAGTTCGTCCGCAGTCTGGCCGCCGCCGACTCGCCGGACGCGCTGCGCCGCGCGTACCGCCGCTGCCTGCTGGGGATAGCGGCCCGCGACGTGTGCGGCACCAGCGACCTGGTGCGCACCGCCGCCGAGCTGGCGGACCTGGCGACCGCGACACTGCGCGCCGCGCTGGCCATGGCGGCGGCCGAGCAGCCGGAGGACGCGGCGGCGTGCCGGCTCGCGGTCATCGGCATGGGCAAGTGCGGCGGCCACGAGCTGAACTACGTCTCCGACGTGGACGTCATCTTCGTCGCCGAGCCGCCGGAGGCGTCGGGGACGTCGGAGACCTCGGGGACGCCGGGCACGTCGGGGGAGTCGGGGCTGCCGGAGGCGTCGGCGGCGCCCCAGGGCCAGAATCCGTCCGCAGCCTCCGGCAGCCGTGGTCCCGACAGCGGCGCCCCCGACCACGCCGGCGCCGCGCCCGCCGCCGGCACCACCAGGCCCCCCGACGCCCCCGATCCCGCCGACGCCGCCCGCCGGGCCGTCCAGGCCGCCACCCGGCTGGCCGCCCGCATGATGCGGATCTGCTCCGACACCACCGCCGAGGGCACGATCTGGCCGGTCGACGCCAACCTGCGGCCCGAGGGCAAGAACGGCCCGCTGGTCCGCACCCTCTCCTCGCACCTCGCCTACTACCGCCGCTGGGCCAAGACCTGGGAGTTCCAGGCGCTGCTGAAGGCCCGCCCGGTGGCCGGCGACGCGGCGCTCGGCGAAGAGTACGTCGCGGCCATCCGCCCGCTGGTCTGGCAGGCCGCCGACCGCGACCACTTCGTCACCGACGTGCAGGAGATGCGCCGCCGCGTGGTGGACAACATCCCCGTCGCCCAGGTGGACCGCGAGCTGAAGCTCGGCCCCGGCGGCCTGCGCGACGTGGAGTTCGCCGTGCAGCTGCTCCAGCTGGTGCACGGCCGCTCCGACCCCTCGCTGCGCAGCGGCACCACGCTGACCGCCCTCGCCGACCTCGCCGCCGGCGGCTACGTGGGCCGCGCCGACGCCGCCTCGCTGGACGCCGCCTACCGCTTCCTGCGGCTGATGGAGCACCGCATCCAGCTCTACCGGCTGCGCCGCACCCACCTCGTGCCCGACGCCGAGGCCGACCTGCGCCGGCTCGGCCGCGGCCTGGGCTTCCGGGCCGACCCGGTGGCGGGCCTGAACCGCGAGTGGCGGCGGCACGCGGTCGAGGTGCGCAGGCTGCACGAGAAGCTCTTCTACCGGCCGCTGCTCGACGCGGTCGCGCAGCTGGGCGGCGACGGCGCGCGGCTCGGCCCCGGCGCGGCCCGCGAGCGGCTGCAGGCGCTGGGTTACGCCGACCCCGCCGCGGCCATCCGCCACCTGGAGGCGCTGGCCAGCGGGGTCAGCCGCAAGGCCGCGATCCAGCGCACGCTGCTGCCGGTGCTGCTCGGCTGGTTCGCCGACTCCGCGGACCCCGACGCCGGGCTGCTCGGTTTCCGCAAGGTCTCCGACGCGCTCGGCAGGACGCCCTGGTACCTGCGACTGCTGCGGGACGAGGGCGCGGCGGCGCAGCGGCTGGCCCGTGTGCTGTCCTCCGGCCGGCTCGCGCCGGACCTGCTGATGCGCGCGCCCGAGGCGGTCGCCCTGCTCGGCTCGCCGGACGGGCTGGCGCCGCGCGAGCACGCCGCGCTGGAACAGGAGGTGCTGGCCGCGGTGGGCCGCGCCGACACCCCGGAGCAGGCAGTCGACGCGGTGCGCGGGGTGCGCAGGCGCGAGCTGTTCCGCACCGCGGCGGCCGACCTCATCGACACGTACGGCGACGACGTCGAACCGGCGCCGGACGCGGCGGTCACGGGCCCGGGGGCGGGCCCGGCCGGCTCGGGCAGCCCGGTCGGCCCTGGCGGCGGCGCGGGGCCCGCCTCCTCGCGCGTCACCGCCGGCGGCAACGGCAACGGCTCAGGCGGCACGAGCGGCACGAGCGGCACGGGCATCGCGTCCCCGGGCC
>JAJSZB010000316.1:0-8297 GCA_050613715.1 Streptomyces sp. IBSBF 3018
GGGTCGCAGTGTGCGGCAGTGGGACCGGTGGGCGGGCCCGGCGCCGGCAGGCGCGGCCCGGGGCTTCGGCGGCCGGAACCGGGCGGCCGGCGGGCGGGCGGATCGCCTCGCGGGTCCCGCCGGCACAGCGTCGTCCCGTATCTTTTCCGGCAGACCCCGACCCCGCTTCCGTGGGAGGACGACGATGGACAGGGCCGAGGCCGTCATACCGGCGCAGGGCTCCCCCACCGGGAGCCCGGCGGGCCGCGCGTCCGCACCGGCCGGCGACGGCACGCGGGCGTCCTCCGCCCCCGCCGGGTCGCGGCTGCGCGCCCCCGGGGTGCGGCTCGACCCGTACCTGCTGGCGACGGCGTTCTTCGTGGCGTACGTGCTGCTGTCGGTGACGCGCTACCGGCGGATGCTGACGATGTCCTGGGACCTCGGGATCTTCGAGCAGGCGGTGAAGTCCTACGCGCACCTGCACGCGCCGACCGCGGATCTGAAAGGCCCCGGGTTCAACATCCTGGGCGACCACTTCAGCCCGATCACCGCGCTGATCGCGCCCTTCTACCGCATCTTCCCCACCCCCATTACGCTCCTCGTCGCCCAGGCCGTCCTGTTCGCGGTGTCGGTGATCCCGGTCACGCGGGTCTCGGCGCGGCTGCTGGGGCGCGGCCGGGGGCTGGCCGTCGGCGTCGCCTACGGGCTGTCGTGGGGGGTGCAGAAGGCCGTCGAGTTCGACTTCCACGAGATCGCCTTCGCGATGCCGCTGCTCGCCTTCTCCCTGGAGGCCGTGCTGCTCAGGAAGTGGGCCGCCGCGATGTGGTGGGCCGTGCCCCTGGTGTTCGTCAAGGAGGACATGGGCGTCACGGCCGCCGCGATCGGCGTGATCGTCTGGTGGCGCACCCGGCAGGAACCCGATCCCGCGGCGGCCGGCGCGCCCGGTGCGGCCGGCGAGGACGACCGCGGCGGCGGCACGGGCGACGGCAGCGGCGAAGCCCGCGGCGACGGCGGCCAGGACACGGCCGCCGCGGACCTCTCGCGCACCGGCGAGGGCAGCGGCGTGAACGGCGGCGGCAGCGGCAAGATCGGCAGCGACAGCGACACCGACGACACCGGCCGAAAGGAGCCGCTGTCTGACAGCCTGCGCTACGGCCCCTGGGCCATCGGCCTGGCCGCCTTCGGCGTCGCCGCCTCCGCGCTGGCCTTCGGCGTGATCATCCCGGCGTTCAACAAGGCCGGGGGCTACGACTACTGGAACAAGCTGAACGGCAACGGCGCGCCGATGCCCGGCCACATCCCGTTCGGCACGGCCGTGCACACCCTGCTGTGGATCCTGCTGCCGACCAGCGGACTGCTCGCGCTGCGCTCGCCGCTGATCCTGGCCGCGCTGCCGACCGTCGGCTGGCGGTTCGTCTCGCACGACGACCACTACTGGGGCACCGACTGGCACTACAGCGCGGTGCTGATGCCGGTGGTCGTGCTGGCGCTGGTCGACGCCGCCCACCGCTCGCGCCGCAGCCCGATGCCGTGGCTGCGCTCGTACGCCTCCGGCGCCCCGGCCGCGGCCGCGGGGGCGGCGCTCGCCCTGACCCTCACGCTGCCGCTGGCCTCGCTCAGCCACGGCGACACGTACAAGGTGGACGCCAGGACGAAGGCGATCGAGCACCTGCTGGACGAGATCCCGGACGGCGCGAGCGTCGAGGCCAACGTCGGGCCGATAAGCCATCTGGTCAGCCGCACCACCGTGTACTGGGTCGGCAACACCCCCGGCGTGGTCCCCGACTACATCGCCATCGACAACGGCGACGGCTGGGCCGGCGACCCGGCCACGTACGCGACCCAGTTGCACCCCGGTGTGCGCTACACGACGATCGGCGCCGCCGAGGGCTACGTGGTCCTGCACCGCACCTGACCCGCCGCCCGCCCTCTGCCGCCGCCCGGAGAACGCAAGCGCCCCGCCCCCGTGTGTACGTGGGGGCGGGGCGCTCGTCGTCGTCGCGCCGCAGACGCGGAGGGGCGGCGGGGAGCCTCAGCGGTACGTCAGCGGTACCTCGTCAGCACCTCAGCAGTAGAGGTTGCTGCCGGTCGGCACGCCCAGGATCGCCGCGTAGTTCTGGTACTTGGTGACGCGGTCCTGGACCTCTGCGGCGTTGCCGCCGTTGCACTCGATGCTGCCGTTGATGCTGCGGATGGTCTCACCGAAGCCGGCGCCGTTGACCATGGCGTTGTGGCCGGTCATGGTGCCCGGGCCGGTCTGGGTGTCCCAGTACCACAGGCCGGTCTTCCAGGCGATGGCCGCGTTCGTCTCGACCAGGCTCGGGGTGTCCAGCAGGTCGACGCCGAGCGCGTCGCCGGCCGCCTTGTAGTTGAAGTTCCAGCTCAGCTGCATCGGGCCGCGGCCGTAGTAGGAGTACGTGCCGGCCGGGCAGCCGTAGGGCTCGGAGGCGCAGTAGTTGCCGGACTTGTCGATCTCGGTGATGTAGACCAGGCCGCCGGTCTCGTGGCTGACGTTGGCGAGGAAGGCCGCGGCCTCCTGCTTCTTGACCGTGTCGCTGCCGGTGGTGGCGAAGCCCGGGTAGGCGCTGAGCGCGGCGGTCAGGCCGCTGTAGGTGTAGAAGGCGTTCCGGTTCGGGAACATCTGGTTGAACTGCGACTCGGAGACCACGAATCCGCCGCCGGTGCCGCCGCCGCCCGTCGTGCCGCCGGTGCTGGTGCAGGAGTACGGGCTCCAGTACCAGGTGCTGATCGTCGGGTCGTAGCCCGGGTTGTCGTGCGTGGCGATGTAGTAGCCGCCGTTGGTGTACTGCACGATGTCGCCGGTGACGTAGGAGCGGCCGGCCACCCAGGCCGGGTAGCTGCAGGTGCTGCCGCCGCCGGTGGTGCCGCCGCTGCCGCCGGACGAGCCGTCGCAGCCGCCCTGGTCCGACCACACGTCGGCGGCGCCGGGCGTCTCGCCCTGCGTCCACCACTTGGCCAGCCAGTTGTGGCTGTTGTAGGAGGCGGTCATGCCGCCGGTGTAGACCGACGAGGAGTTCCACGGCGACGCGCAGGTCGCGGCGGACGCCGGGGAGGCCATCGGTATCAGGATCGCGAGGCCCACGACGGCCGCGAGCGCGGCCACGAACGCGATGATCCGCTGTCTCGACAAGGGACCACTCCTTATGGGGGTCGAGTGGGGTCGGGGCCACCTTCTTGGATTGGTCTGGACCTGTCAATAGTCCAGACCAATGCATATCCGGACAGCACGCTGCGCGCTCGCGCCACTTCCCGGCCCGGGGGCCGCGGGACGCCTGCGGCGGGAGCACCCGTGCCACCGTTCCGGTCCGCCGGTGCAACCCTCGGGCCGGTTCGGCGGTCTGACGGGGCGTACGCGTTCGGCCGTTGTCCCGCCGTTCACCCGCACGCCGTGGGCCGTACGGACGCCCGCACACCGTCTCGGCCCGCAGGTCCTGCGCCCCGCGAGCCGTACGCCCCGCACTCGTCGAGAGGTCATGAGAGCTCCCATGCCGTTCCGCCGACTCACCGCGACCGCGACCGCGGCCGCCGCTGCCGCCGCGGCCGCCCTCGCGCCCGCCGTCCTGCTGACAGCCGCCGGCCCGGCCCACGCGGACGGCCCCACCGACCCGACCACCCTGCCCTCGTGCAGCGACGTCTCGACCGCCTACGGGGACTACGAGCAGCACTCGCTGCGGACCGCGCTGACCGGGGCGCCGACCGCGGTCGTGGCGGGCGACGGCTGGCACGAGTTCACCGGCACGGTGACGAACACCGGGGACACCGCGCTGCCGGTCGTGGCGGTGCAGGCGTCCGCCTGGCGGGAGACCGACGGCGGCACCGAGCTGGGCCCGTACGCCAAGGTCCAGGTGGCCACCGCGGACGGCGGCTGGCGGCAACTGGCCGACGGCAGCTCCGGCTTCGCGGACCCCGCGCACGACCTCGCGGCCCACGCGAGCGCGGCCTACCGCTTCCGGTTCGAGATCTCCGCGGACGCGCCGAAGGACGTCACCTACGGCGAGGTGTCGATCGAGGGGGTCTTCGCCGACACCTACACCGCGCCGGGCACCACCGACCCGGTCGCCTGCGCGGGCGACTCGGCGATCGCGTCGGACTTCAGCATCCGCGCCGCCGGCAGCACGCCACCGGCCTCCGGCAGCCCGACCCCGACGCCCACGCCGACCGCGACGCACTCCGCACCGGGCACGGGCGCGGGCACGCCGTCACCGGGCTCCGGCGGCACGGCGGGCGCGACCGCGACCCCGGACACCGGCGCCCAGCTCGCGGACACCGGCGCGCCCTCCGACGTCCCGCTGCTGACCGGCCTCGGCGCGCTGGTCGTCGCCGCGGGCGCGGGCGTGCTGACCGTGACCCGCCGCAGGTCCCGCCACACGGCCTGAGCGGCCGTACGGACCCGGGTCCGCCGTACGGGCCCGGATCGTCGTACGGAATCGGACCCGCCGCACGCAGCCGGTCCCGTCGTACGGGCCCGGCGGGCTCAGTTGTCCAGCACGGTCGTCAGGAACTCCGCGGTCCACTGGAGCAGTTCGCGGCCCACCACCGGCTTGCCGCCGATGCGCGCGGTGGTGGGGCGCGGCACCAGGAGCTGCCGGGTGGCGTGCTTGATCACCGAGCGCGGGTAGACCCGCTGCAGCCGCAGCTCCTGCGACTCGCGCAGCTCCACCGGGCCGAAGCGGACGTGTCCTCCCTGGAGGGTGATGTCGGCGACGCCCACCTTGCGCGCGAGCATCCGCAGGCCCGCGACCAGCAGCAGGTTCTCCACCGGCTCCGGCAGCTTGCCGTAGCGGTCGGACAGCTCCTCGCGGACCGCCGCGACGTCCTCCGCGGAGTTCGCCGCCGCGATCGAGCGGTACGCCTGCAGCCGCAGCCGCTCGCCGGGCGCGTAGTCGTGCGGGACGTGCGCGTCGACCGGCAGCTCGATCTTGACCTCCAGCAGCGTCTCCTCCGGCTCGCCCCCGGACTCCAGCGAGGAGCGGTAGTCCGCGACCGCCTCGCCGACCATCCGCACGTACAGGTCGAAGCCGACGCCGGCGATGTGGCCGGACTGTTCGCCGCCGAGCAGGTTGCCCGCGCCGCGGATCTCCAGGTCCTTCATCGCCACGTACATGCCCGCGCCCATCTCGGTGTGCTGGGCGATGGTGGCCAGCCGCTCGTGCGCGGTCTCGGTCAGCGGCTTCTCCGGCGGGTAGAGGAAGTAGGCGTAGCCGCGCTCGCGGGAGCGGCCGACGCGGCCGCGCAGCTGGTGCAGCTGGGACAGGCCGAAGGTGTCGCCGCGCTCCACGATGAGGGTGTTGGCGTTGGAGATGTCGATGCCGGACTCCACGATCGTGGTGGACACCAGCACGTCGAACTTCTTCTCCCAGAAGTCGACGACGACCTGTTCGAGCTGCGACTCGCCCATCTGGCCGTGCGCGGTGGCGATCCGCGCCTCGGGCACCACCTCGCGCAGCCGCGCCGCCGCCCGGTCGATCGACTCCACCCGGTTGTGGATGTAGAAGACCTGGCCCTCGCGCAGCAGTTCGCGGCGGATCGCCGCGCCGATCTGCCGGTCCTCGTACGGTCCGACGAACGTCAGCACCGGGTGGCGCTCCTCGGGCGGGGTGGTGATCGTGGACATCTCGCGGATGCCGGTGACCGCCATCTCCAGGGTGCGCGGGATCGGCGTCGCGGACATGGTGAGCACGTCCACGTTGGCCCGCAGCTTCTTCAGCTGCTCCTTGTGCTCGACGCCGAAGCGCTGCTCCTCGTCCACCACGACGAGGCCGAGGTCCTTGAACTTCGTCTCGGAGGAGAACAGCCGGTGGGTGCCGATCACCACGTCGACCGAGCCGTCCCGCAGCCCTTCGAGCACCGCCTTGGCCTCGGTGTCGGTCTGGAACCGGGACAGCGCGCGGACGTTGACCGGGAACTGCGCGTACCGCTCGGAGAAGGTGCCGAAGTGCTGCTGGACCAGGAGCGTGGTCGGCACCAGCACGGCGACCTGCTTGCCGTCCTGCACCGCCTTGAAGGCCGCGCGGACCGCGATCTCGGTCTTGCCGTAGCCGACGTCGCCGCAGATCAGCCGGTCCATCGGGACCGACTTCTCCATGTCCGCCTTGACCTCGGCGATGGTGGTGAGCTGGTCGGGCGTCTCGGCGTAGGGGAAGGCGTCCTCCAGCTCGCGCTGCCAGGGCGTGTCCGGGCCGAAGGTGTGGCCGGGGGCGGCCATCCGGGCGGAGTACAGCCGGATCAGGTCGCCGGCGATCTCCTTGACCGCCTTCTTCGCGCGCGCCTTGGTCTTCGTCCAGTCCGCGCCGCCCAGCCGGTGCAGCGAGGGCGCCTCGCCGCCGACGTACTTGGTGACCTGCTCCAGCTGGTCGGTGGGCACGAACAGCCGGTCGCCGGGCTGGCCGCGCTTGGCCGGGGCGTACTCCACCACCAGATACTCGCGGGTGGCGCCCTGCACGGTGCGCTGCACCATCTCCACGTAGCGGCCGACGCCGTGCTGCTCGTGCACGATGTAGTCGCCGCCGACCAGGGTGAGCGGGTCGATGGTCTTGCGGCGGCGCGAGGGCATCCGGCCCATGTCCTTGGTGGAGGACCTCTGGCCGGACAGGTCGGTCTCGGTGAGCACGGCGAGCTTGCGCGCGGGGTCGACGAAGCCGTGCTCCAGGGAGCCGGTCGCCACGTGCACCACCGAGGGCGCGAGCGGGCCGAGGTCGACGTCCAGGCGGGCCGCGATGCCCTCGCCGCCGAGCACCTCCACCATCCGGGAGGCCGGGCCCTGGCCCTCGGTGACGAAGACGGTCCGCCATCCGTCGGCGAGCCAGCCCTTGGTGTCGGCGAGCGCCCGCGCGGTGTCGCCGCGGTACAGCTCGGGGGCGTGCATGCCCAGCCGGATGGTCTCGCCCGCGTCCAGTTCGGGGCCGATCATCCGGCCCTCGTACGTCTCGTCGGCGGCGAACGGGCTCACCGACCACCACTGCATGCCCAGCTCGCGGGCGTGGGCGCGGACGTCGGCGATGGACCACAGGGAGGCCGCGCCGAGGTCCACCGGCGCCTCGCCGCCGCCCGCCGAGGCCGCCCAGGACGCCTCCAGGAACTCCTGCGAGGTCGCCACCAGGTCCGCGGCCCGGGTGCGCACCCGCTCCGGGTCGCACACCACGGTCATCGCGGCGGCCGGCAGCACGTCCAGCAGCAGCTCCATGTCGTCCACCAGGACGGGCGCGAGGGACTCCATGCCCTCCACGGCGATGCCCTCGGTGATCTTGTCGAGCATCTCGGCCAGCTCGGGGTGCTGCCTGGCCAGCTCGGCGGCGCGCTCCCTGACCTGCGCGGTGAGCAGCAGCTCACGGCACGGCGGCGCCCACAGGCCGTGCTCGGCGACCTCGAGGGAGCGCTGGTCGGCGACCTTGAAGTAGCGGATCTCCTCGACCTCGTCGCCCCAGAACTCCACCCGCAGCGGGTGCTCCTCGGTGGGCGGGAAGACGTCGAGGATGCCGCCGCGCACGGCGAACTCGCCGCGCTTCTCCACCAGCTCCACCCGGGCGTACGCGGCCGCCGCGAGTCCGTCGACGACCGCGCCCAGCTCGGCGGCCTGTCCGCTGCGCAGCGCTACGGGCTCCAGCTCGCCCAGGCCCTTGACCTGCGGCTGCAGCACCGAGCGGACGGGGGCGACGACGACCTTGAGGGGGCCGGCGGCCGGGTCGTCGGCCCGCGGGTGGGCGAGGCGGCGCAGCACCGCGAGGCGGCGGCCGACGGTGTCGCTGCGCGGCGACAGCCGCTCGTGCGGCAGCGTCTCCCACGAGGGGTACTCCGCGACGGCGTCCGGCGCCAGCAGCGAGCGCAGCGCGGCGGCCAGGTCCTCGGCCTCCCGCCCGGTCGCGGTCACCGCGAGGACGGTGCGACCGGTGCGGGCGGCCAGCGCGGCGACCGCCAGCGGGCGGGCGGCGGGCGGCCCGACCAGGTCCACCAGCGGGCGGGCGCCGGAGGAGGCGGCCTGCACCGCTTCGGCGAGGGCGGCGTCCTCGACGGCGACGTCGACCAGACCGTTCAGACTCATGTTCCGTCCCGGAGGTAGGCAGGTGGGGCGCACGGTGCGCGGGTGGGCGCACGGTGCGGGGCGGGCCGCGAGGCGGGGACCCCGCGCGGCTCGCGTGTGCCCGGGCCTTGCGTGTGCGGGCAACGCGAATCGCCCGGCACGTCTCACGGGCCGGGGTACCTCCAGCCTACGACGTCCCGGGCGGTGCCCGGCGGGCCCCGGGGGCGGGGGGGGGGGGGTTGGGGGGCCGGGGGGGGGGGGGGGGGGGGCTTTTAAAAAA
>JAJSZB010000317.1:0-8250 GCA_050613715.1 Streptomyces sp. IBSBF 3018
CCCGCGCACCCCGCCGCCGCACCCCGGACGGCCGTCCGCCCGCGCGGTCCCGCCGCCCGTATCACGGAATGGAACTCGGGAACGTCCCCCATGCCCGGGTCTCTACACTTGGCAGCGTGATCTCCCGAATCGATCTGCGCGGCGACGCCTTCCCCGAGGACGGCATCGACCGCGACCTGCTGCCCCGTGCCGAGTTCGACGTGGAGGCCGCGCTGGAGACGGTGCGGCCGATCTGCGAGGACGTCCGCCATCGCGGCGGCGCGGCGGTGATCGAGTACGGCGAGAAGTTCGACGGAGTGCGCGTGGAGCGGCTGCGGGTGCCCGCGCAGGCGCTCGCCGACGCGCTCGCCGCCCTCGACCCGCGGGTGCGGGCCGCGCTGGAGGAGTCCATCCGCCGGGCCAGGGCCGTCCACCGCGACCAGCGGCGTACCGACACCACCACGCAGGTGGTGCCCGGCGGCACGGTCACCGAGCGCTGGGTGCCGGTCTCCCGGGTCGGGCTCTACGTCCCCGGCGGCCTCGCGGTCTACCCGTCGTCGGTGGTGATGAACGTGGTGCCCGCGCAGGAGGCCGGCGTCACCGGGGTCGCGGTCGCCTCGCCGCCGCAGAGCGCCTTCGGCGGCCTGCCGCACCCCACCATCCTCGCCGCGTGCGCGCTGCTCGGCGTCGACGAGGTCTACGCCGCCGGCGGCGCCCAGGCCGTCGCGATGTTCGCCTACGGCACCGACGAGTGCCGCCCGGTCGACCTGGTCACCGGCCCGGGCAACGTCTACGTGGCCGCCGCCAAGCGCCTGCTCAAGGGCCGCATCGGCATCGACGCCGAGGCCGGGCCCACCGAGATCGCAGTGCTCGCCGACGCCACCGCCGACCCCGCCTTCGTCGCCGCCGACCTGATCAGCCAGGCCGAGCACGACACGCTGGCCGCCGCGGTGCTGGTCACCACCTCCCCGGAGCTGGCCGACGAGGTCGACGCGCAGCTGGCCGTCCAGGTCGCCGCGGCCAAGCACCGCGAGCGCATCACCACCGCGCTGGCCGGCCGCCAGTCCGCGACCGTGCTGGTCGACACCCTGGAGCAGGGCCTGGCCGTGGTCGACGCCTACGCCGCCGAGCACCTGGAGATCCAGACCGCGGACGCCGCCGCGGTCGCCGCCCGGGTGCGCAACGCCGGCGCGGTCTTCGTCGGCCCGCACGCCCCGGTCTCGCTCGGCGACTACTGCGCCGGGTCCAACCACGTGCTGCCCACCGGCGGCTGCGCCTGCCACTCCTCGGGCCTGTCCGTGCAGTCCTTCCTGCGCGGCATCCACGTCGTGGACTACTCCCGCGACGCGCTCGCCGAGGTCGCCCACCACGTGGTGACGCTCGCGCAGGCCGAGGACCTGCCGGCGCACGGCTCCGCGGTGTCCGTGCGCTTCGCCGACCCGGCCGCCGACGGGGGGCCGCGGTGACCCGCCCCGACGGCGCCGCCGTCCCCGCCGTCCCCGACGGCTCCGCCCGGCCGCTGAGCGCGGACGACCTGCCCATCCGCGACGAGCTGCGCGGCCAGTCCGCGTACGGCGCCCCCCAGCTCGACGTGCCGGTGCGGCTGAACACCAACGAGAACCCGTACCCGCTGCCCGAGCCGCTGGTCGCGCGGATCGCCGAGCGGGTCGCCGAGGCCGCCCGCGGGCTCAACCGCTACCCCGACCGGGAGGCCGTGGAGCTGCGCACCGGGCTGGCCGGGTACCTGACCCGCACCGCGGGCCACCCGGTCGGCGCCGAGCAGGTGTGGGCGGCCAACGGCTCGAACGAAGTCATCCAGCAGCTGCTGCAGGCGTTCGGCGGCCCCGGCCGCACCGCGATCGGCTTCGAGCCCTCGTACTCGATGCACGCGCTGATCTCCCGCGGCACCGGCACCGGCTGGATCTCCGGGCCGCGCACCGAGGACTTCACCATCGACACCGGCGCCGCGGTCCGCGCGATCGCCGAGCACCGCCCGCACGTGGTGTTCGTCTGCTCGCCGAACAACCCGACCGGCACCGCGGTGGACGCCGCGACCGTCGTCGCGCTCTACGAGGCCGCGCAGGCCGCCCGGCCCTCGCTGGTCGTGGTGGACGAGGCGTACGGCGAGTTCTCGCACCGGCCGTCGCTGCTGCCGCTGATCGAGGGCCGGCCCCACCTCGTACTGACCCGCACGATGTCCAAGGCGTTCGGCGCCGCGGGGCTGCGGCTCGGCTACCTGGCCGCCGACCCCGCGGTGGTGGACGCGGTCCGGCTGGTCCGGCTGCCGTACCACCTGTCCGCGGTCAACCAGGCGACCGCGCTGGCCGCGCTGGAGCACACCGACACCCTGCTCGGCTACGTCCAGCAGCTGAAGGACGAGCGCGACCGGGTGGTCGACGGACTGCGGGCCATCGGTTACGAGGTCACCGAGTCCGACGCCAACTTCGCGCAGTTCGGCCGGTTCGCCGACAGCCACGCGGCCTGGCGGGCGGTCCTCGACCACGGCGTCCTGATCCGGGACAACGGCGTGCCCGGCCGGCTGCGGGTGTCCATCGGCACCCCGGCGGAGAACGACGCGTTCCTGTCCGCGGCCGAGGCCGTGTACAAGGAGCACGCCGTCACCGGGCCCGGGGGCGACGCGCCCGCCGGCGCCGAGCACGCCGCCGCCGGGTCCGACCGGTCCGGCAGCACCGAGAACAGCACCAGCGAGGAGTCCGCATGACCCGCGTGGGACGCGTGGAGCGCACCACCAAGGAGACGTCCGTCGTCGTCGAGATCGACCTCGACGGCACCGGGCAGGTCTCGGTGTCCACCGGAGTGGGCTTCTACGACCACATGCTCGACCAGCTCGGCCGGCACGGCCTGTTCGACCTCAGCGTCAAGACCGAGGGCGACCTGCACATCGACACCCACCACACCATCGAGGACACCGCGCTCGCGCTGGGCGCCGCCTTCCGGCAGGCCCTCGGCGACAAGGTGGGCGTCTACCGCTTCGGCAACTGCACGGTCCCGCTGGACGAGTCGCTCGCCCAGGTCACCGTCGACCTCTCCGGCCGCCCCTACCTCGTGCACACCGAGCCCGAGGGCATGGCGCCGATGATCGGCACGTACGACACCACGATGACCCGGCACATCCTGGAGTCCTTCGTGGCACAGGCGCAGATCGCGCTGCACGTCCACGTGCCCTACGGGCGCAACGCGCACCACATCGTGGAGTGCCAGTTCAAGGCGCTGGCCAGGGCGCTGCGCTACGCGAGCGAGCGCGATCCGCGCGCCGCGGGAATCCTGCCGTCGACGAAGGGCGCGCTGTGAACAAGGGATCGTCCCTCTTCATCCTGCTCGGACTGTTCCTGGCCGGAGGGGTCTACTCCTTCTGGAAGCAGAAGCAGTCCAGGAGCCTCATCGCGATCCTCGCCATCGGATCGGTGATGTCGCTCGCGGCCGGCTTCCTCCAGCTCTAGGCCCGGGAGGCAGGTCGTGACCAAGAGCGTCGTCGTCCTCGACTACGGGTTCGGCAACGTGCGCTCGGTGGAGCGCGCGCTCGCCCGGCTCGGCGCCGAGGTGGAGATCACCGCCGACTACGACAAGGCGATGAACGCCGACGGGCTGCTGGTGCCCGGTGTCGGCGCCTTCGCCGCGTGCATGGCGGGTCTGAAGGGTGTGCGCGGCGACTGGATCGTGGGCCGCAGGCTGTCCGGCGGCCGCCCGGTGATGGGCATCTGCGTCGGCATGCAGATCCTGTTCGCCCGCGGCATCGAGCACGGCGTGGAGACCGAGGGCCTGGACGAGTGGCCCGGCACGGTCGGGCCGCTGCGCGCACCGGTCGTCCCGCACATGGGCTGGAACACCGTCAAGGCCCCCGAGGACTCACGGCAGTTCGCCGGCCTGGACGCCGACACCCGCTACTACTTCGTGCACTCCTACGCGGTCCGCGACTGGGAGATGGAGGCGCGCGGCGGCGTGATCCGCGCCCCCAAGGTCGCCTGGACCACCCACGGCGAGCCGTTCGTGGCCGCGGTGGAGAACGGCCCGCTGTGGGCCACCCAGTTCCATCCGGAGAAGTCCGGCGACGCGGGCTCCCACCTGCTCGCCAACTGGCTCGACACGCTCTGAGCCGCGCGGCCCCGCGCCGGGCCCCGCCCCCACCGCCCACGTCAACGCCCGCGCTTGCGCCTACGCCTGAGGAACCCGCATCCGATGAGCACGCTCGAACTCCTCCCCGCCGTCGACGTCCGCGACGGCCAGGCCGTCCGCCTGGTGCACGGCGAGTCCGGCTCCGAGACGTCGTACGGCGACCCGCTGGCCGCCGCGCTGGCCTGGCAGCAGGCTGGGGCCGAGTGGCTGCACCTGGTGGACCTCGACGCGGCCTTCGGCACCGGCGACAACCGGCGGCTGATCGGCGAGGTGGCCCGTTCCGTGGACATCAAGGTCGAGCTGTCCGGCGGCATCCGCGACGACGACACCCTCGCCGCCGCCCTGGCCACCGGCTGCACCCGGGTCAACCTCGGCACCGCGGCCCTGGAGACCCCGGAGTGGGTCGCCAAGGTCATCGCAGAGCACGGCGACCGGATCGCGGTCGGTCTCGACGTGCGCGGCACCACACTGCGCGGCCGCGGCTGGACCCGCGACGGCGGCGACCTCTACGAGACGCTGGCCCGCCTGGACGCCGAGGGCTGCGCCCGCTACGTGGTCACCGACATCGCCAAGGACGGTACGCTGCAGGGCCCCAACCTGGAGCTGCTGCGCAACGTCTGCGCGGTCACCGACCGCCCGGTGGTCGCCTCCGGCGGCGTCTCCAGCCTCGACGACCTGCGGGCCATCGCCTCGCTCGTCCCGGTGGGTGTGGAGGGCGCGATCGTCGGAAAGGCCCTCTATGCGAAGGCTTTCACCCTCGAAGAAGCCCTGGAGGCAGTGTCAGCATGACGTCCAGCCCGGAAGTACGCCGTCAGCGCTCGGACAGCCCGTGGGAAGAGGCGATCGGCGCGGCGCGCGCGGTGGCGGCGGGGGACCGGGTGATCGTCTCGGGGACGAAGCCGGTGCCCGGCGGCATCGGCGCAGGCGAGGACGAGCCGTACGAGCAGGCGCTGAGCGCCTTCGGCGCGGCGCTGGCCGCGCTGGAGCCGTTCGGGCTCGGCGCCGCCGACGTGGTGCGCACCCGGATGTATCTGACCCATGCCCGCGACGCCGACGAGGTGGGCCGCGCGCACCGCGAGCTGTTCGGCGCGGCGCCGCCGGCCGCGACGACGGTGCTGGTGGCCGGTTTCGTGGACTCGCGGGTGCTGGTCGAGGTGGAGATCGAGGCGTGGGCGGGCGCGGGTGCCGGCGCGGACGAAGGGGAGGGCGCGCGATGAGCCTCGCGGTCCGAGTCATCCCCTGCCTGGACGTGGACGCCGGGCGGGTGGTCAAGGGCGTCAACTTCCAGAACTTGCGGGACGCCGGCGACCCGGTCGAGATGGCCAAGCTGTACGACGCGGAGGGCGCGGACGAGCTGACCTTCCTGGACATCACCGCTTCCTCCGGCGACCGCGCCACCACCTACGACGTGGTGCGGCGCACCGCCGAGCAGGTCTTCATCCCGCTGACCGTGGGCGGCGGGGTGCGCAGCGCGGACGACGTGGACCGGCTGCTGCGGGCCGGCGCGGACAAGGTCGGCGTCAACACCGCGGCGATCGCCCGGCCGGAGCTGATCCGGGAGATCGCCGAGCGGTTCGGCAGCCAGGTGCTGGTGCTCTCGGTGGACGCCCGGCGCACCCCGGCGGGCACCTTCGAGGTCACCACGCACGGCGGCCGGCGCGGCACCGGGATCGACGCGGTCGAGTGGGCGCACCGGGCCGCGGAGCTGGGCGCCGGCGAGATCCTGCTCAACTCGATGGACGCGGACGGCACCAAGGACGGCTACGACACCGAGATGATCGCGGCGGTCCGCGGGCACGTCGGCGTCCCGGTGATCGCCTCGGGCGGCGCGGGCCGCCGGGAGGACTTCGCCCCGGCCGTCGCGGCGGGCGCGGACGCGGTGCTCGCCGCGTCGGTCTTCCACTTCGGGGACCTGCGCATCGCGGAGGTCAAGTCCGCGCTGCGGGAGGCGGGTCACCCGGTGCGCTGAGGCGCCGCTGCCGCGGGCGCTGGGCGCGGGCATCCCGTGGCCTTGTGCCGCTGGCCGGGTGCGGTTTCCGGCCGGACGCGCGGCGCGGGCGTCGGGCGTCAAAGCGTGTCCCCGTCCGGGCGGCGGGTGGCGACCAGGACCGCGAGGTCCGGCGCGAGCGGTATCTCCACGGTGCGCAGCGCCGGGTGGCCGAGCCAGTGCGTACGGGCCTCGTCCGGCCGGCCCTCGTGGAGCGGCGGCCAGGCGGCGGACGGCGTGAAGTCGTCGATCACCAGCACGCCGCCGGGCCGCAGCAGGTCGGCCGGGTCGGGCCCGGTCCCGCCGGGCGCGGTGGCCTTGCCCTGGCCGCCGCCGTCCAGGACCAGCAGGTCGAAGGGTCCGTGGGCGGCGATCGCGGTCCAGTCGGCGCACTCCACGGCGACCGCGGGCGCCAGCTCGGCGAAGAGCGCCGCGGCGGTCGCGGCTCGCGTCTCGTCGCGCTCGACGCTCACCGCGGTCGCGCCCTGCGGCATCCCCGAGACCAGCCAGGCCAGCCCCACCCCGCAGCCCGTGCCGGTCTCGCCGATCCGCCGGGCCCCGGCCGCCAGCGCCCGCAGCAGCCGCCCCTGCTCCGGCCGGCACGAATACGGAAAGCCGAGATGCCGCGCGGTCCGCGCGGCGCGCTCCACCAGGGGCGGCAGATCCCCAGGCCCGGTCAGGTGTGCACGGGTGCCGTCGAGAGACATGCCCGCCATCCTGCCGGGCCCCGGCCCGCCGGGCGCACGTTCCCCCCGGATCGCGACCGACCCGTGAGGTGGCGCGCCGCGGAGATCGACACGAGTGACCCTAGAGCGCCAGCCGCGCGCCGGTCGCCTGGGTGATCGCCGCTTCCTCGCCCTGGAGGTCGACCTGGGCCACCGACTGGCGGCCGAAGGCGAACATCGCCAGCTCCGCGGGCTCGCCGGTGACCGTCACCACCGGTGAGCCCTTGTGGGCGACCACCGTCTGGCCGTCGGGGCGGCGCAGCACCAGGCCCACCGGGGAGCGGCGGCCCAGCAGCCGGGCCGTCCGCTCCAGGCGGGACCAGATCGAGTCGGCGAAGACCGGGTCCACGGTGCGCGGGGTCCAGTCCTTCGCCGCGCGCCGGACGTCCTCGCCGTGCACGTAGAACTCCACGCCGTTGGCCGCCTCGTCCACCTGCTTGAGGGCGAACGGCGACAGCCGCGGCGGCCCGGACCTGAACAGCCGGATCAGCTCCGCGTAGGGCCGGGCCGCGTACTCCCGGCGCACCCGCTCCAGCCGGTCGGCCAGTTGCGGGATGACGATGCCGGCCGCCGCGTCGCCGCGGCGCTCGCGCACCACCAGGTGCGCGGCCAGGTCCAGCGTCGTCCACCCCTCGCACAACGTCGGCGCGTCGGGTCCCGACTGCTCCAGCAGGTCGGCGAGCAGCAGGCGTTCACGCAGCGCATGAGTCGACATGCCCCCAGCGTAGGCCGCCGGTCCGCCGCCCGGCGGGCTCACTGGCCGAGAGTGCTGTACAACTTCGTGCCGGTGGTGCCGTTGTTGCGGGTCAGCGAGCAGGTGACCGTCTTGCGGTCCTGCAGCTGGTAGGTGACCAGCTTCGGGAACAGCGCGTACGGGTAGTACGTGCGGCTGTCGTGCGGCAGGTGCTTCTTCGCGTCCGCCGTGCACAGCTCCAGCGCCTTCTGCTGGATCTCCTCGTCGCTGGTGAACGAGCCGGACAGGGTCTCGTTCGCCACCACCTGCGCGTCGTGCGCGGAACTGCACGAGCGCGTCGTCACCTTGTCCACCGAGGGCGTCAGCGTCGGCGCGTCGAAGCACTGGCCGGGCGAGAGCACCACGTACGGCACGATCTTCTCGGTCGAGCTGGGCGTCGGCTCGGTCTCCGGCTCGGTGAAGCTCGGTATCGTCGGCACGTCGAGCGACGGGTCGTCGGAGGGCAGCGAGTCGTCGGACGACGGCAGGTCGGTCGGCAGACCGGTGGGGAAGCCGGACGGCAGGCCGCTGATCGAGTTCTTCGGCTTGGCGTCGTCCTTCTTGTCGTCGCCGCCACCGCTGCTCGCCACCGCGACGCCGATGATCGCGCCGACCACCACGACCACGCCGACCGCGATCCAGGTGTTGCGCTTCTTGTTGTTCGGCGGCGGCGGGGGCGGCGGGTAGCCGCC
>JAJSZB010000318.1:0-8228 GCA_050613715.1 Streptomyces sp. IBSBF 3018
GACCCGTTCGCGGTGCCGACCACCCCTGCGTACGCGGCGGTTCGTAGGGCTGGTGCGGCTGGTGCGCCGGCGGCTGCTCCGAGGCGAAGCCGACCGGCGGCGGCGCGTCGTGCGGCACCGGCGTCTTGCCGTAGCCGTCGTACGAGCGGTCGTACGGGTCGTGGCGGTCCGTTCGGCCGTACGGGTCGTGACGGTCGTACGCGGACGAGGCCGCGGCCGGCTGACCGCCCGGCTGGGCGCCTGCCTGACCGCCCGCGGTGGCCGCGCCGACGCCCGCGGGCACCGGCTCCGGCTCGGACGTGCCGCCGGCGACGCCCCCGGACAGCGCGGCGGGCGGCGGGCCGTACGGCGACGGCGGGCCCACCGGCGGCGGCGCCTGGAGCGGCGAGCCTGCGGGCGGGGCCGGGGGCGCGGCCGGAGCGGAAGGGGCGACGGGCGCGGCCGGAGCAGCCGGCGCGGCCTGGGTCGGCAGCACCGCCGTGCGCGGGTCCTCCGCGGGGGCGGCCGGGGCGGCCGGCGACGCCTGGGCGGCCGAGGCCGGGGAGGTGGCCTCGGCCGCCGAGGAGCCGGGAGCCGCGGGAGACGCGGCAGGGGACGCGGAGGACGCCGGGGGCGCCGCCTCCGCCGAGTCCGCGGACGCCGAGGACGCTGCCTCCTCCGAAGACGCCGAAGACGCCGAAGGAGTGGAGGAAGCGGAAGAAGAAGCAGAAGAAGGCGCCGCAGAAGACGCGGCGGCCGCGGCCCCGGTGCTGTCAGCCGCGGCACCCTCGTGCCCGGCCGCCGCCGGCTCCACGGCCGGAGCCGGCACGGAGGACCCGGACCCGGCTTCGTTCTCGGTGCTCACAGCAGTTCTCCTCTGGAGGTTCAGGACAAGGACACCCACGGTCCAACGTTTACGTGGACACAGCATTTCCCACGGCGTGTCGGACCGCCGTAAGCGGTAGCTGTGCACCCATGTGTGGGTCTCCTGTGCTTCCGCGCCACGGTCGCCACGCCGCACGGCCGCCGCTTCCGGGGCCCGGGTGGCACGATGGCCGGGTGACGTTTGCGCGTGTTGTCCCCGAGGCGTACCGGGAGGGGCGGCCGGTCCAGGTCGTCGCCCACCGGGGCGCCTCCGAGGACGTACCAGAACATACGCTCGCCGCGTACCGGAAGGCCATCGAGGACGGCGCCGACGCGCTGGAGTGCGACGTGCGGCTCACCGCCGACGGCGAGCTGGTGTGCGTGCACGACTGGCGGGTCAACCGCACCTCCAACGGGCGCGGCGCGGTGTCCTCCCTGGAGCTCGCCGACCTCGCGGCGCTCGACTTCGGCTCGTGGAAGGGGCAGGGCGCCGACACCGAGGCCCCGGAGCGCGCCGACGAACGCACCAGGGGGCGCCGCCGCGACCCTGACCGTAGCGACCCGGACCCCGGCCAGGACCCCGGCCGGTACGGCGACGCGAACCGCGTCCTCACCCTCCACCGCCTCCTCGAACTCGTCGCCGACACCGACCGCAGGGTCGAGCTGGCCATCGAGACCAAGCACCCCACGCGCTGGGCCGGTCAGGTGGAGGAGCGACTGCTCCAGCTGCTGCGGCGGTTCGGGCTCGACTCCCCGGCGCCGGACACGCGCTCGGCCGTCCGGGTGATGAGTTTCTCGGCGCGGTCGCTGCGCAGGGTCCAGGTGGCGGCGCCCGCGCTGCCGACCGTCTACCTGATGCAGTACGTGTCGCCGCGGCACCGCGACGGGCGGCTGCCGGCCGGCGCCGCCATCGCCGGCCCGAGCATCCGGATCGTGCGGGCCAACCCCGGCTACGTGGAGCGGCTGCACCGCGCGGGCCACGCCGTGCACGTGTGGACCGTCGACCGGCCCGAGGACGTGGAGCTGTGCGTGCGCGCCGGCGTCGACGCGGTCATCACCAACCGCCCGGCGCAGGTGCTGGCGCAGCTCGGCCGCTGAGGCGGGGGAGGCGACGAAGGACGCGGGGGCCGCGCACGCGTCACCCCGTCCAGTGGTGACCGCGGACCGCCGTGGCCGGAAAACATGGTTGCCCCGCTCACAGTGCGTGCCCCGGCGCACGCGGAGCGCCGTACACGCGCCGGATCGTGTCGGTGGCATAGGCGCAAAGCGCCCCCGATCGTATGCGCCGCAAGAGATCGCCGTTGGCTTGTTTCCGGTCGGGGCACAGAGGGCATCCCCTCTGTGGCGTGGGGTGAAGGAGGTCTCGGGGGTGTCGTTGATGGTCGCGCAAGAAGTGCCGACGTCCACGACCATGGCCCTGCCCCATGGTCCGACGGGTGTCGCGGACGCACGGCGCCGGCTGCGTGCGGATCTGGACGCGAACGACGTGCCGGAGACCGTCGTCGATGACGCGGTCCTCATCCTCTCCGAACTGCTGAGCAACTCGTGCCGCCATGCCAGGCCCCTGGCGGAGGCCGAGGCCGATCTCCGCGGGCACACGGGTCGGGTGGGCGCGCAGGCGCCCGCCGGTCGTTACGGCCCGCGTGACGGCGGCGACGGTTACGGAGACGGCTACGGCGAGGGCTATGGCGAAGGCTATGGCGAGGGTTACGGCGACGAGGACGCGGGCCGGGGCATACGCGCCGCGTGGTCGGTGGACCCGGACGGGCTGCTGGTCCTGGAGGTCACCGACGGCGGCGGGCCCACGCGGCCGCGCCCGGCCAGCCCCTCGCTGACCGCGCACGGCGGCCGGGGCCTGGGGATCGTCGCCAGTCTCGCGCTGCGCTGGGGCGTACGGGACGCGCCCGGCCAGGTCACCGTCTGGGCGGTGCTCGCGGTCCGCGGCCGGCACGCCCGGCGGGACGAACCGCTCGGCGCCGGTGCCGGTATCGGGCTGCCCCGCGGCGTCCCCCTGGACCTGCCGCTCGACCTCGCCGAGTCGCTGGAGGACCTCGCCTGAGCCGGGGGGGCGTTCCCGCGCCCTCGCCTGAGCCCGGGGGAGCGTTCCCCACGCCCGGGTGACCCGCCGCGCGACGCGAGAACGCCGCGTCCCGGCGGGCGCTAGGCTCGCGGCCGTACCGACGCCGTAAGCCGTAACGGGAGAGACCGAGCCATGGCCAAGAAGCGCGCGACCGCCGTCAGGAGCAAGGGCCGGCAGGCCGGGAGCGGGAACGGACGCGAGAACGGGAGCGGTCCGGCCGACGGCGCCGTGCCCGTGGTCGGCGCCCGCGAACCCTGCCCGTGCGGGTCGGGCCGCCGTTACAAGGCGTGCCACGGCCGGGAGGCGGCGCACGCGGTGACCGAGCTGGTCCGCCGGCCGTTCGAGGGGCTGCCCGGCGAGTGCGACTGGGTGGCGCTGCGCGAGCTGGTCCCCGCGGCGACGGTCGAGCTGACGCTGAAGGGCGGGCTGCCCGAGGGCGTGCCCTCGGTGACGCTCGGGACCGTGCTGCCGATGGCCTGGCCCGCGCTGCGCCGCGACACCGGCGTGGTGCTGCTGGGCCTGCAGAACGACGCGGCCTCCGGCGACATCAGCCGCGACCTCGCCGACACGCTGTCGCGCGCGCTGACCGCCGAGCCGGGCAAGCCGGTGGAGAGCCGCCGCCCGGCCCCCGACGGCCCGCGGCTGCAGGATCTGCTGGACCTCGACGCAGCGTTCGAGCCCGTCGTGCACTCCGGGTTCGAGTTCTGGCTGGAGGAGGCGGACGCCGCGTCCGGTGACGTGGCCGCGTCCCTGGAGCGGGCCAACCAGGCGGCGATCCCGACCGTCCGGCTGTCCGGCGTCGATGCCGCGTACTGGTGCGAGACCCCGGAGAAGAACCACCTGCGCTGGGTCATGCCGCACCCGGAGGAGGAACTGCTCGACGCGCTCGCCCGGCTGCACGCGGCCGGCGCGTCCTCGCTGGGCGAGGGTACGCGGCTGGTGGGGTCGTTCCGCGCGCACGGCCTGCTGGTGCCGGTGTGGGACCTGCCGGTCGGGATGGCGGCCGACGAGGTCGAGAAGCCCGCGGCGGCGTTCGGCGAGCGGCTGGCCGAGACGCTCGGCCACGGCGAGCCGCTGACGGCGGAGGAGCGCAGGGCCCGCAGCGGACTCACGAACCGGCAGATCACGCTCAGCTGAGGACCGGCAGGTCACCCTCAGCCGGGGCGGCCCGCTCCCCGTCGGCACCTCCCACGGAGCCCCCGTCGCCGCGCCCCGCCGGCGCGCTCGTGGCGGGGGCCCCGCCACCCCGCTCACGTGGCCGGGGCCCCCTTTCGGGGGTGCCGACTGAGCGGTCGGTCAGTGATTCCGATCACAACTCCCCTGTATACGCTGGGGAATCGCCTCAGGCATCCGATCTGTGAATTTGCGATCGGCTGAAGTCTTGTTACCGTTTGAACAGCCCGGTCGCTGATGCATCCCCCGTCGTCAGCGACCGGGCGTTGCCATGTCCGGCCCCGGAGTCACCGGCTTCGGCCACTGCGAGCGGGAGCACCACGGCCAGCGCGGCGACGCTCGCGAAGGCCACGCGCCGCAATCCCTCCGCCCGCATACGGGCCTGGTCGTCGGAGGTCTGCCGCGATCCGCCCTGCTGCGGTCGCCGCCCGCGTGTCCCGTCTCCCACCGATCCGCCCGTCACATCGCTCGCCCGCCGCACATCCCACGAACATAGCTCCGAGTGCGGCGCCGGACGCCGTCGGCGCGGGGGACACGGGCGCGACGTAGCGGAGGTGGCCGAACGGCCGGACAGCCCGATCGCCCCCGGCCGACCCGAGCGACCCCGGTCGACCCGGCCGACCCGAGCGATTCCGGCCCGGACAGCCGAAAGCCGCCGGAGGCGGCGAGGCCCCGGCGGCGGTCAGGCGTGGAACAGGAGAGCCAGGCAGAGCAGGAAAAGCAGGAAGAGCAGGAGAAGCGGAAGAGAAAGGGGGAACGGGGAGGATCGGAACGCGAAGCCGACTCAGTAGCGCAGCCGGTCGATGTCCGGCGCGGTGCGGCCCGCCCGGACCAGCGCGTCGACGAGCGTGCCGATCCGCGGCAGCCACGGCAGCCCGTCGCCGTCGACGCCGCCCGCGCGGACCACCGCGCCCCCGGCAGCCCCCGAGCCCTCCGCGCCCTCTCCGTCCGCCGCGCCGCCCACGCCGTCCTCCGACGGCATCGGCTCGCGCACCCAGTACGGCTCGCCCGGCGCCCCCGGCGCGTCCTCCGCGCCGCCGGCCGGGCCGGAGGGCGGCAGCGGCACATAGCCGCCGTCGCCGTGGTAGCGCAGCGAGGTGGGCACCCACTCCTGGCTGTCGAGGAGTTCGCCCAGCTCGTCCAGGGAGTAGGGCGCGACCAGGAAGACATAGCGGGTCGGCGTGGCGATGACCGGGCCGAGCCGGATGCCGAGGTGTTCGATCACCGACAGCGCGCGCTCGCCCGCCACCGCCGGCAGGCTGGCCGCGGACACGCCGTCGCCGGTGGCCAGCACGATCGGCGCGTCCGGCGTACGGGACCACCACCAGCCGACCATCCGCGGGTCGCGGGTCGCGGCGAGCAGGCCCGGATCGAGCGGATGGGCGCCCGGCACCGGGCAGTTGGGACGCGGACACGCGCACGCCGGCGTCTGTTCGCGGGCCGGGCCGCCGGGCTGCCGCGCGGACTGCCCGGAGAGAGCGGAGAGTCCGCCGCGCACGGACAACGGGCGTCGGCCGATGCGCCGGGAGTCGAACCCGATGCCCGGCACCACGCGCCAATTCCACTGACCGGCATACGCCAGCGCGGCGTCCCGCACCGCGGTGCGCGCCTTCCGCCGGCCTGAGATCTTGCGTCGCCTTCCGAGGATCTCGCGCATCAGCGCTCGTTCCTTTCCGTTAACGCCCAGGGATCTGCCCATGACACAACGTAACTGTGGAGCACACCGCATACGAGGCAGCACATCACGCTGCCAGCCGAGCGTGGAACATGGCGGAGGGTGGCGCTCGTGTGGCGCTCGTTGCACTCAGGCCCTGGTCAGGAACCATGTACACGGCTCCTGCGGGCGCAGCACCCCTCACCACTCGGCGCTGGGTCGGCCGTCACCTGTTCACGTACTACGACGCTGCAACCGGACTCCGGGTTCCTACCCATCACCCGCAATATGACGCGCTGTTGGCTGGGATCAGTCGACAGCGCGCATGAAGCGGGGGTATCGCTTTTCGGCCAACGTACGGGGTCGGCACCGGATGCCGCAAGACTCCGACACCTTTTCCGGTACCGGGACAATCCTGGACACCCCACGGTCGTGCGTGTAGAAGTGGGTTCCTTGGTAGCGGCGCAGCACGACATGGGGGTTTGCGATGCTATTCATGCAGATGCTCCGCTCACTGCGGACGAAAAGCGCTGATTGCCCCACTCGCCGGTCGCTGGCCGGAAGTTCCCGGCCATGACTCCCGCCCACCTCAGAAAAGTGGCCGGAACAGAGCCGCCTCCTCCCGTGCAGGCGGAAACTGACGCCGCACAGGCGGCACCGGTCTCCGGGTCGTCCGGGCCGGCCGCCGGGTCCGTCGGCGCGCCCACGCCGCCGACCTGCGGTTCGGGTGCGGCACCCGCGGTCGCGGCCGTCGCCGCGAGCGCCGCTCCGGAGGGTTCAACCCCGCCGGACGCCACGGCAATTCCGGGTCCCGCGGAGGGAACGCCGGGCGCGGCTCCCCGGCCCCCGTGCTCCGGAACCTCCCCCGCCTCTCCCCTTTCTGCGTCCGCTCCTTCCACTTCCCTCACTCCTTCCGCCCATTCCGCGCCGCCCGGTTTCCCCGTCGCGAGCGAAACGGGCAGCGGCGCCGCGCTCGCACCGGCCGTGCAGGACCGGCTCGCCTCCTGGGTCTGCGACCTGTCGCTGCTGCACGAGCTGACCGAGCGGCTGGTCCGTACCTCCGTCCTCGACGACGCGCTGCACGAGGTGCTGCAGGCCGGCGCGACGCTGGTCGGCGCGCACCGCGGCGCGATCACGCTCGCCCCGGCCGACGGCCTCGGCCCCGACCTGACCGTCGGCCTCGGCCTGCGCCACTACGACCTCGGCGCGCTGGAGACGGTCCGCTACGACGCCGGGACCGGGGACGGCGCGGGCGGACCGGTCCGTGCGGACGCTACGGAGGCGGACGGTACGGGCGTGGCCGGGACCGGGGACGGCGCGGCCTGCGAGACCGTGCACCGCGACCTGCTCCACGACGCCGCGCTCGGCGCCCGGCACCGCGAGGTCGCCGCCCAGCTCGGCATCGGCGCGGCCTACGCGCTGCGGCTCGCCTCGGAGGCCGACGGCCGGCTCGGCAGCGCGGTGTGGTTCTACGACGAGCCGGCCGAGCCGACCGAGGCCCGGCGCCGGCTGGTCGGGCTCTATCTGCGGCACGCCGCCGAGCACCTGGCCCGCTGCCTGGGCCTGGCCCGCGCCGAGCGCGATGCCGCGGCCCTCACCGCCGAACTGCTGCCGGCCCGGCTGCCGCGGGTGCCGGGCGTGCGGATGGCGGTGCGGCACGCGACGGGACCGCGCGGCGGCGGCGACTGGTTCGACGCGCTGCCGCTGCCCGAGGGCGCGCTCGGCCTCGCGGTCGGCGGGGTCACCGGCGCGGGGCCCGGCGCGGTGGCCGCGATGGGCCGGCTGCGCGCGTCGCTGCGGGCGTACGCGGTGATGGAGGGCGAGGACCCGGTCGCGGTGCTCTCCGATCTGGAACTGCTGCTGCGGCTCACCGAGCCGGCCCGCGCGGCCACGGCGCTGTTCGCGTACACCTCGGCGCCCGCGGCGGGCGGCGGAAGCGGCGGCACCGGCCTGGGCGCCCCGGGCCTGGGCGGCGTGAGCACGGGCGGCGTAGGCGCAGGCGGCGGCGACCGCGGCCGGAAGGTGACGCTCGCCGGGGCGGGCCACTGCCCGCCGCTGCTGGTCGGCGACCGGCGCTGCGAGTACGTCGAGACGTCGCTGTCCGCGCCGCTGAACATGCTGAGCTGCTGGGAGGCGCCCAGCGTGGAGCTGACCGCGCGGCCCGGCGAGAACCTGCTGCTCTACACCGACGGGCTGCTGCACCGTACCGGGGAGTCCACGGACCGCGCGTTCGCCAAGCTGCACGCGGCGGCCCAGGGAGCGCCGCGCGCGGTCCGCGAGGACCCGGAGCGGCTGGCCGACCACGTGGTCGACGCGGTGCTGCCGGACGGCCTCGACGCGACGGACGGCGCGGAGGACCTGGTCCTGCTGGTGGCGCACTTCGACTGAGCGCGGCCTGCGGCTGCCGGCCGCGCGTCGCCCGGAGCCCCGCACCCCGGACCCGCGCCCGGCCGCGCGTCGCCCAGGCCCGCGTCCGCC
>JAJSZB010000319.1:0-8208 GCA_050613715.1 Streptomyces sp. IBSBF 3018
GCCCAAGGCGACGCGGGCTCGTTGAGGGGGAGGGACCCCCGGGTGGGGGCGACGGGAGGTCACGCCATGCCCGGACTCGCCGGTGGACGCCACGGCGCACAGGAGCTGCGTCCGCTCGTGGAGACGGTGTGCGCCGCCCTCGCCGAGGGCGCCCACGCCCGGGCCGGCGCGCTGGCGCCGGGCGGCCCGCAGGAGGTCGCCGCCCGCCTGGAGGCCGCCCTCGGGGACGTACTGCCGCACACCGGCACGGGCGAGCACGAGGCCCTGGCCACCCTGGTGCACGCCCTGGCCGCCGGCGCGGCCGACCCCGCGGAGCCGCACGTCGCCGCCCATCTGCACTGCCCGCCGCTCGCGGTCGCCGCCGCCGCGGACCTGGCGGCCTCCGCGCTGAACCAGTCGCTGGACTCCTGGGACCAGGCGCCCGCCGCGAGCGAGCTGGAGGCGCGGATGACCGCCGCGCTGGCCGGCCTGGTCTACCCCGACCTGCCCGCGCCCGACGCGCTGGTCACCACCGGCGGCACCGAGTCCAACCAGCTCGCCCTGCTGCTGGCCAGGGAGCGCGCGGCCGGCGGCCCGCGCGTGCAGACCGTCTGCGGCGCCAACGCCCACCACAGCGTGCAGCGCTCCGCCTGGCTGCTCGGCCTGCCCCGGCCGGTCGTGCTGGACACCCCCGCCGGCGTCCTCGACCCGGCCGCCGTGGACGCCGCGCTGGACGAACTGCCCGGCCGCCCGCTGCTGGTGGCGACCGCCGGCACCACCGACACCGGCGCGATCGACCCGCTGCCGCGGATCGCCCAGGCCGTCGCGCGGCACGGCGCCGACCTGCACGTGGACGCCGCGTACGGCGGCCCGCTGCTGTTCAGCCGGCGCGAGGCCGCCAAGCTCGACGGCCTGCAGTCCGCGGTGTCGGTCTCCCTCGACCTGCACAAGCTGGGCTGGCAGCCGGTCGCCGCGGGCCTGCTCGCGGTGCCCGACCGCGCCGCGCTGCGCCCGCTGGAGCACCGCGCCGAGTACCTCAACGCCGCCGACGACACCGAGGCCGGGCTGCCCGACCTGCTCGGCCGGTCGCTGCGCACCAGTCGCCGCCCCGACGTGCTGAAGGTCGCGGTCACGCTGCGCGCGCTGGGCCGCGAGGGCATGGCCACGCTGGTCGACGCGGTCTGCGACCTCGCCGCCGACCTCGCCGGGCGGATCGACCGCCACCCCGGGCTCACCCTGCACGCCCCGCCGGTCATCTCCACCGTGCTGTTCCGCCCGGCCGGCGCCGACGACGAGCAGGTCGCCGAGCTGCGCCGGCGCCTGGTGCGCGAGGGGCGCGCGGTGCTCGGCCGGGCCCGCGCCGGCGGCCGGCTGTGGCTGAAGGCCACCCTGCTCAACCCCTACCTGCGCCCCGACGACCTCGACGCGCTCGTACGGCTCACCGCACCGGACACGGAAGGCACCACCGCACCATGACCGCAGACCGGGACCCCGCCGCCCCCGACCCCGAGGCGTTCGACCTGCTCGGCATCGGCATCGGCCCGTTCAACCTCTCGCTCGCCGCGCTCGCCGACCGTGTCCCGGGGCTCACCGCCGCCTTCTACGACCAGCGGCCCGGCTTCTCCTGGCACCCGGGGCTGCTGATCGAGGGCGCCACCCTGCAAGTGCCGTTCCTGGCCGACCTGGTGACTCTGGTCGACCCGGCCAGCCCCTGGTCGTTCCTGAACTACCTCAAGACCCGCGAGCGGCTCTTCCCGTTCTACTTCGCCGAGCGCTTCCACGTGCACCGCGCGGAGTACGACGCGTACTGCCGCTGGGTCGCGCGGTCGCTGCCGAGCACCTGCTTCGGGCAGCAGGTCGACACCGTGCGCTGGGACGCCGGCCGCGGCCGCTTCGAGGTCGACCACACCCAGCTGGACGCGCACGGCGAGGCCGAGGCGCTGGCCCGCACCCACGCCCGGCACCTGGTGATCGGCGTCGGCACCGAGCCGTACGTGCCCGGTCCGCTGCGCCCGCTCGCCGAGGCGCCGACGGTGCCGGTGGTGCACTCCTCGCGCTATGTGCAGGAGCGCGCCCGGCTGCTGGCCGCCGACCACGTCACGGTGATCGGCTCCGGCCAGTCCGGCGCCGAGGTCTTCCTCGACCTGCTCAGGAACCGCCCGCCCGGCCGCGAGCGGCTCACCTGGCTGGCCCGCACCCCGGCCTTCGCGCCGATGGAGTACAGCAAGCTGGGCCTGGAGCACTTCACCGCCGACTACACCCGCTACTTCCACGGCCTGCCCGAGCAGGTGCGCGACGAACTGGTGCCGCGGCAGTGGCAGTTGCACAAGGGCATCGACGCCGAGACGATGGCCGCGATCCACGACGAGCTGTACCGGCGCACCCTGGACGGCGGCTGGCCGGACGCGGTGCTCACCCCGGGCGTCGTGGTGCGCACCGCGGGCCGGCTCGGCGCCCAGGGCGTCGAACTCCACCTGGAGCACGTCGAACAGGGCACCCGCACCCGGCTGGTGACCGGCGCCGCGGTGCTGGCCACCGGCTACCGGGAGCGCCCGCTGGACCGGCTGCTGGAGCCGCTGGAGCCGTTCCTGCGCACCGACGCCGCCGGGCGGCCGGCCGTCGACGCGCGGTACCGGCTGGAGCTGGACCGCCGCGTCACCGGCCGGATCTACGTGCAGAACGCCGAGCGGCACACCCACGGCGTCGGCGCCCCCGACCTCGGGCTCGCCGCCTGGCGCTCGGCGGTGATCCTCAACGACCTGACCGCGCTGCTGACCGGCGACGAGCACTACCCGCTGCCGGCCAGGACCGCGTTCACCACCTTCGGCCTGGCCGGCCCGCCCGTCGCGGGCGCCCGCCCGTCCGCGACGGCTACTGGAACAGCGGCACCCCGGCACGGGTGAGCCGCCACTCGTCGCCGCCGAACGTCGACGGGTCGATCGTGCCGTGCGCCTGCACCCAGGCGATGATCGTGTTGCGGATCTCGTCGGAGTTCGACCACACCGACTGCGCGGCCGCCACGTGCGGGTAGTTGCTGCCGCCGCTCGACCGGTAGTTGTTGACCGCCAGGACGAACTGCGCCGCCGGGTCGACGGGCTTGCCGTCGTGGGTGAGGTTCACGATGCGCGAGCCGGCCGGCTGCGCGATGTCGATGTCGTACGACACCCCGCTGAGCACGTCGTAGCTGTAGTCGGGGGTGTTGTTCGCGTTGGTCAGCTTCGCCGGGTCGACGGGCGCGTCCGGCGCGGTCTGCACGAAGTACCGCGCCGACCACTCCAGGTAGTCCTTGACCTGCGCGCCGGTGAGGATCTTGGCGTCCAGGGTGTTCTCGTAGACGTACAGGCCCGCCACGTCGCGCAGGCTGACCTGCCCGGCCGGGATGGCCGCGGTGCGGGAGAACGGCGACGCCTCGGAGAGCACCGGCAGGCCGGCGTACTGGGTGCCGGCCAGCGCCGCCTTCACCGTGTCGGACTGCACCAGGTTGATGAAGTCGATGATCGGGGTGTCCTTGTACGTGGACTGCGCGGCGGACATCGCCGTGGTGCAGGTGCCCACGACCTGGTTGACGTACGCCACCACCTTCTCGTGCTCGGCGCGCACCAGCTTCGCCACCACCGGGTCCTCCTCGACGGTGTTGGCGTTGCGCACCTCTGCGGTCACCGAGGCGACCTGCCAGTGGCCCCGCTCGTGCACCAGGTCGATGTCGAACACGCTCAGCCGCATGCCCCACATCAGCGGCTCGGAGAGCACCACGGTCCGGCCGGTCTGCTCGTTGACCACCAGCGTCTGCGGGCGCTCGACGTGGGTGTGGCCGACGAGGATCGCGTCGATGCCGGGCACCTGCGCGGCCACCAGCGACGAGGCGTTCTCCGGGTAGGGGACCGCGTCGCCGTAGGAGGTGCTGCCGTCGAGCCCCGAGTGGTCGGTGCAGATCACGACGTCGCAGCCGAGCGCGCGCAGCTTCGGCACATACGTCCTCGCCTGCTCGACCAGGCCGGGGAAGGCCATCTTCCCCTGCACGTTGGCCTTGTCCCACACCGCGATGCCGGGGTTGGTCAGGCCCAGCACGCCCACCTTGACCGGCGGGTGGCCGGGCACCCGCAGCACCTTGACCAGGTACGGCGGGAAGGCCGGCTTCAAGGTGGTGGCGTCGACCGCGTTGGCGGCCAGCAGCGGGAAGTCGCACTGCTCCTGGAAGGCGCGCAGCAGCGGGATGCCGTAGTTGAACTCGTGGTTGCCCAGCGCCGCCGCGTCGTAGCGCATGTGGTTCATGGCCAGCGCCATCGGGTGCCGCGGGCCCCTGCGGGCGCCGGTGATCGGCTCGACGCGGGCGTAGTAGTACGACAGCTGGGTGCCCTGGATGATGTCGCCGGCGTCGATCAGCAGGGTGCGGTCGTGGCCCTTCTCCGCGCGCGCGGCCTCCACCAGCGTGGCGACCTTGGCCAGGCCCACGTCGTTGTGGGTCGCGTCGTCGTACTCGGCGTCGGTGAAGTAGTCCCAGTTCAGCGCGTGCCCGTGCAGGTCGGTGGTGCCCAGCACGCGCAGCGAGAAGGTCCTGGGGCCGCGGCCGGGGCCCCCGCCGTGCTCCTCGGCCGCCTGGGCGCCGGGCGCCGCCACCGCGCCGGCCGCCCCGGCGAGCGCGACGCCCGCGCCGGTGGCGGCCGAGCGGTTGATGAAGTCCCTGCGGTTGAGCGGCATCTGTTCTCCTCGTGGTGCGGTCGGTCCCCGCGCGGCGCGCCGGTCCGGCGTCCTCGCCGCCTGCTCGGCGACGCGCGTAGATTCTGGACCACGGCCCCGCTCCGGCGACACCCCCCGCACGTGACGGGCGGGTTTCCCGCGAGTGACGCGCTCATCGGAGCGGACCCCTGCACAGTTCGACACTTGTCAACAACCTTTAATCCAGACGTCGTTGGACAGTTGCCGTCGTCGAGTCACCTACCAACGAGTAGGTCATACGCTCGACACATGCGCCGAGCCAAAATTGTCTGCACCCTGGGCCCCGCCACCGAGTCGTACGACCAGATCAAGGCACTGGTCGAGGCCGGCATGGACGTGGCACGCCTGAACCTGAGCCACGGCTCCTACGCCGAGCACGAGGACCGCTACCGACGGGTCCGCAAGGCGGCCGACGAGACCGGCCGCAGCGTGGGCGTGCTCGCCGACCTTCAGGGCCCGAAGATCAGGCTCGGCCGCTTCGCCGAGGGTCCGGTACTCCTTGAACGCGGCGACGAGTTCACCATCACCGTCGACGACATCGAGGGCGACCAGCAGATCTGCGGCACCACGTACAAGGGACTGGCCGCCGACGTCGCCCGGGGCGAGCGCATCCTGGTCGACGACGGCCGGGTCACCCTGGAGGTCACCGACGTCGAGGGGCCGCGGGTGCACACCATGTGCATCGAGGGCGGCATGATCTCCGACCACAAGGGCCTCAACCTGCCCGGTGTGGCCGTATCGGTGCCCGCCCTGTCCGACAAGGACGTACGCGACCTGCGCTGGGCGCTGCGCACCGGCGCCGACGTGATCGCGCTGTCCTTCGTGCGCAGCGGGCGGGACGTGGACGACGTGCTGCGGATCATGGCCGAGGAGGGGCGCCGGGTCCCGGTCATCGCCAAGATCGAGAAGCCGCAGGCGGTGGAGAACCTCGACGAGATCGTCGACGCCTTCGACGGGATCATGGTCGCCCGCGGCGACCTCGGCGTGGAGATGCCGCTGGAGGCGGTGCCGCTGGTGCAGAAGCGCGCGGTCAAGCTCGCCCGGCGCAACGCCAAGCCGGTCATCGTCGCCACCCAGATGCTGGACTCGATGATCGACAACTCCCGGCCGACCCGCGCCGAGGCCAGCGACGTGGCCAACGCGGTCATCGACGGCACCGACGCGGTGATGCTCTCCGGCGAGACCAGCGTCGGCAAGTACCCCATCGAGACCGTCAAGGTGATGTCGCGGATCGTGTCCGCCGCCGAGACCGACATCCTCGCCGCCGGGCTGCCGCCGCTGACCGAGAGCAACAAGCCCCGCACCCAGGGCGGCGCGGTGGCCCGCGCCGCCGCCGAGATGGGCGACTTCCTCGGCGCCCGCTTCCTGGTGGCCTTCACCCAGTCCGGCGACACCGTGCGCCGGCTCTCCCGCTACCGCTCGCCGATCCCGGTGCTCGCCTTCACCCCCGAGCAGTCCACCCGCTCCCAGCTCACCCTGACCTGGGGCGTGGAGACCTTCCTCGGCCCGACCGTGCAGACCACCGACGAGATGGTCCAGCAGGTCGACGAGGAGTTGCTGCGGATCGGCCGCTGCAAGAAGGGCGACACCGTCGTCATCACCGCCGGCTCGCCGCCCGGAATGCCCGGTACCACCAACATGGTGCGGGTCCACCGCATCGGCGAGGACGACTCGCCGCGCCCGCGTTCGTAACGGGCATTCGCATTTTTGGTCCTGTCGAACCACCACACCCCCGCCCGGCGGTTGCCGGGCGGGGGTCTTGTTTGGGTAAAGACGCCGGGCGCCGAATAACCCTGCGTAACGCAAACGCAATAATTCAAAGGAACCGGCCACGGCCGTTGCCCGGTTCGCACGTTCCACCGTCCGGGTACGGACAGGCAGCGGATTTCCACCCTCCGCCGTCTCATCCGGCGGATGGCCCGGCCCGGTCGTCCCAAGGGCCCGCGCGCACTGTCGGAAGTGCGCGTTCTCATCATGTGGACGGCTGCGCAAAGCGCCCAAACCCCGCAGACAACCTCAGCGGAACCTCAAGAGTTTCCGATCGGCATAACAAGACAGTCACACTCTCGCCCACACCTCTGCCTTACCCCCCAAACCGCGCCTAGAGTCACGGCCAGTCACCGCGCCACCGGATTTGTCAGTTCGGCTGCCAGCGCGCGACTCGGCCTCTCAGCAGAGACGGCCGCGCCAGGGAAAGGACTGATCGTGCGAAAGCGTTCCTTGCTGATTCTGACCTCCGTGCTCACCACCGGAGCTCTCACCCTCACCGCCTGCGGGTCGCGCAGCGACGACAGCAAGAAGAGCGGCGGCAGCGACACCGGTGGTGCCAAGACGACGGTCGTGATCGGCGTCGACGCTCCCCTCACCGGCCAGAACTCCTCCACCGGTCTCGGCCTGCAGTACGGCACGAAGATCGCCGTGGACGACGCCAACGCCAAGAACCTCGTCCCGGGCGTCACCTTCGCGGTCAAGGCCCTCGACGACAAGGCGCTGCCCGCCACCGGCCAGCAGAACGCCACCGCGCTGGTCCAGGAGAGCGACGTCATCGGCGCCGTCGGCCCGCTGAACTCCGGCGTCGCCCAGTCGATGCAGCAGGTGTTCGCCTCCGCCAACATGGTCGAGATCTCGCCCGCCAACACCAACCCCACCCTCACCCAGGGCAAGGACTGGGCGACCGGCAAGAAGGTCCGCCCCTTCAAGACCTACTTCCGCACCGCCACCACCGACGCCAACCAGGGCGGCTTCGCGGCGGACTACGCGTACAACACGCTCAAGAAGAAGAACGCCTTCGTCGTCGACGACAAGCAGACCTACGGCGCCGGCCTCGCCGGCATCTTCCACCAGAAGTTCGCCGCGCTCGGCGGCAAGATCGCCGGCTCCGACCACGTCAACACCGGCGACACCGACTACTCGACCCTGGTCACCAAGATCAAGAACTCGCACGCCGACATGCTCTACTACGGCGGCCAGTACGACGAGTCCGAGCTCATCACCAAGCAGCTCAAGGCGGCCGGCGTCAACATCCCGCTGATGGGCGGCGACGGCATGTTCTCCGACACCTACATCAAGACCGCGGGCAAGGCCGCCGAGGGCGACCTGGCCACCTCCGTCGGCGTCCCGGCCACCACCCTGCCGGCCGCGAAGGACTTCATCAGCACCTACAAGTCCAAGGGCTACCCCGGCGACTACGGCACCTACGGCACCTACTCCTACGACGCGGCCACCGCGATCATCAACGCCGTCAAGGCCGTGATGGCCGCCAACGGCGGCAAGCTGCCGACCGACGCCCGCAGCCAGGTCGTCGAGCAGGTCCAGAAGTCCGACTTCGAGGGCATCTCCGGCCACATCTCGTTCGACGAGTTCGGTGACACCACCAACAAGCAGCTCACCGTCTACCAGGTCAAGAACGGCGCCTGGGCCGCGGTGAAGACCGGCACCTACACCGGCTGACGCCGGCGCCCCATCACGGTCGCCGCTCCAGCACCAGGGCCGCGCGGTCGGACACCCCGACCG
>JAJSZB010000031.1:0-32579 GCA_050613715.1 Streptomyces sp. IBSBF 3018
CCCCCCCGAAACCGGATTTCGCCTCCGGCCCCCGGTCCGCTAAAGTAAACCCCGTTGCACCGGGGTGTGGCGCAGCTTGGTAGCGCGCTTCGTTCGGGACGAAGAGGCCGTGGGTTCAAATCCCGCCACCCCGACTGGTGAAACAGCAGGTGAGGGGCGGTCTTCCGATCAGGAAGACCGCCCCTCACGGCGTTCCGAGGGGGTCTTGGGAGAATATTGGGAGAAGATCTTGGTCGGGGGCTCTCTTCTTCCGCCTTCCGGCCTGGTCTTTCTCCCGATCTGAGGAGCGCGTCGAGCGCCGCGACCGGGGAGCCGGGATTCATTGCGCGGCGTATGTCGAGTGCCTCCTCCCACTGCTCGGTGAGCGCGTCCATGAGGCGGGCGCGCATGCGCGGGGTGACTTGGGAGTAGCGGGCCTGGACGGAGCCGTCCTCGTGGCCGAGGCGTTCGTCCATGAGTTTGGGCGGGGTGCCGGCTTCCTCCATGATCGTCCGGTGGGTGTGCCGGAGGCCGTGGGGTGTGAGGCCGGGTGCGATCGGGACCCAGCATGACTGGGCCCGGTTGGCGGCGCCCCTCCCTCGGGCGGGGATGCCCGGCCAGGGATCGGCGAGCAGCGGCACGGGGTGGGCGTCGCGAGGAGCCCGGGTCGGGTACGAGCCGGTGGTGGCCGGATAGAAGAGCCACGAGGCGAAGCCGCTGCGCCGCCAGTGGGGCGCGAGTTCGCCTGAGCTGGCGTTGCGGACGTACCCCAGCTCGGCGATAGCGGCCTCCACGCGGAGCCGCCTGTCCTCCGAAACACTGTCGGGCCAGTTGAGGACGTTGGAGACGGTCCCGGCGGAGACTCCGGCCTTGCGGGCGACGTCGACGATCTTCGCGCCGGGTCGGCGAGCGGCTCCGTTGGCGGCGCTGTAGCCGTTGAAGGCGTACCGGAGTCCGTGGCAGCGGCAGAGCTCCGGCCGTTTGGCGGCGACATGCCTCGCGAGCAGTCCCGTAAGGAAGTCGGGGTGTCGATGGTCCGGTAGGAGTCGTCCTTGGGCGGGCACCGGTGGAACTCGCCGCCGTCCAGCTCGTAGAGCTGCCACTCGACACGGAGGGAGCCGGGCCGTATGAACTGCGTCTCCAGGCCCATGAGTTCGCCCCACCGGACGCCGGTGTAGCCCTTGGTGACGACGGCGACGAACTCGTCGTCCCGTCCAGTGAGCAGCGCAGCGCGCTCGGCGATGAGCAGGATGCCGAGCGCGTCCGTGATCACCTTCTCCGGCCCGCGGTTGCGCGACCGCCCAGCACGCTTGCCGCGTCCCCTGCGCCGGGCGGCGGGGTTCGTCTCGCGCAGCCCGTCGTCCACGGCGTCACCGAGGATCAGGTGCAGGGTGCTGCGCCAGGTCTTCAACGTGGCTGGCGCGTATCCCCGTCCTCGCTCCTGCCGCTCCCACTGCTCGACGTGGTGCCGGTTGATCTCGCCGACCTCAAGGTCGTTGAAGTACGGCAGCAGGTGCTCCTCGATGTGCCGCCGGTAGTTCTGCATGGTGGAGAGAGCCAGGTCCTGCAGGGTGAACCAGCGGTTGGCGTACTCCCCGAAGGTGATCCGCGCCGCCGCCGGATCATGCCACCGTCCGCCGCGTACCTTCGCCTCTTCCTCGTTGGCGGCCTGCTCGGCAGCGCGTTTGGTGCGGAAGCGCAGCAGCTCGCCGTTAGCGTCGGCGAGGGTGCGGTACTTGCCGGGTGCGATCTTGTAGCGGGCGCGCCAGTAGTCGCCACGCTTCTCGCCGTATCCCATGTCTGGCTCCTTCCGGAGTGGTGGTCGTAGGTCCTGTGGATGTCCTGCGGCGTCGTGGCGGCCGGGCATGGAGCCGAGGCTCGGCCGCGACCGGTGCGGCGCGGGCCGGCCGGTGCGCCGACCTGGCGGACGGAAAGGTGCTGGCCTCGGGCGGGGCGAGCGGCCGTTCCTCGAAGATGCGGATGATCTCCGCGAGGTGGCCGGCGGTGAAGCGGTAGCTGCCGCCGAGCCGGGTGAACGGAACCCGGCGCCGCCGGGCCTGCTCCTTGACCCACCACTCCGAGCAGCCGAGGACGTCGGCGATCTGGGCGGGCCGGTAGAGGACGGGCAGATTGACGGGATCGGGAGGAGGCATGGTAGGTCCTCGTAAGGGCGTGCGGATGCGTGCCGTTGGCCCCGGCGACTGGACGCGTCGGCGCGGCGCAGTTGGACCGGGTGACTACTCAGGCTGACGACGCGTCAGCGCATCGCTCTACGAGACCGGTTGAGGGCCCAGCGGCGCGCGACTGGCGAATGCATGAGCCCTCCTCTCTCGGCTGGTCGGTCGCGGCGGTCAGTTGGCGGAGGTGCTGTTGTACCTCGCCGTCACCGCGGTGGGGAAGTGGATTCGGGTGCGACTTTTCCCTGGTCGGGCGGTCGTGGCGGGACGGTAGCACGGAATCCCGGACGCGCCCCGGGAGGACGGGATCACGTGCAGTAGAACAGCGACATGGATCCCGTGCTCCTCGAACAGCTGCTGGACGACGCCTTCGACACGGCCGTCGTGCACCACGGCTTCACCAGCTACATGCGCGACTACGAGGTGATCGTTTACGCGACGGCGGCTCCCAGCACCGGCATCGAGCCGGCCCACCTCCGATACCTCTTCAGGTACTGCGTCGAGGCCCGGTGTGAGACCACGGTGCGGCCCGACGTCTGGCGGATCTCGCTGGACGAGCGCCTCATCGACCACGAGAAAGGCGTCGACCTCGATGGATACGTCTGGGGCGTGAAGTGGCACGCCCTCTACCCGGGCGCCACCGTCCTCTCCGAGTCCGAGACCGCACGTCGTTGGACGCAAGACATCGGGATTGACTTCCACGAGGTCCGTATCGAGACCAACGCCCACCGTCTCACCCTGGTCTTCTCAGATCTGCAGGTCAGCGAGCTGCCGGTGGGTTACGCGCCCTTCACCACGGATTGACCCGCCGGGCCGTGAACCCCCGCGGCGCCAGGACCATACGGGAATCGCCCGTCGCGGGCACATCCGGGAAAAGGGTGTACCGTCCGCTCCCACCGCCGGGCTCAGCTCGGACCGCTGACAGAGGGAGGCGCCGTGCACTCGTTTCACGCCAGCGTCGGCGTCCCCGCCCTCGGGAGGAACGTTCCGCCTGATCGCAAGTCGCCCAAGAGCAGTCGATCTTGGGCGAACCGCGTGGTACGTTCTGTCACCGACGAACTCAATAGGGTGACCCCGGCAGCGCGCCAACGCTCCGGGGTCCGGCACAAGGAGTCCAAGCTCCCCATGCAGATTCATCGTAGCCGCCATGCGCGCGGCTTCACGGTCCTGCCCAACGCGTTGCTGCAGGACCGGCGGCTGTCCTACACCGCCCGCGGCCTGCTGGCCGACCTCCTCTCCCGTCCCGATGGCTGGCGCGAGGACGGCCGCCACATGGCCGACACAAGCCCCCAGGGCCGCCTCACCGTGGCGAAGGCCCTGCGCGAGCTGACGGCAGCCGGGTACTACCGCGTCGAGCGGGTGCGCCGCCCGGACGGCACTTTCGTCAGCGAAAGTCACGTGTACGACACCCCGCACACCGCGTACGCGACCGCCCAGGTGGTGCCGGGTGCCGTACTCCCGGGCTCCGGTCGACCGGCCGACGGCACGCGTGACGCCCACCCCGTAAAGGACCGTGGGAAAGAACCCACCCTCCCCGCCCAGCGGGTGGCCTTGGGCGGGCGGCGGGAGAGCACGCCCGCACCCCTAAGCCCGGCACTCGCCGAGGCGGCAGCGGTGCTCCACACGGTGACCTCGGCTGAGCCCCGCCTACGCCTCGGCGCGGCAGAGGTCATGACGCTCGCACCGCTGGTGGAGCCCTGGCTGGAGCGTGGCCTGGGTCCGCGTGATCTCGGCTTCGCCCTGCTGGGCGGCCTGCCCGAACGGGTCCACAGCGCGTCTGCCCTCCTGCGCGACCGTCTGACCCGCAAGCTCCCCCCGGCCGTCGAACCGGCCGCCGTATCGTCGCGGCCTCGCCGGTACGAGTGCCCGGCATGTGCACGCCCGACTCCGTACGAGGGCATCTGCCGCACCTGCGCAGGCGCGGACGCCGCACCGCCCGACGTCGTCGACGAGCGCGCCCGTACCGCCGCTCGAGGCCGCGCCCTGGTCCGCGCCGCCCTCAGCGACCGTCACCCGCGTCGGCTGGCCGGCGCGAGAGCCTGACCTCGACTTTCGCGGCTGACGCCGCTCCGCGCCCGTCCCCGTCCTGACGCGCGCACCTCCCCCGACCCACCGGGTGATGCCGCCTGCCCGCGCTGACGCGCGCGCCGCGCCGCCCACCGCCGCGCCTGGAGTTCCGTATGCCCACGTCCACCCCGCCCGAGCCCGAGCGCCCCGCGCCGATACCGGACCGGCCGCGCCACCGGTCGCTCCCCTTCGACCGCCTCGTGATCCTCCTGCTCGGCGCCTGCGGATGCGTGCTGTCCTTCGACTCGCTGCGCCAGGTCGCCCTGGCCACCCACGTCCGCCCCGACCTGAGCTACCTCTTCCCCATCGTGATCGACGGCTTCATCGCGTACGGCGTCCGCGCGATCCTGCTGCTCCGCGACGCTCCCCGAAGCGCCCGCCTGTACGCCTGGACCCTCTTCGGCGCCGCCACCGCCGCCAGCCTGTGGGCCAACTCCCTCCACTCGGTACGGCTCAACTCCCCCGGCACTCACGTCCTGGTACTGGGCAACAACACCGTCGCCGTCCTCTCGACGATCGCCCCGATGGCCCTGGGCGGCGCCACCCACCTCCACATCCTGGTCACCCGGCACGGCCGCACGCAGCGGCCGGAATCGGCGACGGCCGGAACGCCGAGCGTCACACCGCCCGCTCCGGACGGACTTCCGGCCGCCGAACGGACCACGTCTCGCCCAGCCGTACCTCCGACGGCCCCGGTCGCCGAAACCTCCGGCCGGAAAGCGCCCACGAGCCGTACCGGGCCGGGCCGTTCAGGTGCGCGGACCAGCACCGGCCGCCCCGGCCGACGAGCCGACGCCTCCATCGACGAACTGGCCGTCGTCATCGCCAGCGCCCACGGCCAATCCGGCCAGATAACCCGGGGCGCCGCCCGCGAGGCGATCCAGGCAGCCGGGCTGTCCGCCGGCAACGACCGCATCGCCCAAGCCCTCGCCCAGCTCGCCCGAGACCAGCCTCCGTCCGCCGGAGGCTGAGCCGACGAGGCGGCGGGGTGCCCCATGGATCAGGCACAACCAGCCTCGGAGCACCCCGCCGCCGACCGTTTCAACGCCCCGGAGCCGCCCACAGCCACGGAGTCCGCCATGCCGACCCCCTCCACCAGCCACAGCTCGGCCTCCTCCAACCAGCCCGTCTCGACCGCTGCACCGACGTCCGCCGACCACCGCGACGGGCCACCGTTCGGCGGAGCAAGTTGTCCCGGGATGAGTCATCCCGGGGTTTTGCCAGCCCCAGGGGTGGCGGGCCGGGCCGAAGCCACCGCCAGGGGGCGGTCGGCGTCGGCGGCAACCCTCGGCCCAGGGGTGCCGAGCAGGACCTACGACGACCCGGCGCCCACGCCGTGCGCCACAGCTTCCGCGACCTTCAGCCCCGCCGAAACCATCGCGCACCACCGACGACGCCTCGTCGTACCGCGCCGCCATCGCGTCGACCCCTGCTTCAGCGACGACGAATGGACGGAGATCACCGCCGCAGCCAGGGCATGTGAGCTCACGCCCGGCGGCTTCACGAGCGCCGCAGCGATTGCCTTCGCCCGTGCCGACCGGCGCACCGGTCGCAGCGATGAACGCCACAGGCTCATAGCCCTCATGGATGCCAACGCCGACCTCCACGCCATCGGCGGCCGACTCAACTCCCTCGCCCGCTACGTCAATTCCGGCGGTACTGCGAGCCCCGTACCGGCCGCCCGTCTCCTCGAACGTGTCGCGCTCGCCGTCATCTACGTCGCCTCGGCCGTAACCACCCTTCCCCCGGCCGGAACGAAGCAGTCACCATGGCCAACGACGCCGACCGCCGACATCGGCCGCTATTACCGCCGGCGATCGCGCACCGCCCGCCGGAACCGCACCCACCCCTGCTTCAGCGACAGCGAATGGGCCGACCTCACCGCCGCCGCGAGCGCCTGCGGTCTAAAGCCCGGCGGGTACGCGGCAGCCGCCGCGCTCGTGGCCGCGCGCTCGCAGAACCCGAGGGCGGCCATCGCCGACACGCGTCGCCAGCTCGAAGAGCTGATGAACTCCAACCGCCAACTCGCCGCCGTCGGCAACAACCTCACCCAGCTTTTCCCGCACCTCCCCATTGCCGACCGCGTCCTCGTACTCGTCCGCGACGCCCTTGACGCCGTCGACCGCACAGCAGCCGCCATGGCGGGGAAGTAGCGGACCGGTGATCCCGAAGATCACGGAGGGCAGCGGCGGTACGTACGGCCTGATCACATATCTCTACGGTCCCGGCAAGGCCAACGAGCACACCGACCAGCACATGGTCGCCTCCTGGAACGGCTTCGCGCCCGACCCCGGCCCCGCCGCCAGCCGAGAGGCGATCACAAAGCTCGCGCGTCAGCTCGATCTCCCGGTCAAATCCCTCCCCCGCGAGCAGCGTCCGAAGACAACGATCTGGCACTGCTCCGTCCGTACCGCCGCCGAAGACCGCCCCCTCACCGACGCCGAGTGGTCGGCGGTCGCCCACCGCGTCGTGCACGCCGCCGGCATCGCACCCGAAGGCGACGCGAAGGCCTGTCGCTGGGTGGCCGTACGCCACGCGCCCGACCACATCCACATCGCCGCCACCCTCGTCCGCGAGGACGGCCTTACCGCCCGCCGCAACTTCGACCGGAAAGCCGTCCAGGCCGAAGCCCGAGCCATCGAGAAGGACTTCGGCCTACGCGAACTCCACGCGGGCGACGGCACAGCGGCGAAACGCGCCACCAGCGCCGAGCGTCGCAAAGCCGACCGCCGCGGATTGGACGCCCCCGCCCGGGACCAACTCCGCGACGCCGTCCGCCGCGCCCTGGCGGGGGCTTCCACCGAGGAGGAGTTCTTCCGCCGTCTCACCGCACAGGGCGTACGGATCACCAAACGGGTGGCCCCCTCCGGCGACGTCACCGGCTTCACCGTCGCCCTGCCCGGTGATCGCAACCGCGACGGCAAACCCGTCTGGTTCTCCGGCTCGAAGCTCGCCCCCGACCTGTCCCTCCCCCGCATCCGGCAGCGCCTGGCAGCCAACGCCGCGCCGCCCTCCGACGGAACCACCGAACCAGCTCAGGCCCGCCGGGCCGGAACCACCGCCACGGCGGAAGCACTCCGATCACTGGACCGTGACGACAGCGAAGAAGCCGCCGACCAGCTCGTCGGCATAGGTGAAGTACTCGACACCCTCGCACAGACCAGCCCAGTCAACACCCGCGCCGAACTCCAAACGGCGGCACGCAGCTTCGAACGCGCCACCCGCTCCCACATCCAGGCCGCCAACTCCCACAACCAAGCTCTCCGCAGGGCCGCCCGAGACCTCATCCAGTCCGGCCCAGCTCTCGGCAAGGGCGAGGACGGCGCGGCGACGGCCATGCTCCTGAGCATCCTGATGACGGCCGCCGTGATGGCGGCTCACTGGCACGCCGCCCGCGGCCACGCCCAACAAGCAGCCGCCTCCCGCCAGACCGCCACCCACCTCCGCGCGGCCTATCAAGCCGCAGCCACGACACCCCTCACCACGATGCGCGCCCTCGGCCAGTCCCTCCTCGCCCCTGCCCAGCACCAGGCGGCGGGGGCGATCCGTGCTGTCCTCCCAATGGAGGCCGCCCGCATCCAAGCCGAACCCAACTGGCCGGCACTGGCCGCCACCCTCACCGAAGCCGCCCAGTCAGGCCACGACCCCCTCGCCCTCCTCCACCGGGCCGTGAACACCCGCGAACTCACCACAGCCGACTCCCTGAGCGACGTCCTCCTCTGGCGCCTCCGCCACGACGCCAACCTCCCAGCCGCCCCACCGCCAGCGGCCCGGCAACAGCCACAACGCCTGCAGGCTCCGACAGTCCCATTCACAGTTCCGCTGCCGAGCCACGCCGCAACTCGACGGCGGTGATCACCCCCCCTCGCGCCGGCAGGCCCGAGCAGCCTGAGCGCCTCCCCCAGCGACGGTGCTCTGCTCCCCTGTCTGCCATGGGCTGATGCGTCTCGTAGGAACAGACCACGACGCCCACCACGCGCAGCAGACACTGCCCCCGAGGCCTAACGTCGCTGCCCGAGGCGACCGCACCCTAACAAACTCATGGATACACAGAGTCACCAAAAGCTCGCCTCGCCCCACGCCCCAGACTCGATCACGGGTCGCCAAATAGGTGCAAATCTTCCATATCGGACCATCGATCAACCGCCTGACCTGCGGAAACTCACAGGAGCCGCCCTGGGAGGAGAACTGGAGAACGGGTGGCCAATCACCCTCGGACTCCACGGCTAGCCCCGGAGAGAGAAATTTTCGCATACCGGCAGGTCAGGGCCTCGCATGGGGTCGCAAGCGGCCCGGAAGGATCACAACGAATGGGTGCGCCCGATGGTTACCAAAGACCCACTCCAAGAAAATTTGAAGGCCTTACCGGGCCGTTTATGCAGGTCGCTGCCGCATTCCCCGCAGAACAGGCTCCGCATTCCCATATGGTGGCTACGCCCCGCCCTTGAGAGCGGCTATAGTGGAAGCCCCCGGAGGTGTCTTTGTCGAGAGCATCCGGGGGCTTCCTTTTGCCTCAAACAAGTGGAGTGAGTCCAATTGAACGAAGCGCACGAGAATCGCGAAACGAATCCCGAAGAAAATTATAGCAGCGCCAGCGAAGAGCTACCAACGTACGTAGAGCCCAACGAAGCGAACGCCCAGGTGATCCAGGGTATCCCAGGTCGCGCTTCTACCGTGAAGAGGTGGTTGCAAGGCATCTTCCCACTCATTCTCATCCTGGGCTTCTGCGTAATACTGGCCTTCAAGAATCCCGGCGCAGCAAGCATAGTAGCAATCGGAACGGCAGCTGCAACAATAATCCGCGCTTGGCAGCGAACGAATAACTCTCGATAGAAACAGTCGAATATCTCATAGCTAGATAGATTACGTCTTTCAAGAACCGTCCTGTGGGCCGGGTATTAAGTACCGGCCCACAGGACGATAGACGGGAATCATCACGGATGACTTCGCAAGTGAAGTTGATTGCGCTCGGAAGACGCACGCCACATCTGGGCGCTGCGCACGCACTCGAAAATAACTACTGAGAGTTACTTTTTACGAGTGTGTCAACGGGCCAGAAGCGCGATCCGGACGAGGTCCCGTCGAAAGAACACATCTCGCTGGGGCCACGCGAGCTTCTACTGCCAGGGTGTCCTGCGGCCAAGTCTGCACAGGCCGGGCGATTGTCCGCTTGTCATCGATCGATGAGGAGGCTCAGAACGGTCTCTGCGCACCCCCAGGACAGCGTGACGCCCGCGCCTCCGTGTCCATAGTTGTGCACCACCAACATGCCGTCAGCCATGCGCTCGACTTCGACTCGTACTCGGCTTCGCGTGGGTCTGGCCCCGATCCGGTGGGCGAGAACACGCGCTTCGGCCAACCGGGGCACCACGTCCACGCATCGCCGGAGGATGGCCGACGCCGCCTCCTCGTCCAGATGCAGGTCGCTGTCATCGTCGATCGCTGTGCCGCCAAGTACGACGATGTCACCGTGTGGATAGATGCATAGGAGATCCGGCGATGCACCGGTGTCCTCGGAGAAGAACTCGGTCAGGCCGGGGTTGCTGACGACGACGTGCTGGCCGCGGATCGGATGCAGTTCCGGGTCGGAGACCAGCAAGCGGGCTCCCATCCCCGAGCAGTTGACGACCGCCGACACTGGTCGAACTTCGTCCAGCGAGCTGAGTCGTCGCTGCTCGAAGGTTCCGCCGAGGTCGCGCAGCCGGTGTTGGAGGTAGCCCAGGTAGACCGGCATGTCGACCAGCGGCACAGTGGCGCGGTAGCCAGCAGTGAACCCGGCGGGTAACTCAGCGATCGCGCACGGTTGAAAGCCGGGGAGTGAGACAGCCCAGTCGGGCGGCCCGTCTTCATGCCGCGATGCTTCCGTACCGCCGACCAGCCGAACGCCAGTCGCCGGGTTAGCAGCAAGCTCCTGGAAAACGGCCAGAGATCGTTGGCTCCACCGACCAACTTTCTCCTTGGGCTCCACCAGATACGGCCCCCACATCGCGCCTGCCGCGAGCGACGTACGACCAGGCAGCTCATCGGCGATGATGTGGATGGCCACACCCCTCTCGGCCAGCACGATGGCGGTAGTGAGCCCAGAAACCCCCGCTCCGATCACTACGACGTGCTCCTGTGTAGCCATGCTCAGACGATAGATGACGTGCACGCCAGCGAGTTCTCGCCGGGAGACACCGGACCGTACTGCGCAGCGAGGCGACAGCCAACCCAACCGTCACCGCGGTGTGTCGTCATTGAAGAGGAGGGTCGGCTCGTTGAGGATGTCACGGCCGGCCTCGCTCTTGTAGATGGCGTCGACGCTGCCGAACCGGGCTTCGGAGTAGTCGAGGCCGAGGCGGGCTGCCGCGTCGCGGACGGACGGTTCGTCGGGGCCTTCGATCTCCAGGAAGGTGGGGAGGTCGGGCCAGGTGTCGAAGTCGAAGGCCACGTCGCCGAGCTGCCATTCCTCGCGGAAGTTCTCCTGATAACGGACCTCGCGCAGGCCGAGATTGGAGAGGATCTCGGCCATGGCGTGGAGGTCGCCGACCTCAGTCTCGATCTCGGTCGTCCCGTGGATGGACGTGGCGTCGGTGACCTGCTTGAGCGTGAGGGTCGTGCGAGTGCCCTCGTTGCGCAGGCGGACCCACTGGGAACCGTCGAGGACGTCGCTCTCGAAGATCTTCCGGGTGAGCAGGGTGCGGGGGAACGCCTGGACCGCACCGAGGGCCGCGAGCTTGGCCTGGAGGGCGGCCACGTCGACGGCGAGGAACTTCGCTTCGTACTCATGCTTCATGATCGATCTTCCCCTTCGAGGTGGCTGTGGGACAGCAAGTCTCGCGGCTGGAAGACGATCAGCTATCTGTCTCTACGAACTGACGCGTGGAGGAGTCGGTCCAGCGTCCGATGGCCCCGACTGACAATTCGGCGTCACCCGCCGACGTGCCGAAGGCGATGCCGCTGACCGCGTCAAGTGCTGCCATCGCCTGCAAGTGCTCGCGCTCCACTGCCGTCAGGACACGGCCGAACCCGTCGAAGAACGCTCCCCTCAGGTCCGGGCGCCCGTCCCACGGGCCGTATTCGAGGCGGATCAAGTCCCTTACAGCGGGGCCATACTCGGCGCGTTCGAAGTCGATGAGCGCGACGATGCGGGTCTCAGGGTTCCAGATCGTGTTTCGGATCTGGGCGTCGCCGTGGGTGGGGACGTGCGGCAACGGTGCCAGCGCGGCGAGGCGAGTGGTCGACGGCCTCCGGAGTGAGGTGCGGTTCGGCTGCGGTCAGGTGGCGCTGGACTTTGCCGAGGACCGGGCTCGGGCCGACAGGCGAGCGCGGCGGTCCGCTGTGATGGAAGGCGCCGAGCAACTCCCCCAACTGACGGTGGATCTGACACTCCTCGTCCGCTGACGGCTTGTGGTGGTAAGGGCTGAACCCGGGCACCTCAGTGACGAGGATTGCTGCGAGGTCCGTACTCGCGGCCTGCAACTCCGGCACGCGGCCAGGGCCGAGAGCCGACGTCCAGCGCGTGTACGCCTCCACCTCGCGAGCGTGGAACTTCGGGGTGGGATGCTGCTTGACGTACCAAGTCCGCTCCTCCCGACCGGCGACGATTCGCCAGACACGGGAGTTCTCGCGGGGCCAGGAGCAGTCCACAGCGGAATGGACCGGCCCAACCGCTTCCTCGATGAAGGCCAGAACGTGAGTCGGCAGCACTACGCGCTCCTCTTTTTTCCACGGCCGGGGGTACGAACATCAACTCCGCTCGACGTTGAACTGACCGATGAGATTCGGTAGTTCGGCGAGAGAGTCGATACGCATCGTCGTGATGACGGCGGCGTCGGGATCGTGCTGCTGGATCGTTCCCCACGGCCCTCGGCGGATGAGCGCCGTCAGCAGGCCGGCCTGCACCGCCGGCCGTATGTCGTTGTCCAGCCGGTCTCCGACGTACAGAATCTCGTACGGCTCGGCGGGCGCTGTCTTGACGATGTGCTCGAAGAAGGCGACGTCAGGCTTCGATACGCCCCAGTCGTCGCTCGTCGCGATGAAGTCGGCGGGCAGGTCGAGGCTCCGCAGGATCCCTCCGGCGCGGGACGTCTGGTTGCCTGCGATTCCTACCCACAGGCCCGCCGACCGGAGCGCGGTCAGAGCAGGCCGTACATCCGGATAGAGGTCGTCTTCGCCGAACCACTCCGGCTTGCCCGCCTCCGCTCTCCGATTCCGCTCCTCGTCGAGGTCGAAGCCGGGCTGAAAGACCTGGAACGTCTCGCGGTAGTCACGCCCCTGCGCGATGACTGCGCCGAAGACGGCCGCGAAGGTGTGCCGGGGCACGCCGAGCCAGTCCGCCCAAGTGCCGTACTCCCGGGTCTCGTCCACCAGGCACTCACCGACGTCGAACACCACGGCACGGATCATGGGGGCAGCGTAGTCGGAGGGCCGCCCTGCCAAGTTTGGTCTGGCAGGGGCCGGACGAGCCGCTCCTCATCTCGGGAGGACGTCGTCGAGATACTCCTGGACCGGCGGGAAGAGACCAGCGGGAACGTACGCCGAGATCTCGGAGTGCGCACACCAAGTCACCTCTGCAACTTCATCGCTGTCGGCAACGTGGGCTGTGCCCGAGACGACCTCACAGGCGATGTACGACATGTGCCGGTGCGTATCCGGGTGGACGCGCTCGCCCAGCGACCGAACCGCCGCGACGCGGAGGCCGGCTTCTTCGAGGGTCTCTCGGACGGCGGCCCTCTCCGGCGACTCACCCGGCTCGATCTTGCCCGCGGGAAACTGCCACGACAGCTGTCCTTCCGCGACTCGACGTCGCACCATCAGCACACGACCGCGCTGGACGACGACCGCAGCTGAGATGCGGGGGCGGCTGTCAGCGCCTTGATCCGTCACGATGGATCCTCCAATCGACGCTCCCCAGAACGGGGCTGAAGTGCGGGGTCAGGAGGCCTAACGACCTCAGCCGGACGGAGGCATGCCTTGCCGGGCGTAGTAGGCGCGGAGTGCTGCTTCGCTGCCGGAGCCGGTGGCGGTCATGATGCGTTGGAAGCGGGAGGAGCGGAGGTCTCCCGCGGTGAGGATGCGGGGGTGCTGGGTCTCGGGCGGGCAGTAGCCGGTGCTGTCGGGGATGAGAGCGCCGGGTGGCGGCGTGGGGGCGCTGCCCAAGTTGAGGTAGACGGCGCGGGCTGCCAGGGTGCCAGGCTGGCCCTGTCTGTCGGTCCATTCGGCGGCGAAGGTGCCGTCGGCGGCAGGACGTACCGACAGCCGTGTCAGCGGCAGCAGCGTCACACGGGGATCGCTGCGCACCTCGTCGGCCTTGTAGTCGTCGCCGGGTGGGTACGCCACCACGACCGCGGTGGAGTGCGAGGCGTGGGCTCGTAGGAAGGTGCCGAGCGGGCGGTCGGCACCGAGGACAAGCAGCGGGCCGGGCTCGCGCTCAGGGACCGTCGCTCCCCAGAGAGTGGGCAGCACCATGTCCTCGGCGACCGTCAGCCAGGAGACGTCGTCTGCTGACAACGGGCCCACACCGGTGGCGACGATCGCGTAGGCCGCGGTCAGCCGGCGGCCGGTGCCGAGAGTGACGGCGACGTGATCGTCGGAGGCGTCGATTCCGGTGGCGCGCACGCCGAGCTTGACTTCACACAGGTCGGTACGGGCGAGGTCCTTGGTGATGGCAGCGGCCAGTTCGGGACCGCTGGTGTGGCCGCCGGCGACGTTGTTAACCGCCGCGATGTGCTGGAGCTTCCCGCACAGGGCGTCTGCCGCCTCGACCAAGACCGAGCACATCCCGACACTCGCGGCCATCAGCGCCGCCGCGCAGCCCGCCGGGCCTCCGCCCACAATGATCAGGTCGACGTGGCCATCGGGAAGTGGAGTGGCTGCCATGGCACCTATTCCAGCACCGGGGCCTGGAGCCGCGGTGCGAGTTGGCGGAGAACGTCGTCGGTAGTGATGAGCTGCCGGCGGCCGATGAGGCGGCGCGCGACGACCAGGCCGGCGTCATGGACGGCGGGGCCGGCGTCGCTGGCCGAGGCGTCGGTGACGATCCACGGTGAGTGGCCCCGCTCGAACGCGTCGGCGGCGGACTTGAGGACACAGCTCTCGGTGGCGATGCCGCAGAAGACAAGGTCCGTCCATCCAGCCCGCTCGATCAGCGCGACACCTTCCTCGGTGTAGAGGGAGTACGCGGGCTTGTCGAGCACGGCATACGCGGACGCGGCGTGCTCCGCCAAGTCGGCGACGATGTCGGTTTCGGGGGCGTGCTGGAGGCGGGACCAGTCGAAGAACCGCTCGAAGGGGCTGTCCGCGTAGTTGAGATAGCGGGTGAAGACGACAGGGCGTCCGGCGGCCGACCAACGCTCCACCAGCCCGGCCACGACAGGGACGACATGCCGGCTGTGATGGTTGGTGAAGCCGTTCTGCATGTCGATGACGATCAGGACCGCGTTGTCGATGTCCATGGCTGCGGTATCTCCTGTCGTCGTCAGCCGACGCTGTCCCGAAGGGCGTCCTGCGCGGCACGCAGTCGTTCCGCGAGACCGCTTGTCTTCATGATGGCCTCTCGCATGAGGCAATGCTGCGCGGTCTCCTGAGCGCGGGCCGTGGTGAGGCGGGAATAGCCGGCACGCAGGAAGCGCCAGCCGAAATCGTCAGGGGTGGAAGGGTCCTGGCCGTCCTCGACGAGCGTCTGGATCTGGCGGGAGAAACACCACAGTGCCTGGACGGTGAGTTCGCAGGTCACCAGCTCGTCGATGGTGAGACTGCGCTCGGGGGCGTGGGCTGCGTAGGCCACTCCTGACCAGCCCGCGTATCCGGTCGAGACCCCGCGGACGCCGAAGGAGACGATGTCCGGGTGGTCGAAGCCGGAGGCCAGGAGAGATTCCTCGACGGACTGGTGGAGCGGAGCAGCACCGTCAGGAGTACCGCGATCGACCAGTACGGACGGTGTGGAGAGCATTCTGAGAGCAGTCTCGAATTCGGGGCCCGCCGCCCACGGCCCTGCCGTCACCCAGTACAGCGAGAGGACGTACTCCGGGTCGAACCGCGCTCCAGGTCCGACGTCCAAGAGGTCTCGGAGCTTGGTGCCTGCCCAGGGCAGGTCCGACGCGTAGGACCGGTACCTCCAGACGGCCAGTTCGGTCAGGCACTTCGGTGTCCGGGGCTGCACGAGATGGAAGACGACGACCCCGCAGGCGAAGGCGTGGAGCGTGCACACGGTTTGCCCGTCCGGATGGTCGACCCGCGCCGACGACGACTCCAGCCACGTGTCCGCTGACGTCTCGCTCATCTCGGCCCGTAACCGCTGGGCGTGCTCGGCACCGACGTAGACGGGAAGGAACTTGTGCGAGTCCACCTGGATCTGCCCCGTACTTGGCGCCACAGCCACCGGTCGTCCGAGGGCCTCGGCGAAGCGGGCACGCACCTCTTCGGATGATCGGGCGAGCGCGGTGTCGAGCACTGCCTGCGAGTCAGGACGAGGGCAGTAATCCTCGCCTCCGGCCTCCCACTTGGAGATGACTCGGTCACTGACGCCCAGGTGCCCGGCGAAGTCACGGATGCTCAGCCGCATCGCCGCTCGCAACAGGCGCGCCTCGCTACCGGACCAACTCTGCACCGTGACCATGTCCGCTCTGTCCCCTCCCTCACGGCGAAATATCCAGCGTAACCAGTCGTGTTCGGCAGCGGTACAGCGCTGGTGCGACATCCGTACATCACTTCCGGTCACCGGTGTGCAGCATGCTGTTCCCGCGGCCGACGCCGACCGTCTCCGAAGTCCCATCAGCATCGAGGAGTTCTCCGAATGCCTGACATCGTCAAGCGCAACGCCCGTGCCGTCCTGCTGGACGGTGACGAGTTGGTGCTCATCAAGCGCACGAAGCCCGGCCGGGACCCGTACTGGGTGACCGTCGGCGGCGGGGTCGAGGAGGAGGACGACAGCATCGAAGCCGCTCTGCATCGCGAGATCTTCGAGGAGCTTGGCGGCACGCTGGAGAAGACCGAGCTGGTCCACCTGATCACGGACCATCTGGCGGACGGCATCGGTGTCCAGCACATCTTCGCGGCCCGCCTGGCCGGGATGGACCTGTCCGTGCGCACCGGCACCGAGTTCACCAAGCCCGAGCGCGGCTCCTACGACATCGTCCGGGTGCCCTTCACCGCCGAGGCGGTGAGTGAGCTTGAGCTGATGCCGCCTGAGCTGGCCGATTTCGTCGCGGCCAACATCGAGGCGATCGTTTCCGTCCTCGAAGCACCTGTCAGGAAGGCGTGACAGGACGTGGCCGGCATGCCTGAGTTCATCAGCTTCAACGGGCCCGACAACGCCGGTAAGACGACTCAGTTGCGGCGGCTCGCGGACCGCTGGCGCGGGTTCCAGAGGCTGGGCTCTGTTCACGAGCACGATCCCGAGCCGTGGCAACGCGTCGCTTCGGACGACTACGCGAGCTGGTGGTTCGAGGTATCCACGACGGTTGAGCTGACCACCTTGCTGATCAACGGCCACCTCAAGCGCGCCGCCGCGCGCACGCCCGCGTGCACTGGGCTGTTGGACCGCGGGGTGCCGATGCTCACCGCTGTGGCCGCGGCGACCAGCGTCGTCAAGGACGGCCTCTCCATCGACGAGGCCCTCGGAACGATCCGCGAAATCGCGGCGCCGTTCCCGACGCCGCGGGAGACCGCGGTCCTGCTCCTGCCGTCATTCGATTCCGACCGCAGCTACACGATCACCAGTGCCCGTGAGAACCGCCCGTGGACAGGGTTCTACCCCGCCTACCAGAGGTACCTGCATGCGATCCTGCGCCGCCAGGCGGAGGAGGGCACCTACGACGTGGTCGTGGACTGCGAGCACTACGGCCTCGTCGAGATCCACCGCCAGATCGTCACAGGCCTTGGCTTGTCCCTGTCCTCCCAAGTTCCGCGAAAGGATGACGACGACCGATGACCGCCCTCACCGGGAGCCCGCCCCCCTTACTCCTTCCACCCGGCTTCGCCCGCGCCGCCGCCGGCCTGCCCGAGAAGGAGCTGCGCCGCCTCGACGATGTCCTCTCCCGCCTCCACGCGGTCAACTCCCGCTTGTGGCAGGCCGAGGACCGGGTTCGGGCAGCGGGTCTGTCCGCCGACCGTGTCGCGGACTTCAAACGGGAGATCGATCAACTCAACGCCGAACGCAACACCTTGGCCGAGCGCGCCGACGAGGTTCTGGGCGCACTCGCCGGCACCGTGTCGGCCGAGGCGCCCCTCCACACGGAAACCCTCGCCTCTGTGCTCGACCGTCTGTCGGTACTGACCCTGCGCATCTGGCACAGCGAGCTTGCCTCAGATCGAGAAGACCTGGCGAAGCGCCGGGTACCGGCCCTGCACCGGCAGCGGGACGAGCTGCACGCCGCGCTCGACGCTCTCACCGCCGACGTGATCGCCGGCGCCCGCCGTCTTCCGGCTCCCGCGCGCTACAAGCTGTACGGCGCGGACGACGTGGTGACCTCGGAGACCGTCCCGAGCCCCCGCCTCACCCGGGTCCTCGCCTTCGGCGGGCTCAGCGAATGCGGCAAGAGCACCAGCGCCGAGTTCGTCAGCCGCGCCTGTGGAGCGCAGCGCTTCAAGATCGGTTACCTGCTGCGCCAGTCCGCAGCACGGCACGGCTTGGCCGACCCGTACACCCTCTCGCCCCGCCGCCAAGCGGAACTGCTTCTGGACGAGTTGAACCGCTTTGCCGACGCCCACGTGGACAACCGGCTGATCACCATCGAATCCGTTCACGACGAGGCGTCGATCGCCGAACTGAAGAATCTCATGGGCGACCGGCTCCAGACCGTCTACTTGGACGCGCCCTTCGCCGTACGAGTGGACCGGTCCGGGATGGCGGCGCATGCCGTCGCCGCCAAGGACGAGATCAAGATGAGCCGCGGAGCCCACCAGGTGGCGGCCCTCGCGGATCACCTCATCGACAACTCGGGGAGCATCGTCGAGCTTCGTGCCCGTCTGCGCAGGATCGTCGCACCGCCCGTACCGGCGAGTCCGCGCACGACCACTCCGTACGGCCTGGGCCTGCCCGGTCCGGTGGCATCGGCCACCTCCGACCTCGTCGACAACCTGCGTTCGTACGCGCCCGACGTCCGCCTGATCGCCCTCACCGGCAGTCCCGGAGAAGGGAGTTGGATGGCCGGCTGGTCCGACCTCGACCTCCTCATCGTCGCTGACCACGCCGCAGCAGCACCCATCGCGGAAAAACTGCGCGCCTACCACCAGGACCTGGGAGACGCGGTTTCCGTCGGACTGACCCTGGCGACGCCGCACGAACTTCTCGCCCGCCGTCTCACCCCGCGCCTCGCCTTCGCTCTGCACCAACTCCAGTCCGACCGGCCCGTGTTGTACGCGGACCCGCACCTGGAACTGCCCCACATCACCTCCGACGAGCTCGCCCTGGCCGCGGTCCATGAACTGCCCCAGGTGATGCTCACCCTGCGCAGGCTGCGCGCCGGCGCAAACCCGGACCTTCTGCGGCAGCTCTACAAGCACCTGGTGCTCGCCTGCCGCCTCCTGCTGCGCGAACACGGCGTCTGGGAGACCGGACCGGATCAGATACTGGTCGCCGCCACGCGCCTGCCGGCCCTGCCCGCCCTCACCGTCCCGCCGCTGGCCGAGACCGCCGCCGCCTGGCGCGAGGGCACCCGGGATCAGGCTCTGGCCACGCTCCTTCCGGCGGTCGACGCCCTCTTGGAGTGGTACGCGGCTCAGCACGCCGCCTGAACGCCTCCCTCCACCGACTTCACACCCCAACGGGAGCTTCGCCATGCCCGAAATCCTCGCCGTACCCGCGTTCTCGGCCCGCGTCGTCGAACGCCTCGGCGTCGGCCCCACCAGCCGCCGCGAGCGCGTCATCCACTCACTCGACGGTCTTGAGGACGCCGTCCATCCCCAGACGCTCACCGCTGCCGGAGACCGGCTCTGGAACCGCCTCTTGGCCGAAGTCCCGGAAGCACTGGGCGCCGTGGACTTCCTGCTCGGCCTGGACGCGGGCGGCATCCTCCCCACCGTCTCTCTCGCCTCGGCCGCCGCCCTCCCGTACAAGATCGCCTGGAAGCTCCAGCTACCCCTCGCGGGGGCGGTGCGTTTCAGCGAACCCCATGCGATGCGCACCGACGTCTTCGCCTACGGAATCGCGCCCGGCCAGCGCATGGTCCTGGTGGACGACGAGGTCACCACAGGCCGAACCCTCGCGGACCTGACCCGCCGCCTGCGCGAGGCCGGAGCGGGGCCGCTCGCCGCCGCCTGCCTCGTGGAGGACGTCACTCAGGGCGCCCGCCAACTGCTCGAAAGCCTGGAGATGCCACTGGTGGCGTTGACGCGCCTGGAGCCCGCGCGGTGACCGCGCCTGTGACGAATGGTGCGCGTTTCTGCCCAGGAGCCGAGGCTTTCGACGAGGAGACGGTGCATGCGACGCCACTGGGCTACGGCCGGCAGCGGCTCACTGCGGGGGCCTGTCTCCCGCTCCCTGTCTCCGCGGAACTCGTCGACCGTCTCGCCCAGTGCGACGAGATCCTGTTGTCGTTCGACGGAAAGCTCGGCGACTCGTTGCTGGCGCTGTCGGCAGTGCGCGCCGTACGGGACTGGTTCGGGTCACGGTCGCATGTGCCCCCGCCTTTTTACGCGGAGGGGCCGTACGCGGCCTTGATCGCCCGGAGCGGTCTGGTCACGGGCCCGCCTGCCACGCTCTCGCGGGGCAGGTACGCCGTCATCGGAGACCCCGAGTCCGTCGCACGACATCAGGCGGAGGCGTATGCGAGCGTCGTCTGCGACCCTGCCGCGCCTCCGTGCTGGACCACCGATGGACGGGCCTTTCCTGACATGCCGGCCCGCTATTACCTCGCGGTCGAACGCCGTCTCGGCGTACGTCTGCCGTCGGTCGCCCCATTCGCCCCCACTCTCTCCACGACGCCCAGCCGTCTCGCACAGCAGCTCCATTCCGCGGGCTGGTTCAACGGCCTCACGCTGGCCGCCATCACCGCGACGAGTAGGCCGGAGCTCAAGGACTACACCGCGCGGCGATTCGCTGAGGTCGCCGCCAGGCTCGCCGACAGCGGCCAGGACCACGTACGCTTGCTGCTGATCGGAGGCAGCACGGACGGATGCGTGCGCATCGCCGCCGCGGAGGTCGGCGCCGGGGTGAGGGCGCTCCGCCTCGACGGTGTTCCCGCCGACGAGTTGGCCGACGTGTTCCCGTACTGCGACCTCGTCGTGGGCAACGACACCGGGCTCACCCACCTCGCCGCCCTCAGCCGCTCCGCGGAGGGTGGCGGTCCGGCAGTCATCGGCCTGTACGCGCGCCACTCCCACAGCAAATGGCGCACCGGTCTGCCTCACCATCATGCGGTCGCCACGCCGTTCTCCGAGCGCATGCACCAAGGCGACCTGTGCCCGGTACGGGACCGGATGGCGCCGATCACGGACGAGGGCCTCGACTTCATCACCCCGGCCGCACTGGCGCGGGTCTGCAGCGATCTCCTCACCGGAGCCGACCGGTGACCGCGCACCGCCGTTGGCGCATAGGCCCCCTTCGCCGCGCAACCCGCAACCTTCTCGTGCCCGTCGACTGGTCCGGCCGCCCGCTGCTGGTGAAGTACACCCGGAATCGCGACGAGGCCCGCCAGGAGATACGCGGCCATGCCCTCTTGGCCGAGCGCTACCGCGTGCCTGCCCTCCACGCCCGCCTGCGCCTCCCGGGCGGATACCTGCTGGCGTATGAGCGGCTGCCCGGCGGTCCCGACCGCGGACTTCTGCTCGACCTGCTCAATGAGCGGGCGACCGAGGCCGAACTCCTGCCGTACATGGGCGACCTCACCACCGCGTACCGCGAGGTCATCCTGGAGACGGCTCAGGAAGTGCCGCCCGCGCGCGTTATGCGCAAGCTGTACTGGGATCGCGCCGCGCCCGGCGGACGCCTCGACACGTACTACGCCAACGCCGACTTCCCTGTCGCCGAAGGCATCATCGATCTGCCGGTCAGCCGCCTCGCCGAGTACGTCATCGTGGTCAACGGGCGGCCCCTCGCTCTCGGCTGGACCGCCGTCATGCGACAACTGCACACCCACTTCACGCGAGAACAGCCGGTCTGGGCCGCGCTCACCCAGGGCGACCCCACCGACGTCAACCTCGCCCATCCGCTCGGATGGTTCGACTACGACACCGCCGGCCTCAACAGCATTCTGGGCGAGTTCGCCAACTTCCTCTGGTACACCACCGTCCTCGGCGGCTGGCTCGTTCCCACGTACAACCCGGCCGCCTTCGTCGATCACCCCGCCACCTTCACCCAGGTGGACGCGAACCGACCGCGCCTGGAGCGGGCGCGGGTCAACCACATGGCCCGCACGATCCACATCGACTACACACCCCGCCTCTCGGCGCCCCGGCGGGCTGCCGCTTCGGCGTACTGGTTCCGCCTCGTACGGCCCCTCGCCGACAAGATCTGGCCGGACGCCGACCTCGGCGAACTCCTGCGCCCCTACCTGGCTATGCGCATCCTCGCCGTCTACAACCTGGCCGACCTCGCGCCCACCGACCGGCTGCTCGTCCTGGCCCGCCTCGCCGAGGCGATGAGCCCCTCCTTCGACCCCGCCACGTACTTCTTCATCGAGGAGGCACAATGCACGGTTCGTTGAAAGGCCACACCGCACTCGTCACCGGGTCCACCGGCGGCCTCGGCGCGGCCATCGCCCGCCGCCTGGCCAGCGAGGGTGCCGCCATAGTCCTCGCCCACCTTGATGATCGGGACGCGGCCGACAGCCTCGCCGAAGAGATCACCGCCGATGGAGGTACCGCCCTGCCACTTGAGGCCGACCTACGCGACCCCGACGCGGTCCGCGACCTCTGCCGACAGGCTCACGCCCAGGCAGGCCCTGTCGACATCCTCGTCAGCAACGCGGGCGCCTATCCCCGTACGAGCTGGGCCAACACCACCCCAGCTGTCTGGGACGAGATGCTGGCCACCAACCTCACCGCCCACTACCTGCTCGCCCACGAACTGACCCCCGGCATGGCCGTACGCGGCTGGGGCCGCATCATCACCATCGGCTCCGTCCTCGCCACCGCCGGCCGCCACGACCTGTCCGCCTACATCAGCGCCAAAGCCGGCCTCGAAGGACTCACCCGCGCCCTCGCCCGCGAACTCGGCCCCTCCGACATCACCGCCAACTGCGTCGCTCCCGGCTCCATCACCGTCCCCGCCGAAGCCGCCGTCGTCCCTGATCCCGAGGCCATGGCCAGCCGCCAACTCGCCCGCCAATGCATCCAGCGCCGCGGCCGACCGTCTGACGTAGCCGCTGCCGTCGCCTTCCTCGCCGCTCCCGACGCCGGCTTCATCACCGGCCAAACCCTGCGCGTCGACGGAGGCTGGATCCTTGGCTGACCTCTGGCTCATGCGCCACGCCGCCTACGAGGGCCACCGCCCCGGCCACCACGCCCCGCCCGACGCGCCCCTCTCCGCCGAAGGCCGCGCCCAAGTGCGGCGTGCCTTCCCACTCCCACCCGGCATCACGGCCATCGTCACCAGCCCCGTCCTGCGCGCCCGCCAGACCGCCAGCCTCCTCTCGCAGCTCACCGGCATCCTCGTCATCGCCACGACCCCGCTCCTCGCGGAATGGCGCGCCCCCAGCATGGTGATCGGCCACACGCCCGACACGTACCCGGCCGTATACCGCGCCTGGCGCGAGCAGCGCAGGGCCGATCCCTCGCTGGCCTGCGGAGACGGTGAGAGCCTTGCCGACCTGTACGACCGGGCCAACCGCTGCGCCGACTACCTCACCCAAGTCCGCCGAGGTCAGGAAGGCGACGTTCTGGCCATCTCCCACAGAGTTCTTCTAGGCGCGCTGGCGTGCTTCGACACCCGCTCGCAGAACCCCGAAGCCGCTTTGCAGCATGAGTGGCCCTTCGCCCACGTGGTCAGCTTCGTACCGAGGCCGCGAATTACGACAAGCCAGAAATAACTCGCGTTGTAGTTCCTCCATCGACCACTCGGCCGCAAGCTGAGCAGGCAGAAGGCGAGGGTCCTCAAGACGGGCGTACAGTCCGGCGATGTTCGAGCAAGCGAGCAGTGCCATCACTCTGCCGTCCTGGCTTTCCAGATCGCGCCGACGCTCCCTCCGCACACGGTCGGCCAGCTCGGGCAGGGCGACGCCTCCTCGTCGCCGACTGGGCGCCCCAACCGTCCATGGGCGACGAGCTCCTCTTCGTTTTCGGCGGCGGCACCCTCGGGCCCAATGGTCAGGGAGTGATCCGCCCGGACGGCGTGGAGATCGAGGCCTACGCCTTCCACGCTCTGGACGAACTCCACACGGTGCCGGTCCCTCGCCGCGCCCGTCGCATCCACGCAGCTCTTGCCGCACGCGCATGTGGCGAGTCGCAGTACCTCCAACAGGGCATGGTCGGTACGTAAAGGCTGTCGGCACCGCAGACTGTTCCCATGAGGTCGGGCATTCTGCTGTATGGGCCGCCTGCGGCGGGCAAGGACACGATCACTACGGCTCTGGCCGCACTCGACGCGCGGTACATCCCCTTCCGGCGGCTCAAGGTCGGCAGCGGGAAGTCGTCGGGCTACCGCATGGGTACGGCCGCTCAGTTGGCCGAACTGGAGGCCTGCGGCGACGTCATCTACCGCAACGAGCGGTACGGCAACGTCTACGTCGTCGACCGGTCCGGGCTTGACCACGCCTTCGAGGGTGGAGCGGTGCCGGTCGTTCATCTCGGCCAGGTGACTGGGGTGGGGCAGGTCGCAGCCCTCGCCGGGGTGTGCTGGGTGCGCGTACTGCTTTGGTGCTCCCGGACCTCCACGGCCGAGCGGTCGCAGCGACGGGGCGATACGGACACGGCGGCCCGCCTGGCTGCCTGGGACGCCACCCGGGAGGACCTCCATTCATACCCTCACGCCAGGTGGGAGGTGCGAGTGGACACTGATGTGGCCACTCCGCAGGAGGCGTCCCAGCAGATCGACGCGTTCGTCCGCAGCGCCGCACCGCAGTCCTGACCGGAGCAGGCCTGCCGGTGGGCCTACGTCGGGTCGTCCGGCTCTCCGCGCAATGCCTCCAGCGCCTCGGCGATGGTGAGCTGCTGGTCCTTGCTGCCGTCCCACCGGGCGAGTGTCGCGGCAGCCGCATGCATAAGAGAGTCCGGCAACCCGGCATCGGCGAGCAGGTCGGCGGCGTCCTCGATCTCCGGGCCCCAGCGCCAGGCACGGGCGGCGGTCTTGGGGATGTAGTCGGTCTCGACGAGGTAGCTGCGGGTGCGCTTGGCCGCGATCGCCAGCAGCTCGTCCCCGACGCCGTACGCGTCGGCCGCTCCGTACGCCACGGCGGCCAGCACGCGGGAGACCTTCTGGTAGCTGGTGTACGCGAGCTTGAGGGCGGAGCCTGCGCCGAGGCTGTCGCCGAGGACGTGCGTCCGAATATCCGTACCGGCAAAGAGCTGCACGATCCGGTCGGTCCGGTCGTGGACGCCGGCGAGATAGAAAGTCGGCGTCTTGCCTCCGACCGGTGGCGAGCCGACGACCGCAGCGTCGACCACCGGCATGGGTGCGAGCAGATCAGCGGCACGTTGCACGCGTGAGGGCGTCACTGCGTTGGCTTCGACGTAGATCGCCTCCACGCTCGTGGGCCGAACTGCCGCGACCGCAGCTGCAACCTCCTCGGCGGCAGCCGGAGGGCACAAGGAGAGCAGCACCTCGGAGCGAGCAACGAGTTCCGCCAGTGTGACGGGGCGGAGGCCCGCGGCTTCCGCCCGGAGTCGGGTCGCGTCGCTGCGACCGTCAGGGCACCACAGGACCCTGTGACCGCGACCACGCAGTTGCGCGCCGAAGGCGGCCCCCATGCTGCCCGGATGCAGCAGCCCAACCGTCGTCACGAGGCAGTACTCACGGGATCTGCCTCGATAATGAAGCAGGCGGTCGATAGCGTCGATGACATCGGCAACCGTGTGGTCGGGGGCGGGAACCCGTGGATCCCAAGGCCTGCCGTTGTCGACCCAGATCGTACGCAGCCCTGCCGTGTGACCACCCCCCACGTCGTTGACGGGATTGTCCCCCACCAGCCGCCATCCTCCAGCGCAGCCCCGCACCGCTCTGCGGCAAGAGCGAAGTGGCGAACGTCCGGCTTCCGTGCGCCGGCCTCCTCTGAGACGAAGGCACCGTCCACGCGATCGGCGATCCCGGTGGCCCTCAGCTTGGCCCACTGGATGTCCGCCGCCCCGTTGGTCGCCACCCCGACCCGCCAGCCGGCCGCGCGCAACTCGTCCAGCCCATGCAGAACCTCATCCGTGCACGACACCATGGCCGCGATATCCGCGCAGTACGCCCGCCACAGCTCCTCCGTTGGCGCGGTCAGCCGAAAGCGGGTTCGGATCGTGTCGAAGGTGGACGGATACGTCCGCTCGGACACCATCCCCAGGACGTACGTACGCGCCTCGTCCCCCAGACCGTGCCGAGAGACGAACCCGGCAGCCCAACCGCCGAGCGTCCCCCGACGGTCCACGAGGGTGTTGTCGAGGTCGAAGAGAACCAGGGGTCGCCGCACACCTGCACCGTAACGAACGCCCTTGCCTCTCATTTGCCCGACCGAGCCACCGTCGCCCCAGATCTGCGGGGGCTGCGACTCATCGGTCTCCTGTGCTATTCGTCGACGTCGACTCCGTAACCGCGGGCGAGCGCGACGAGGCCGTGGTCGTAGCCCTGGCCTATGGCGCGAAGGCGCCAGCCTTCGCCGCGGCGGTAGATTTCCGCGAGCAGCATCGTGCGCTCCGTGGTGGCCGCGTCAAGGGTTGCCCGGACGGTAGGGGCGGCGGCGATCCCGCGAGTGGCGGTCACCTCGATGGCGCCGACGTCGGAGAAGGTGGCCCTGCCGTCAATCGCTGCCGCGACGACTACCCGGGACACTTCCAGGGGCAGTCGTTCCAGGTCGACCGTGACAGCCTGCTCGGTCGGGCTGTCCGTGGCCAGACGCACGGTGCCGTCCGGGTGCTCGGGGGCGTTGTAGAAGATGAAGTCCTCGTCTCCTGCGACCCGTTCGTGCGCGTCCAGCCGGAAGGCGACGACGTCGATCGCGCAGGCGGTGTGCTGCTCCCACGCGGCGGCTACCGTCCAGGCCGTACCGTCGGGGTCCGGCAGGTCGATCACCGCTCCGCGGACCAGTACTTCCGCCGCGTCCGACTCGTTCAGGACGGGGCCTGAGGGCGGCGCGGGCGCGAGAAGCCAGTCGGCGTCGTGCACGCGCAGCCCGAGCAATGCGATACGGGCCATACGCCGATCCGATTCGCCGCCGGGGAGCACCACGACATCCGTGACCTTGGCCGAGAGGTTGACCGCCGCCGACGCGCCGAAGTGGACGACGCGCACGCGCGCTTCCGCCGCCTCCTCATGAGTGCCGCCCAGGACCAGGACCCGACGTCCGGCCAGCAGGCGGGCCACTCCGTCGGCGGGTGACGGGGCACCGGCACCGGAGGGGTTCTTGCCCGTCGTCGCGCGGCCGGCCGTACCTGCCCTGCCACGTGATGCGGGGACCGGAAGCGCGGCTCCCTTGGATTGACCGGGCCGCACGTTCTCCAGCAGCCGCAGATAGGCTGACTCGTCGATGAGAGGAACCCCCTCCGTCGCGGCACGGCGGAGTTTGCTGGACGCGGCGCCTGGGTCGTTGGTGACGACGACGCTGGTTTGTCCGCTGACCGACGTCACCACGTTCAACCCGGCAACCACGGAGCGGACGATCAGGTCCTCCCGTGCAACCCGTGTGTCCCCGGTGACGGCGACCTTCATGCCCTGCACCAGCGGTCCGCCCACCGTCCATCGGCCCGGGTTGCGATAGGCGCACGGCGTCTTGGGCACATATGGCCGGTAGTCCTGACGTGGCGGACAGGTCAGCAAGGGCAAGGAGAGTCCGAGCTGGTCGGCGGCCTCCAGTGAGCCGCGCAACACGCCGGAGAGGACGCGTACGTCGTCCCGGGCGTCGTGGGCCCGGTCCTGCCGTACGCCGTAGTACGCGGCCAGGGTGCCCAGTTTGAGGTCGGAGGTGGCCGGTCCGATCAAGCGGTTGAGTGCCAGTGTGCACAGACGGCTGCTGACTGGGGTGAAGGACCGGGCACGGGCGAACTCATGGGCCAGGAAGTCGTAGTCGAACTGGGCGTTGTGCGCGACCATGACACCTCCGCCCAGCAACGCCTGTACCCGGGGAGCGATCTCCTCGAAGGTCGGTGCTCCCGCCAGCCGGGCGGGAGTGAGGCCGTGGATATGCACCGGGCCGGGGTCGCAACCAGGATTGAACAGGGTGGAGAACTCCCCCGTCTGCCGGCCATGCCCGTCCAGCCTGAGGATCGCCAACGACAGGACACGGTCCCGGCCCGGCCGCAGTCCCGAGGTCTCTACGTCCACCAGCACCCAGTCGTGGACGTAGTCGAACGTGGTGGGCCACTTCAGGCTCGGCGACAGTGCGGCCATGCTGGGGGCTCCTCCCTGGGCGGGTGTACGAGCGACGGAGTCGCCTTCCCACCGTGGCAATCGACCCGGATTCTCCCATGTGCGGGGGCGATTCAAGGCCTACAGCCTCCCTGTTGTTCTTGGACGGCGCACGGGAGGCCGTCAGAGGTCATCCCTCTTCGCTGTCCCCCCGACGACGGCGCATGCGTTCGGCGATCCCGTTGGAGAGCCGGCCCGCCGCCGAACCGGCGCGGTCGAGGGCCTCGTCACGGAGAGCGCGGGCGGCGTCGGCGCCCTCGGAGCCCTTCTCGATCGCCTTGTCGCGCGCGTCCGTGACCGCGTCGACCCAGCGCCGCGCCTCCGGCTCCCTCCGTCCTCGCTCGATGCCGAGCCGCTCGTGGAAGTCCATGACGCCACTCTCGACGTGGTTGCTCGAACGCACCACGTCCGGGGAGGTGGTCGGATGCAGCAGCACCTTCGTGTTGGCCGTTTCGGCGGCCACCTGCATGCGGGTCACCAGTCGCTCGGTGCCGCGGGAGATGAGTTCCCGGCGGTTCTTCCGGGCGATCTGGAGACCGACGCGGTGCCGGTCCAGTTCGTCCGGCGTGGAACTGAGCACCCGGTCGAGTTCGAGCACCGCGAGTTCGTCTTGCAGCTGGAAGCAACGTGCGAGTACGGCGAGCCACTCCCGTGCCTTGGACTCGATCTCCTTGGCGGCCTTGGCTAGGTCGCCGATCTTGGCCTTGCCTTCGATCTTCTCGGCGAGGGCGTCGAGTTGGCGGAGTGCGTAGGCCTGCGTCGTCGCGATCGCCATCGGCGCCGCCTGCACTCTCGACCACGTAACCGAGGACACCTGACCCACCGTCGCTCGGACGGCCATCGCGTCCTCGATCACGAGGTCCACGCCGACCATCGCTGCCACGGCGGCGTCCTTCTGGGCCCGGAGCACATCATCGACCTTCTCGTTGATCGCGGCGAGATAATCGGTGATCTCGGCTATGGTCTGCTCCATTCCGAGTTGGGACATCACGCCCGCCACGCCGGACAGGAACCCCGGGTTCGTCAGCCCCGCTCCCGGACCCTTCACAAATTCGACGAAGCCCTTGATCTGGCCTTGCTTCCCCTTCAGCACGCCGGTGGCGAGGCCTGTCGTGGCGTTTCGCCGCAGCCCGTACTTGCCTATGAACTCGGAGGATTCCTTCGTCAGTTTCACCCAGCGCCCGGACTCGGCGGCGATTTCGGAGCCGAGCTTGGCGGCTTCGGCCGCGCTGCCGAACAGCAGCTGCAGCCGACTCCGTCCGAGGTTCTGGGACGGTGCCAACCCCTCGGAGGTGAGGAAGCGCTCGACCATCTCTCGCTCCCCGACGACCAGGAGGCCGTCGTCGTCGCTGATCAGCTGTATCTCGTCATTCAAGGTCAGGCTCCTTCTGGGATCGTCACGTCAGTGTGGGCTACCGCACGGTGCCGGTGAAGATTGCCGTGCGATACCAGCCGTCGCCGGAGGGGTCCATCGGGGTCAACTCGATCTGAGCATTCTTGGCCTCCTTGGCGAACACACACGCCTCCTTCCAGCTCTGCGACCTGCCCGGCAGTACGTGGGCGTCCGGCGCGCCGCCGAAACCGGAGTCCGTGTCGAAGACCTCGTCGGCGCCGTCGGGACAGGACAGTTGGAAGAGGCTCAGGTCGAGCGGGGACTTCGAGCCGTTGTTCACGGTGACGGAGAAGGCAAGGTAGGCCTTGTGGGAGGGGGATGCGAACTCGCTGGTGGTGCCGCGACTGAAGCCGCTCAGGTGGGCCGTGACGCCGTTCTTCCACGTGGCGGTCTTGTCCAGTGCGACGGTGAGGGTGCTGCTGTCGGAATCGTCCTGGGCGGGACCGGTGTCCTTCGACGCGCTGACGGTGCCGGCCGGCATGGTGGCGGGGGCACCTTTGGCGTCGGGGACGCCGTCGTGGGTGTCGCAGGCGCTCAGGGCGCACGCCACGGACAGCGTGGTGACGGCGAGGACGAGGTTGCGGATACGTGTGCCGGTCATGGCTGGACCTCCGGGTCTTGGGATGCCGGGCCTGCCGGCTGTGTGACGAGGGGAAACGTGGCTCGCGTCGGGCCTGAAAGGTGAACGCGGAACTGAAAGGTGGGGCTATCGACTACCTGTGGATGGCCCGCACAGCAGGCCAACAACGGCGGCGACTTCGGCCTGCCACGCCAGCACTTCCTCGCGGGTCGGCCCCAGGTCGTACTGGTGGTAGTGGCAGCCGAGGCAGAGCAGCACCCACACGGCCCTTGCACGGCGCGCGGTTTCCGCGTCCGTGAAACCGCGCAGGCACAGGAGCTTGGCGCGGGTGGTGGTGTACGGGGCGGGGGCGTGAGGAGTGGACTTCAGGGCGGTGTCGAGGGCGCTCTCCAGTGCTGCGCGCAGCGCGAAGGCGGCACCGCGGTGGCGGCAGGACGTCGTGGTGGGCGGCCCGGCGGTGAGAAGCCGGTCGGCCGTGGCGAAGAGTTGGGTGACGGAGGCGTTCACCGCTGCGTGACCTCCTCCGGAGTGCGTACGACCAGGGCGACGGCCTCAACGGCCCTGATGAAGCCCTTCGGGTCTGGCATGCTCGTGCCGCCGGGGTGGGAGCCCTCCTGGCACTTGCGGAGGACATCCACGGCGTTCCCGTCCTTGCAGCGCCGCCGCACCTCCGCGTAGACGTCATCGGTACGGGACGCGTCGCCGAACAGACCCAGTGCGGCGATGGCCCTCAAGCCGATGGCGCCGCGTACGGCCTGTTCCGCCTCGTGCTCCGAGGTCCCGGCCCGGTGCAGCCGTACCCAGGCGGCCTCGGTGAACGCCCGTTCCAACACGGTGCGGCAGATACCGGGGAGCACATGGGTCATGGCGGCCGGCGGCAGGCCGGGCGTCCAGGCCAGAGCCCGTGCGTCGTTCAGCGCCTGGCCGATCGGATCGGTTACAGGGTCGACTCGTACGGCGGACCGTTCGGCCCGCTCGACCGCGAGGACGGTCACCGGGAGCTCTTGGTCGGTGAAGGCCTGCTGGAGCCGGGTGTCGTGCGTGAAGACCACCACCTGCCGGGTGACGCCGAGGCCGTGGAGGACCTTGGCGAGCCCGTGGACTTTCGACGGGTCCATGGACTGCACCGGGTCGTCGATGACGATGAAGCCGAACGGGCTCTCGGCGGCGGCTGCCCGCGGCAGGAACAGGGCCAGGGCGAGAGAGTGCAGCTCACCCTGGCTCATCACGCCGAGGGCGGAAGCCGGTTCGCCGTCGACGGTGACATCCATGACGAGCTTCCGCACCGCTGCCTTGTCCGTACCGGTGAGGCGTACGTCGCCCCATTCGACGCCGCTCTGCTGCCGCAGCTCCTCCCAGATCCGCTGGGAATGGTCGGCGAAGGGCCGCAGCCGGTCCTGCCGCAGCTCACCCGTGGCAGCCTTGAGCCACTTGATCGCGGCCCTGACGTGCCCCAGCGGTGTCTTGGCGGCGGCAGCGCTCCGGGCGTGGCCGAGCCACCCGGCGAGGCGGGCAACGCAGCCGCGCCATGCCTCGTCCAGCTCCGCCAGTTCGCGCGCCGCCTCCCTCCGTACAGCCTCGCAGGCATCCGCGAGGACGACGGCGGCGTCTTCGGCCTCGGCCGCGAGCTGATCGGCATCGGCGATGCGGCGGCATGCCGCCCACCGCGCCCACGGACCGGCCAGCGCGGACGACAGCTGCTCGGGAGCGGGCGCCACGAGGTCACGTACAGCGTGCTCGGCCGCCCGCAGGTTCTGGCGCGCCTCCTCGGCGGAGGAAGCTTCCTGCCGGAGGGCATCGATCCGCGCGGCGGCGTGCTCGGCCCAGTCGTCGTCCAGTGGCCGGTCGGACCCGCAGACGGGGCAAGACGGCTCATCGCGGTGCCGACGGGCGTGCTCCAGCGCCCTGGCCAGCAACTCCGCCTGCTGGTGGGCGTCTTCCGCCCCGGACGAGCGTACGTCGTCCAGTACGGCCAGCGCCTCGCGGAGGCGGTCCACCGCGGGGCCGACGCGCGCCAGGTCGGGGCCGACGAGCGCGGCGGCGGTACGCAGCCGACGCAGGTGGGCGCCGTCGGCAGCGCGGAGGCCGTCCACGAGCGCGGTCAGCGCCTCAAGATCAGGGGTGCCGGGCCCGGTGAGGGCGGCCAGCGCGGTGGCCGCGCGCGGGTCGTCCGAGTCGGCCAACGCTGCCGCGAGGCTGGGCAGTTCGTCGGCTGCGGCCTTGGCGTGACCGGCCAGCTCCTTCTCCCGCGCCTTGAGAAGGTCGGCCGCCGCGGTGAGCCGGCCCAGGCCGAGGATGCGGGCAACCGCGTCGTACATCTCGCTGGGCTTGCCACTGATCATCCGGTCGAGGTCGGAGTACGGCAGGAAGGGCCGGTAGTCGGCCAGCGGGCGCTCCCAGCCGGCGGCGGCGAGGCCGCCGGTGCCGTGGCCGGGGCGCTTGAACGTCGTCTCGGGCTTCGCTACGTCGTCCGAGGGCCAAGTGCAGGCGATGGTGCTCGGTCGGCCGTCACCGGCCACGCACACCTTGACCTCGACGCGCGGGTCGCCGTCGTGGTGCAGGTTGCGCCAGTTGTCCCGCCATACGGCGCTGCGGCCGTCCCACCGAGCGCTCGTCCCGGTAAGGGTGGTCTCAATACCGTCGGCGAAGCTGGACTTGCCCGAGCCGTTGCGCCCGACGACGAGCGTCACCCCCGGCTTGGGCGCGAGGGGGAGCTTCGCCCTGCGGCCGATGCCGCGAAAGCCTGTGACGGCGACGGATTCGAGGTACACGCGCTCGGAGGGGGCGCTCGCGGGCGCGCCGTCAGGAGCCTCCGGAGTGTCGAGGACATCGAGCAGCAACGTCTGGACAGGCTCGGCGAGAGTGGACCCCGCGAGGCGGTCCCGGACGAGGCGGGAGAGCGTCGGCGGGTCGTCGGGGGCGGGG
>JAJSZB010000320.1:0-8180 GCA_050613715.1 Streptomyces sp. IBSBF 3018
CCCCCGCGCCCCCGATCCGCCCCGCCGGCTCAGGCGACCAGCTCGCCGAACGCGTCGTCCTCGTCCCGCCCGAAGCTCAGCGCCTCGTCCTCGCGCATCCGGCGCAGCGAGCGCCAGATGCTGCTCTTCACCGTGCCGACGCTGATGTTCAGTATGTCCGCGATCTCCGGGTCGGTACGGCCCTCGTAGTAGCGGAGCACCAGCATCGTGCGCTGCTGCTCGGGCAGCCGGGCGAGCGCCTGCCACAGCACGGCGCGCAGCTCGGTGCCGCCCATCTCGTCGGTGTCGCCGACCGTCTCCGGCAGCTCCTCGGTCGGGTACTCGTTGAGCTTGCGCCGCCGCCAGGCGCTGATGTGCAGGTTGGTCATGGTGCGCCGCAGGTAGCCGCCGACCGCGGCCTTGTCGCTGATCCGGTCCCAGGCGCGGTACGTGGAGAACAGCGCGCTCTGCAGCAGGTCCTCCGCGGCGAACCGGTCGCCGGTGAGGTGGTACGCGGTGGCGTAGAGCGACGCCCGCCGCTCCTGCACGTACGCGGTGAACGCGGCCTCGGCCTCGGCGCGCTGCGCCGCGGTGCGCTCCTGCCGCGGCTCGGCGCCGGCGGGCGGGGCCTGCGCGGGCACCCGGGCCACCGCGCCGTCCTCGACCGGGGTGATCCAGGCCGGGCGGCGGCGCTCGGCGCCGCCCTGGTGGACGGGGGTGCGACCGGTGCCGCGGGCGTACCCCCGTGCGCCCGCGGCACCGGACTTCTCCGCGGCCTTGGCCGGCGCGGCGCCGTTCACGGCGCCGGCGGGCTTGGCCAGGGCGGTCACGGGACGGCCGTGCGCGGACCGGACTGCGGCGGTCGTGGTGCTGTGCAGTGCGTTCATGTCGCGCCCCCGTCGATGGAACCGTCAGCGTGGTCTGCGGCGTCGCACTCCTCAGCGGGTGCGCTCATCCGATGGGCATAAGACTGCCGGGCCAGTTTCATCGCGCTGTCCGCCGAGTGTCACAGGCCCGTCACAGAGGCTCCCGGCCCTTGAAACCCGCTGCCCGCACGGCAGTTGACGGCGCCGTCGGCGTGCGGATCCCGCGCTCGGCCGCGCCTGTGCTCTCCCCGTGCTTCAACCGGCGACCGGGCGTAGGACACAATGTCCGGCGTGCCTTTCCTGTTGCTGATCGAGGACGACGACGCCATCCGTACGGGTCTTGAGCTCGGCCTGTCCCGCCAGGGCCACCGCGTGGTGGCCGCGGCGACGGGCGAGGACGGGCTGCGGCTGCTCAAGGAGCAGCGCCCCGACCTGATCGTGCTGGACGTGATGCTGCCCGGGATCGACGGCTTCGAGGTGTGCCGCCGCATCCGGCGCACCGACCAGCTGCCGATCATCCTGCTCACCGCCCGCAGCGACGACATCGACGTCGTGGTGGGCCTGGAGTCCGGTGCGGACGACTACGTGATCAAGCCGGTGCAGCCGCGGGTGCTGGACGCCCGCATCCGCGCGGTGCTGCGCCGCGGCGAGCGGGACAGCACCGACTCCGCGGCCTTCGGCTCGATCGTCATCGACCGCAGCGCGATGACCGTCACCAAGGACGGCCGCGACCTCCAGCTGACCCCGACCGAGCTGCGGCTGCTGCTGGAGCTGAGCCGGCGGCCCGGGCAGGCGCTGTCTCGGCAGCAGTTGCTGCGGCTGGTGTGGGAGCACGACTACCTGGGCGACTCCCGGCTGGTCGACGCGTGCGTGCAGCGGCTGCGGGCGAAGATCGAGGACGTGCCGTCGTCGCCGACGCTGATCCGTACCGTCCGCGGGGTCGGCTACCGGCTGGACACCCCGCAGTGAACGCTCCCGCCGTACGGCACGCCGGACAGGTCGCCACGGTGAAGGCTCCCGCACCGCACACCACTGCTCCCGCACCGCACACCGCCGCCGCGCCCGTCCCCGCGAGGGCTTCGTGAGCGGTGCGCACGACGCCTCCCGCCCGGCCAGGGCGGGCCGGTGGTTCGGCAGGCTGCGCTGGACGAGCCTGCGGCTGCGGCTGGTCGCGGTGTTCGCGCTGGTCGCGCTGACCGCGGCGGTCTCGGTGTCGGGGATCGCGTACTGGCTCAACCGCGACGCGGTGCTGACCCGCGCGCAGAACAGCGCGCTCAACGACTTCCGCGACTCGATGCAGCGCAACGCCGCGTCGCTGCCGGTCGAGCCCACCTGCAAGTCGCTGCAGAACGCGGCGAGCCGGATCGGCGGCCCGGACTCGTACCAGGTGGTGCTGATCGACACCGCGCCGGACAGCTCGCCCTGCGCGGCGCCCTCCGACCGCGACGTGTTCACGCTGGACGACGTGCCGCAGTCGTTGCAGCGCGCGGTCGACACCCGGCACGAGAACGACCACGGCCGCTACCACCTGCACTGGGAGCGGATCTCGTTGCAGGGCCACCCGTACCTGGTGGCCGGCGCGCGGGTGAACGGCGACGGCCCGACCGGCTACATGCTCAAGTCGCTGGACGCCGAGCGCAAGGACCTCAACTCGCTGGCCTGGTCGCTGGGCATCGCCACGCTGCTGGCGCTGATCGGCGCGGCGCTGCTCGCGCAGGCGGCCGGCTCGACGGTGCTGCGGCCGGTGCGGCGGCTGGGCGAGGCGGCGCAGCGGCTCGGCGAGGGGCACCTGGACACCCGGCTGAAGGTCACCGGCACCGACGAGCTGGCGGAGATGTCGCGCACCTTCAACAACGCGGCCGAGGCGCTGGAGACGCGCGTCGAGGAGCTGAGCGCGCGGGAGGCGGCCAGCCGCCGCTTCGTCGCCGACATGTCGCATGAGCTGCGCACCCCGCTGACCGCGATCACCGCGGTGACCGACGTGCTGGAGGACGAGGCGGAGGCGCTGGACCCGCTGATCGCGCCGGCGGTACGGCTGGTGGTCAGCGAGACCCGGCGGCTGAACGAACTGGTGGAGACGCTGATGGAGGTCACCCGCTTCGACGCGGGGACGGCGAAGCTGCGGGTCGACGAGGTCGATGTCGCCGACATGATCATGGCGTGCATGGACGCGCGCGCCTGGGTGGACTCGGTCGAGCTGGACGCGCCGCGCGGCGTGCTGGCCACGCTCGACCCGCGCCGGCTCGACGTGATCATGGCCAACCTGATCGGCAACGCGCTCAAGCACGGCGGCTCCCCGGTGCGGGTCACGCTGCGCCGCGGCGCGTCCGGCGGCCGCGAGGAGATCGTCATCGCGGTCTCCGACCACGGCCCCGGCATCCCGGAGGACGTGCTGCCGCACGTCTTCGACCGGTTCTACAAGGCCGACGCGTCCCGGGCCCGTTCCGAGGGCAGCGGTCTGGGCCTGTCCATCGCGATGGAGAACGCGCACATCCACGGCGGTGACATCACCGCGGCCAACGCGCCCGGCGGCGGCGCGGTCTTCACGCTGCGGCTGCCGGTGCGCCCGGCCGACGACGAGCACGACGAGCACGACGACGAGCCGGGCGGCCCGGGTGCCGGCGGCGGTACGGGTGCCGGCGGCGGTACGGGCTCGGGTGGTGGCTCCGGCGCGGGTACGGGCGGCGGTTCCGGCGACGGCTCCGGCGTGGGCGGCTCCGACTTGGGCGGCTCCGACTTGGGCGGTTCCGGCGCCGGCGGCCGTCCGGGGGGCTCCGCATGACCCCGGGGAGGAGACGGCGGACGAGGCCGGGCCCGCGCAGGCCGGCCGCCGGGCTCGCGCTGCTGCTGCCCGTGCTGGCGCTGGCCGCCTCGGGCTGCGGCATCCGCTCCACGTCGGTGCCGGTGGACGCAGGCCCCGCGCCCTCGCGGGTGACGTGCGCGCAGCCGTCGACGCCCGCCACGGCCGCTCCCGGCGAGGTCGGCCGGACGCTGTACCTGGTGTGCAGCGGGCAGATCGCGCCGGTGCGGCGCGCGGTGCCGTCCGTGCCGGTGGCGACCGGCGGCCGCCCCGACGCCGCCGCGCTCGCCCGCCTGCTGGTCGCGCAGCTCCGGCTGAGTCCGCGGGCCGCGGAGAGCTCGGTCGGCTTCGACACCGCGGTGCCGGACGGCCTGGAGGTGCTGGGCGCGCGCCCCGGCGACCCGGCCGGCACGATGCGGCTGAGCCAGGCGCCGGACGAGCTGCCCTCGTACGCGCTCGGGCAGATCGTCTGCACGCTCGCCGCCGACCCGGCCGTGTCCCCCGACCACTCGGTGGTGCTCGGCGGCCCGGACCGCGCGGACGAGCTGCGCCGCTACTCCTGCACGTCCGACCTGCGCACCAGCGCGTACGCCGCGGACACCGCGGGCATCCCGGTGCGCTGAGCCGGGCACGCGGCGGGGCGCGCCCGGGCGGGCCGGCGTCCGGGGCGGCCGGGGGAACGTCCGTTCGGGCCGGGAACCGCGGCGTGCCGCGGAGCGTCCTGCATGGCGTGCGGCACGATGGCTCCATGATCAGGGTGCGCGCGGCCGGGCTGCTGCTCACCGCGGCGTATCTGTGCTTCGCCGGCTGGCTGTTGCTGCGCCCGCACTACGTCGCCTGGGTCCCCGCGCCGAACCTGCGTCCGCTGGCCACCATCCACGAGGACCTGCGGATGGGTCCGTTGCAGGCGACGCGCAGGATCGGCGCGGGGCTGGGGCTGTTCGCCCCGCTCGGGGTGCTGCTGCCGCTGGCCGGCGGCCGGGTGGACACCTCGGGTTTCGCGTCCTTCGCCAGGACGGTCTTCGCCGCGCTGATGGTGTCGCTCTCGCTGGAGTTCGCGCAGACGCTGGTGCCCGGGCAGCTCTTCGACGTGGACGCGCTGCTGCTCAACACGCTCGGCGTGGCGCTGCTCCACCTGCTGGTCGTGCCGGCCGCCCGGCGCAGGCTGCGCGAGCACGCGGCCGCCGCGCCCGCGCCGCTCCCGGAGCCGGAGCTGGCCCCGCAGCCGTAACCGGGTCCGTACGCGTACCGCGAGCCCGTACGCGCGAGCCCGTTCACGCGGCGCGGGTCCGTACCCCCGCGGCCCGCGCATACGCCGCAGCCCGCGGCCCGGCGCCCCTCCGTGCGATGAGGGGCGCGGGCCGCGGGCCGTTCGGGGTCCGGCGCACGGTTCGGCCGCGCGGGTGGGGCCGGAGGTCAGCCGCCGAGGATGCCGCCGCCCGCGGGCAGGCCGCCGAGCAGGCCGGAGACCGGCGCGACCTGGTTGCCGGACAGGTGGTTGCCCGACGGCAGCAGGCCGTCGGTGGGCAGCGCGGAGGTGCCGTTCTTCACGGCGGTGTGCGCGCCGGACGCGGAGTCGGCGGCGCCGGGGAGCAGGTTGGTGGCCTGGCCGACCGGCAGCGAGCCGAGGGCGCCGCCGCTGAGGTCGGCGGCGGAGGCGGAGCCGGCCGCGGCGGCGACGGCCGCCAGGCCCAGCACGGTGGTGGCGAGGGTCTTCTGGGTTCGGGTTTGCATAACTGCGGAACGTAGCCATCCATTCACCTGCCGTGCAACCGGCGTGGCGCGCGTCGGACCGCTTCGGTCCGGCCGTCCCCGGTCCCCCGGATCAGCCCCGGCGGTCGGCGGAACCGCTGGCCACCGGGGGTGCGGCGGCGACCGGCGCGAACAGCCACTCGGACTTCAGCTCGGCGTAGCCCGGCTTGATGACCTCGTTGATCATCGCGAGACGTTCGTCAAAAGGAATGAACGCTGATTTCATCGCATTGACCGTCAACCACTGCATGTCGTCGAGGGTGTAGTCGAAGGCCTCGACCAGGTGCTCGAACTCGCGGCTCATGCTGGTGCCGCTCATCAGCCGGTTGTCGGTGTTGACGGTCACCCGGAAGTGCAGCCGGCGCAGCAGCCCGATCGGGTGCTCGCGGTAGGAGGAGGCGGCGCCGGTCTGCAGGTTGGAGGTCGGGCACATCTCCAGCGGCACGCGCTTGTCGCGCACGTAGGAGGCGAGCCGGCCGAGCGTGACCTCGCCGTCCTTCTGCTCGATGTCGTCGATGATCCGCACGCCGTGGCCGAGCCGGTCGGCGCCGCACCACTGGAGCGCCTGCCAGATCGACGGCAGGCCGAACGCCTCGCCGGCGTGGATGGTGAAGTGGTTGTTCTCCCGCTTGAGGTACTCGAACGCGTCGAGGTGGCGGGTGGGCGGGTAGCCGGCCTCGGCGCCCGCGATGTCGAACCCGACGACGCCGGAGTCCCGGTAGCGGTTGGCGAGTTCGGCGATCTCCTGGGAGCGGGCGGCGTGCCGCATCGCGGTGAGCAGCGCGCCGACCCGGATACGGCCGCCGGCGGTGTTCCCGGCGCGGGCCGCGGCCTCGCGGGCGCGGCGCTCGCCCAGCCGGAAGCCCTCGTTGACCGCCTCGACGACCTCTTCGAGGGACAGCCCGCCCTCCAGGTGCTGCTCGGGGGCGTACCGCACCTCGGCGTAGACCACACCGTCGGCGGCCAGGTCCTCGGCGCACTCGGCGGCGACCCGCACCAGCGCGTCGCGGGTCTGCATCACGGCGCAGGTGTGCGCGAAGGTCTCCAGGTAGCGCTCCAGCGAGCCGGAGTCCGCGGCGGCGCGGAACCACGCGCCCAGCTTCTCCGGGTCGGTCTCCGGCAGCCCGTCGTACCCCGTCTCGCGCGCGATGTCGACGATCGTGCCGGGGCGCAGGCCGCCGTCGAGGTGGTCGTGGAGCAGCACCTTGGGGGCGCGGCGGATCTGTTCGCGGGTCGGTCGGCCCGGTACGGGGTTCGGCATGCCCCCACACTATCTCCTACGCGCGTAGATGTAGCGGAGCAGCCAAGTATTTTCCGCCAGGCCATACAGCGCACACCCTCTCGTCTGCCAAGGTTGCGACATGGCTTCGCAAGCATTACCGGCACGTGGCGCGCGGCTCGGCCGGCCGGTGGCGCCCGGGTTGTTCCCGGGGTCCGCCCGCCCGTACGTGGAGCGCTCCGGCGCGACCGTGCGCGCGGTGGTCCTGGCGCTGCCCGGGGGCGACGCGCTGAGCACCCGGCGGCGCTCCCCCATGGCCGCGGCGCTGATGTGGCCGCTGGCCCGGCACCTGGTGCGGGAAGGTTTCTCCGACGGGCTGGCGGCGCATGTCGTGCACTACCGCTTCCGCGGCTGGAACGGCGGGCACGCGCATCCCGCGGAAGACGCGGAGTGGGCGGTCGGCGAGGCGGTGCGGCGCTACGGCGACGTGCCGGTGTGCCTGGTCGGCATGGACATGGGCGCGCGGGCGGCGCTGCACGCGGCGGGGCACGCCGCGGTGACGTCGGTGGTGGCGCTGGCGCCGTGGCTGCCGGGCGCGGACGCGGAGGGGGGCGAGGCCGGCGGGTCCGCGGCGCCCGGGGTCGACGGGGCGCACGCGGGTCGCGGCTCCGCCGGGGAGCCGGGCCGGGAGCCGGAACGCGAGGGCGACGGCGAGACGGAGCCGGTCAAGCAGCTGATCGGGCGTCGGGTGCTGATCGTGCACGGCACGGAGGACGAGGTGACCGCGCCGGAGGCGTCCTACCGGCTGGCGGAGCGGGCGAAGAAGGTCAACCGGGAGGTGTGCAGGTTCGAGGTGCACTCCGACGGGCACGCGCTGCACCAGCACCGCGCGGAGGTCTTCGCGCTCACCGCGGATTTCGTCCTCGGCTCGCTGCTGGACCGCCCCTACGCCCGCCCGGTCGCCGACGCCCTCGCCGCGCCCCCGCCGCTCGGCCTGCGCATGCCCCTGGCCGCCGGCTTCGGCCGCTCCCTCCACACCTGACCCCGGACGTCGCACACCCCTCATCCGCGCGCCGAACGCTGCGCCCACCGGGGGCCGCGGGGAACCGCTTTCCCGGGCCCGGCGCGGAGGTCAAGGCGAGGGCCGGTGCCAGGGTGGGGTGTCGAGCTCGGCGGTGCTGCCGACGTCGAGGTGTGTGTGGAGGACCTGCGGGGGCTCGCCGGGAGCGGGGATGACGGCGAAGGCGGCGGCGGTGGTCGCCGGGACGGTCGGGTCGGTGACCAGGTCGCGCCAGGCGAGGTCGGCGACGGCCTGCTGGCCGTGGCGACGACGGGCGCGCCCGAGGGCGGCAGCATTCCGCGTGCACCCGGAAGTCCGTGGGGAGGTCCGGCGGGACGCCGTCCGCTGACGACGCGGACGAGCCCGCAGGCCCGCGCCCGGACCGCGGACCCGCCGCGGTATCCGTAGCGGTCGACGACGCGCCGCACGCCGCCAGTGCCAACCCCCCCGGCCAGCGCGGTCAGTCCGGCCGCGACGGCGGCGGCCCCCGACGCCCTCCCCCTG
>JAJSZB010000321.1:0-8142 GCA_050613715.1 Streptomyces sp. IBSBF 3018
GGCCCGGACGGGGGCCGAGGCTCGCAGCGGAGAGTGACCTAACGGACATATCGCCCGCCGGTTGCTAGCGTGACGGCCCATGAGCGCAACGCCGGCGACCGCGCCGCCCGCTCCTCCCCCGCCGACCGCGGCCGCGCCCCGCCCCGGCCGGCGCCGGGGCGTCGAGCTGTCGCTGCTCGCCGCCGCGGTGCTGGTCTGCGTGTACGGCTACGCCGAGGTGGGCCTGGCCAGGAGCGGCACGGTGCCGCCCGGCACGCTCGGCTACGGCGCCGGGCTCGCCGCCCTCGCGCTGGTGGCGCACCTGGCGGTCCGGGCCGGTGCCGGTCACGCCGACCCGCTGCTGCTGCCGATCGCGGTGCTGCTCAACGGGATCGGCCTGGTGCTGATCTACCGGCTGGACCTGGAGCCGTCGCTCGGTCCGCGCGCGGAGCCGTCCCAACTGGTGTGGTCGGCCACGGGCGTGGCGCTGTTCGCGCTGGCCGTCCTGGCGCTGCGCGACCACCGGGTGCTGTCGCGGTACGCCTACCTGTGCGGGACGCTGGCGCTCGCGCTGCTGGTGGTCCCGATCCTCTTCCCGCCGGTCAACGGCGCCCGGATCTGGGTGCGGATGGCGGGGTTCTCGCTGCAGCCGGGCGAGTTCGCGAAGGTGCTGCTCGCGGTGTTCTTCGCCGGCCACCTGTCGGCGAACCGCGCGGCGCTGGCGTACGCGGGCCGGCGGATCGCCCGGCTGCGCGCGGTCCCGGGGCTGGGCCGGCTGCAACTGCCCGCCGGCCGGGTGCTCGGCCCGGTGCTCGCGGTGTGGCTGCTCAGCGTGGGCGTGCTGGTGCTGGAGCGCGACCTCGGCACCTCGCTGCTGTTCTTCTGCCTGTTCGTGGTGATGCTCTACGTGGCGACCGGCCGCACCGGCTGGATCGCGGTCGGGCTGCTGCTGGCGGCGGCCGGCGCGGTCGCGGTGGGCGCGGTGGAGCCGCATGTGCACTCCCGGGTGGAGGACTGGCTGCACCCGTTCGCCACCGTGGACGCCGGGCTCGGCCCCAACCAGCTCGCCCAGTCGCTGTTCTCCTTCGCCGGCGGCGGGGTGTTCGGCGCGGGGCTCGGCCAGGGCTACTCGTACACCATCGGCTTCGCCGCCAAGTCGGACTTCGTGCTGGCCACGGCGGGCGAGGAGGTGGGGCTGGCCGGGCTGTGCGCGCTGCTGCTGCTCTACGCGCTGCTGGTGGAGCGCGGGTTCCGGGCCGGGCTGTCGCTGCGGGACCCGTTCGGCCGGCTGCTGGCGACCGGTCTCGCGTCGATCCTGGCGCTCCAGGTGTTCGTGATCACCGGCGGCGTGATGGACCTGATCCCGCTGACCGGCATGGCGATGCCGTTCCTGGCGCAGGGCGGCTCGTCGGTGGTGACCAACTGGCTGATCGTGGCGGTGCTGATCCGCGCCAGCGACCGGGCCCGCCGCCCGGAGGGCGGGACGGGATGAACCGCTGCATCCGGCACGCCGCCGCCTTCTGCCTGCTCCTGCTGCTCGCGCTGCTGGCCAACGCGGTGCGCGTGCAGGTGCTGCGGGCCGGGGAGTTCGACGCCAACCCGGCCAACCGCCGGATCGCGGTGGCCCGGTTCGCCGACCCCCGTGGTGACATCTTCGTGGCCGGGCGGCGGATCACCGGCTCGCGGCCCACCGGCGGCCAGCTGCGCTACGCCCGCACGTACGCCGACGGCCCGCTGTACGCGCCGGTGACCGGCTTCTCCTCGCAGGTCTACGGCGCCTCGCTGCTGGAGGGCACCGAGGACGGCGTGCTGTCCGGCGCCGACCGCAGGCTCGCCTCGCAGCCGCTGTGGCACGAGCTGACCCGGGCCCGGCAGCGCGGCGGCGACGTGCACACCACGATCGACCCGGACGCGCAGCGCGCGGCGTACGCGGGCCTGGCCGGGCGGCGCGGCGCGGTGGCCGCCCTCGACCCGGCCACCGGGCGGGTGCTGGCGCTGGTCAGCTCGCCGTCGTACGACCCGGCGGCGCTGGCCGGGGCCGGGCCGCAGGCCGCCGGGGCGTGGCAGCGGCTGACCTCGGACGCGGACCAGCCGATGCTGGACCGGGCGATCCGGCAGACGTACCCGCCGGGTTCGACGTTCAAGGTGGTGACCGCGGCGGCGGGGCTGGAGCGCGGCCGGATCGGCGACCTGCGCGCGCCGACCGACTCCCCCGACCCGTATCTGCTGCCGGGGACCTCGGTGCCGCTGGGCAATGAGTCGGGCGGCTGCGCGGACGCGAGCGTCTACGACGCGTTCCGGGTCTCGTGCAACACGGTCTTCGCCAAGCTCGGCGCCGACCTCGGCCCGGGCGCGGTGGCCGCGCAGGCCGAGCGCTTCGGCTTCAACGACGCGGGGCTGCGCATCCCGACGCGGGTGGCGGCCAGCACGGTGGACACCTTGATGTCCGCGGACCGGACGGCGTTGTCGTCGATCGGGCAGTTCGACACCCGGGCCACCCCGTTGCAGATGGCGATGGTGGCCGCGGCGGTCGGCGACGGCGGCCGGCTGATGACGCCGTACCTGGTGGACCGGGTCACCGACCACAGCGGGCTGACGGTGGCGACGACCCGGCCCAGGGCGCTGCGGCAGGCGGTGAGCGCGCGGACCGCGACGGCGCTCCAGGAGCTGATGGAGGCGGCGGTCACCGACGGCACCGGCGGCAACGCGGCGATCCCCGGCGTGGTGGTGGGCGGCAAGACCGGCACCGCGCAGCACGGCGAGGCCAACGAGGGCACGCCGTACGCGTGGTTCATCAGCTACGCCAGGCCACCGGGCGCGGCGCGGGCGGCGGTCGCGGTGGCCGTGGTGGTCGAGGACGCCGGGGCGGTCAGGGCCGACATCTCCGGCGGCGGCACCGCGGCGCCGATCGCGCGGGAGGTGATGCGGGCGGTGCTGCACTCGCCGGGCGAGCAGGGCGGGCAGGGCGGGCAGGGCCGGTCGGTGGCGCCGGACGGGCCGGGCGCCTCGGGCGCCTTCGGCCCGCCGGAGCCGGCGGTCAGCGGACCCGGGGGAAGCCGAAGGCGTAGCCCTGGCCCTTGAGCCAGGTCAGCGACTGGTCGAGCGCCTCGACGGTCTGGGCGCGGTTGCCGCCGCCGTCGTGGAAGAGGATGGTCGGGCCGTTGTGGATCTCGTCCTTGAGGGTGTCCACGATGGCCGGGACGCCGGGGCGGTCGAAGTCCTTGGTGTCGACGTTCCAGCCGAGCGGGCGCATGCCGTTGTGCGCGGCCAGCGCGCGGCTGGGCGGGGTGAAGGCGCCGCCGGGCGCGCGGTAGTAGTAGACGCGGGCGCCGCCGGACGCCTGCTCGATCATGGCCAGCGCGTCCATGATCTCCGACTGCTGGTACGCGAACGGCTTGTGGTCCATCGCCGTGTCGTGGTGCACGGTGTGGTCGCACAGCCGGTGGCCTTCGGCGACGACCCGCTTGACCAGCTCCGGGTGGGCCTGGGCCTGCGGGCCGATCATGCAGAAGGTGGCGTGCACGTGGTGCTCCTTGAGCACCTGGAGGACCTTGGGCGTCCACTGCGGGTCGGGGCCGTCGTCGATGGTGATGTTGACGGCCCGGCCGGGCTTGTCGCTGGCGTGCGCGATCGAGTCGGGCACCGGGTCGACGGCGGGGTGCGTGGCGGTGGGCGAGGCGCCGCCGCTGGTGCCGCCCTTTCCGTCGGAGCCGCCGGAACCCCCCTTGCCGGCCGCGCCGCCGACCAGGCCGATGCCGTGCCCGCCCGGGCCGCCGGCGTCCGCGGCGGCGCCGCCGGAGCCCGACGCGAAGAGCGCCGAGGCGACCGCGGCCAGCACCACGACCACAACCGCCGCGCTCACCGCCAGCCACTGGGGTGCCGCCTTCATCCGTATGAGAGTTCCCCGCCCCGCCATGTGTGTCCCCGCCTGCCCGTGTCGGTCCGTCGCGTCGTTCGTTCGCGCGGACCCGGTGAGATGGTCGGCTCACCGGATCTGCGCACGAATAGATGCGGCGGCCCAGACTACGGTTCCGCGCGGACCCGCGCGCCGGGCGGCTGTTGCAGAATCAGGACACGCCACGGACCTGCGAAGGAGCCGCGGCGAGGACGCTCGGACCCCTCCGCTCAGGACCCCTCTTCGCCGGCCCCCGCGGCGATGGCGTCGGCGACCTCGGCGACGCGGGCCTGCTCCTCCGCGGCGAAGCGCTCGGCGTCCAATTGTTCGGCGACCTCCTCGTCCTGGGTCATCAGCAGGTCCAGGTTCGAGTCGCCGAGGTCGAGGACGCCCATCTCCACGTACGCCTTCTGCAGCCGCGGGCCCCACAGTCCGATGTCCTTCACGCACGGCACGATCCGGCTGAACAGCAGCTTCCTGAACATGTGCAGGAACGGCGAGCGTTCGCTCAGCTCGGCCGCCTCCGCCGCCGGCACGCCGAAGTTCTCCAGCACCTCCGCGCCGCGCAGCCGGTCGCGCATCAGGTAGCAGCCCTCGATCACGAACTCCTCGCGCTCGCGCAGTTCGGCGTCGGTGAGCTGCTTGTAGTAGTCGCGCAGCGCCATCCGTCCGAAGGCGACGTGCCGGGCCTCGTCCTGCATCACGTAGGCGAGGATCTGCTTGGGCAGCGGCTTGGTGGTGGTGTCGCGGATCAGCCCGAAGGCGGCCAGCGCCAGGCCCTCGATGAGCACCTGCATGCCCAGGTAGGGCATGTCCCAGCGGGAGTCGCGCAGGGTGTCGGCGAGCAGCGCCTGGAGGTTGTCGTTGACCGGGTAGAGCATCCCGATCTTCTCGTGCAGGAAGCGGCCGTAGATCTCGGCGTGCCGGGCCTCGTCCATGGTCTGCGTGGCGGAGTAGAACTTCGCGTCCAGGTCGGGCGCGGACTCCACGATGCGCGCCGCGCACACCATCGCGCCCTGCTCGCCGTGCAGGAACTGGCTGAACTGCCAGGAGGTGTAGTGCTGCCGCAGCACGCCGTGTTCGGCCTCGCTCATCGCGTCCCAGTAGCGGGTGCCGTGGATCGCCATCGCCTCGTCCGGGGTGCCGAGGGGCTGGTACGGGTCCACCTCCAGGTCCCAGTCGATCCGGCGGACGGCGTCCCACTGCTTGTCCTTGCCCTTCTGGTACAGGGCCAGCAGCCGGTCGCGGCCGTCGTCGTACTCCCACGAGAAGCGCGCGGCGCCGTGCGCGGGCACCTGCCAGCTCCACTCGTCCGGTGCTTGTGTGTACCGACCTTGCGAGGACATCGGGCGGCTCCCGGGTCTTGACGAGCTTGTTGACACAGAGTCTCATAAGGGGGGTACCCGTGGTAACCCCCTTGCGCCGGAGGCATCTTCCGCATGGACGCCGTACTGATCGACCGCGAAAAGACCGCGGAACGGCTGCTGGCCGCGTCCGCGAAGCACTCCTTCGACCCCGACGCCGAGCTGGACTGGGACGCCCCCTTCGAGGAGGGCAAGTGGTTCTGGCCGCCGGAGCTGGTCTCGCTCTACGACACCCCGCTGTGGCGGCGGATGTCGCCGGAACAGCGGATCGAGCTGAGCCGGCACGAGGTGGCCTCGCTGTGCTCGATCGGTGTGTGGTTCGAGACGATCCTGATGCAGCTGCTGCTGCGCCACACCTACGACCAGGAGCCGACGTCGGCGCACGTGCGCTACGCGCTGACCGAGATCGCCGACGAGTGCCGGCACTCCAAGATGTTCGCCCGCGCGGTGACGAAGATGGGTACGCCCACCTATCGGCCCTCGCGCCTGGACCACCTGCTGGGCCGGGCGATGAAGACGGTCTCCACCACGCCCGGTTCCTTCACCGGCACGCTGCTGGCCGAGGAGATCCTCGACTGGATGCAGCGGCTGACCTTCCCGGACGAGCGCGTGCAGCCGCTGATCGCCAACGTCGCACGCATCCACGTCGTGGAGGAGTCCCGGCACATCCGCTACGCCCGCGAGGAGCTACGCCGGCAGATGAGGACCGCGCCGCGCTGGGAGATCGCGCTGACCCGCACCTCGGGCGGCCAGGCGGCGCGGGTCATCTCCCGCGCGCTGATCAGCCCGCGGGTCTACGCCGAGGTGGACCTGGACCCGGACGTGGCGGTGCGGGCGGCCCGCACCAGCGAGCACCGGCGCGACGTGATGCTGCGGTCGGCCAAGCGGCTGATGGACTTCTTCGAGGAGATCGGGATGTTCGAGGGGCCCAGCAGGCGGCTGTGGAAGGCGTCCGGGCTGCTGGCGTAGCCCGCGCGGGCGGGCCGGGGCTCAGCCTCGCGCGGGCGCTCGCGGGCTCAGGGCCCCACGCAGGCGCTTCCGGGCTCACGGCCCCGCGCGGGCGCTTCCGGGCTCACAGCCCCGAAGCGGGCACTCGCGGGCTCAGGCGTCCGGGAGCGCCGGGGCGTCCAGCAGGTGGGCGCCCTGGGCGGCCAGCAGCGGGGCGAGCCGGCGGGCCAGCGCGCCCGCCGGGCTGTACGCGCTCTCCTGCGCCAGCGCGCGCCCGGCCGCCGCGGCGGCCTCCTCGTCGCGCGTCGCGGTGACCATCAGCAGCGCGGTGAACTGGTCGACCAGCCAGTCCCGCAGCTCGGCCAGCGGCGGCTGCCTGCCGTCGTCCAGCCACATCAGCGAGTGCGCCTCGACCGAGGCGATCCAGGACCTGACCATCGTGGCCAGCCGCGGTCCCGGGTGCGTCACGCCCAGGTGCCGCAGCACCTCCTTGGCGGCCCTGCGGCGCACGTCGTCGACGATCGCCTCGGTGCGGTCGGGACCGCCGGCGCTCGCGCCGCGCATAAGGGCGGCGTAGGCGGGCGCGTGCTCGTCCACGTAGGTGAGGTAGCGACCCAGCGCGTCGGCCAGCCGCCCGGTGGGCGCGCCGACCGGCGGCACCGCGAACCGGCCGATCAGCTCCTGGGCCGCGCCCTGCACCGCGGCCTCGTACAACTGCTGCTTGCCGCCGGGGAAGTACCGGTAGACCAGCGGCCGGGAGACGCCCGCGGCGGCGGCCACGTCGTCCACCGAGACGTCCTCGGGTCTGCGGTGCCCGAAGAGGTCGACGGCGGCCGTGAGGAGCTGCGCACGGCGCGCCTCGACGCTCATCCGCCGGTAGGCGGGGGCCTCGCTGCTCATGTCCGCAGGGTAGCCGGTCGCCCGGCCGGCCGATCTCTTCCGTCGTGCCCAGCCGCGCGCGGCGGCGGGGGCCGTGACAGGGTGGGGGCGTGCGACACGAGGAGACGGAGTTCGTCGGGGGCCCGCTGGACGGCCGGGTGCTGGAGGTCATCGTGGGGATGACCGGGCAGCCGCCGCGCTCGTACACCGTGCCCGTCCCCGGCGACGACGGGCGGCCGGACGTGACGTACGTCTACCACCGGCAGCCGAGCCCGTCCCGGCGCACCCGCTGGGTGTTCGTCTACGACCCCGAGGGCAAGCGCCCGCCCGGCCCCCGCTGGCCCTGGAGCAAGCGCCCCTGACCCGCGCGGCCGCCGCTGGGCGTCCGGAACAGGCGCCCCGACGCGCCCCGCCTCGCGCGGACTTGGTCCGGACCATTGACACGATTGGTCTGGACCTGTTTGCTGCGCGGTGACATGTCCTTCTGGCATGCCCATGCGCCCTCTGGACAGAAGGAGCATCCCCCCATGCTCACCGCACCCGGACCCGCGAGATCCTCCGTCCGCCGCAGATCCCTGGTCGCCGCCTCCGCCGCGCTCGCCGGCGCCGTCGCCGTCGGCGGCCTGGTCGCGCTCGCGCCGACCGCGAGCGCCGGCGAGTTCCTGACCAACGGCGGCTTCGAGACCGGCACCCTGGCCGGCTGGACCTGCGACGCCGGCAGCTCGGTCGTCAGCGGCCAGGCGCACAGCGGCACCTACGCGCTCCAGGCCACCCCCTCGGCCAGCGCCACCGGCCAGTGCAAGGAGACCGTCACGGTCGCGCCCAACACCGCGTACACCCTCACCGCGCAGGTCAAGGGCAGTTACGTCTACCTCGGCGTGGACGGCGGCGCCAGCACCTGGACGCCCGGCACCGGCGGCGCGTACGCCCCGCTGAGCGTCTCCTTCACCACCGGCGCGAGCCAGACCACCGCCTCGGTGTACGTGCACGGCTGGTACGGCCAGCCGGCGTACCTCGCCGACGACGTCTCGCTCCAGGGGCCGGGCGGCGGCACCACCACCCCGCCGACCTCCCCGC
>JAJSZB010000322.1:0-8108 GCA_050613715.1 Streptomyces sp. IBSBF 3018
CGCGGGGTCGGCGGGGTGTCGCCCTCGGTGATGAGCGCGCGGAGTTCGGGGGCCCAGCCGTCGAACTCCGCGACGATGCGGGCGGTGGCCGCGGCGGGGTCGGTGAAGTCGACGCCGGCGATCCACTCCTGGGAGCGGACCAGCATCACCCAGGTGTGGAGGTTCCCGGCGCGCTCGCGGTGGGCCAGGATGCCCCTGCCGGGTTCGAGCGCCATCAGCGCGCCGCCGCCGACGGTCTTCGCGCTGCCGGGGTGGCGGGTGTCGCCGTCGAGCAGGTGGGTCTCGACGAAGCAGATGCCGGTGTACTCGGGGGTGGCGTCGGACAGCAGCGGCCGCACCCGCGACCAGGCGCCGTCGGCGCCGACCAGCAGTTCGGTGACGACGGTGGCGCCGCCGGCGAAGGCGAGCTCGTGCAGGCCCCCGCCGAGAGGACGGACCCGGTCGACCTTGTGCCCCCACCGGACGGTGCCGGGCGGCAGGGAGTCCAGGAGCATCTGCCGCAGCTCGCCGCGCAGCACCTCCGGGCCGTCGCCGGTGCCGTCGTCCGGCACGTCCAGCAGGACGTTCCCGGCCCGGTCCACCAGCCGCAGCGCCTGCCGCCCTTCGAGGACGAGTCCGCGGAACTGCTCCAGCAGGCCGGCCGCCTCCAGGGCGGGCCGGCCGTTGTCGTGGCGGATGTCGAGCAGCCCGCCCTGCGCGCGGGCGGCGGCGGACGGCTCGGCCTCGTAGACCGTGGCCGCGATGCCGTGGACGTGCAGGACGCGGGCCAGCGTCAGGCCGCCGAGCCCGGCGCCGACGATCGTGACGTGAGGGATCATGACGTCTCCTTGCGCTTCACGCCCACCGGGCAGTGCCGCCCGGCAGATCCCTGCCATTGATGCCAGGCCGCGTCGACACGACGCCGACACGACGGCGACAGCCCGCCGACGCAGCACCCGAACCCCGCACCGGGACGCCGCGCCGGGCGTCGCGCGAGGGGCGGGAGACGCCGCGGTCGTCGGGGAGGCGCGTCACACGCTCAACAGCCGCACACGGCCTGGTGCGGCGGGGGTGTCGGGGGCGCACAATCACGGTACGCGGACCACACCCTCGCGCCCCGGCGTTCTCAACCACCCCCCGAGGAGCCAGCCTTGCGCAATGCGACACCCCGCCGCTATCTGATGTGCCCACCCGCACACTTCGGCGTCTCGTACTCGATCAACCCGTGGATGGACCCGACCAAGCCCGTCGACCCGGCGCTGGCGATGTTCCAGTGGGAGGACCTGCGCGACCGCTACCGCGCGCTCGGTCACACCGTGGAGATCCTCGACCCGCTGCCCGGGCTGCCCGACATGGTCTTCGCGGCCAACGGCGCGACCGTCGTGGACGGCCGGGTGCTGGGCGCCCGGTTCGCCAACCCCGAGCGCGCCGCCGAGGCGCCCGCGCACGTCGCCTGGTTCCGCGCGCACGGCTTCGCCGAGGTGCGCGAGCCCGAGCACGTCAACGAGGCGGAGGGCGACCTCGCGGTGACCGCGACGTGGATCCTGGCCGGCCAGGGCTTCCGCAGCAGCCCGCTGTCGCACGACGAGGCGCAGGAGTTCTTCGGCCGCCCGGTGATCAGCCTGGAGCTGACCGACCCGCGCTACTACCACCTGGACACCGCGCTCGCGGTGCTGGACGACGCGCGCGACGAGATCATGTACTACCCGGGCGCGTTCTCGCCGGGCAGCCGCGCGGTGCTGGCCCGGCTGTTCCCCGACGCGCTGCGGGCCACCGCCCGGGACGCCGCGGCGCTCGGCCTGAACGCGGTGAGCGACGGGCGCAACGTGCTGCTGCCGCGGACCGCGGGCGGCCTGCTGGAACCGCTGCGCGAGCGCGGCTTCGAGCCGGTGCCGGTGGACCTGTCGGAGCTGCACAAGGCGGGCGGCAGCGTGAAGTGCTGCACGATGGAGCTGCGACCGGCCACGCCGTAGCGGCGGCCCGCCGCCCGCGGCGCGACCCGCCGCGCAGGGGCCGCCCACCCCGTAAGGTGCGGCGCATGCATGCTTCGTACGACGCGGTGATCGTCGGCGGCGGCCACAACGGACTGGTGGCCGCCGCGTACCTGGCCCGCGCGGGCCGCCGGGTGCTGGTGCTGGAACGGCTGCCCGCGACCGGCGGCGCGGCGGTGTCGACCCGGGCCTTCGCCGGGGTCGACGCGCGGCTGTCGCGCTACTCCTACCTGGTGAGCCTGCTGCCCCGGAAGATCACCGACGACCTGGGCCTGCGGTTCGCGGTGCGCCGCCGCCGCATCTCCTCCTACACCCCGCGCGGCGCCTCCGGGCTGCTGGTGGACGCCGAGGACGAGGGGCGCACCCGCGAGCAGTTCGTCCGGCTGACCGGCTCGGACCGTGACTTCGAGGCGTGGCGCCGGTTCTACGGGATGACGCGCCGGGTCGCGGAGGCGGTCTTCCCGACGCTCACCGGGCCGCTGCCCACCCGCCGCGAGCTGCAACGCGCGATCGGCGACCCGGCGGCCTGGGAGGCACTGTTCGAACGGCCTGTCGGCGAGGCGGTCGAGGCGGCGTTCGAGGACGACACGGTGCGCGGCGTGGTCCTCACCGACGCGCTGATCGGCACCTTCAGCCACGCGCACGACCCGTCGCTGAAGCAGAACCGCTGCTTCCTCTACCACGTCATCGGCGGCGGCACCGGCGACTGGGACGTGCCGGTCGGCGGCATGGGGGCGTTCACGGACGCGCTGGCCGCCGCGGCGCGGGCGGCCGGCGCGGAGATCGTCACCGGCGCGGAGGTCACCGGCATCGCGACCGACGGCGTACGGGCCGAGGTGACGCTCGCCGACGGCAGGACCGTGGGAGCGGCCGACGTGCTGGTGAACGCGGCCCCGTACACATTGGCCGGGCTGCTCGGCGAGGAGCGGCCGGCCAGGCCGGAGGGCGCGCAGCTGAAGGTCAACATGCTGCTGCGCCGGCTGCCGCGGCTGCGGGACGCCTCGGTCGACCCGCGCGAGGCGTTCGCCGGGACCTTCCACGTCGCGGAGTCCTACCGGCAGTTGCAGACCGCGTACGAGCAGGCCGCGGCGGGCCGGGTGCCGGACGCGCCGCCCTCGGAGATCTACTGCCACAGCCTGACCGACCCGTCGATCCTGGCGCCGGAGCTGGCCGAGCGGGGCATGCACACGCTGACGCTGTTCGGGCTGCACGCGCCGGCCCGGCTCTTCGAGGCGAAGGCGGAGGCAGCGGGGGCGGCGGGAACGGCGGGAGGCGCGGGCTCCGGTGACGCCAAGGCCGCGCTGCTGGAGGCGACCCTCGCGCAGCTGGACGCCGTGCTCGCCGAGCCGCTCGCGGACTGCCTCGCGGTGGACGCGGACGGGCGGCCGTGCCTGGAGGCGAAGTCGCCGCTGGACCTGGAGCGGGAGGTCGGGCTGCCCGGCGGGCACATCTTCCACCGCGACCTGTCCTGGCCGTTCCGCGAGGACGGGGAGGACGAAGGGGCGGGCGCAAGCTCGGCCTCGGGCTCGGGCTCGGGCCCCGGCTCCGGCTCCGGCGGTGTGACCGGCCGCACAGGCCGCTGGGGCGTCGGCACCGCGCACCCGAACGTCTTCCTCTGCGGCGCGGGAGCCGTCCGCGGCGGCGGCGTCAGCGGCGTCCCCGGCCACAACGCGGCGATGGCGGTCCTGGAGCGGACCCACGTACACCCACGGGAGCAGGAACGATGACGAACAGGCCCTCGATCCGCAGGCCGTCGATCCCCCGGCCCGCACTGCCGCGGCTGTCCTCCGGCGCCGGCCGCCGGACGGTGGGCCGCCAGTGGCTGCGCGGCGGCCGCCGCTGGCACACCCTCGCCGAGGACGGCGAGGGCGCGCCGCAGCGCAGCACCGCCGACGTGGTGGTGGACTGCGCGGTGTACGACGACGGCTGCCGGGCCGCGTCGATGCCGCCGGAGCAGGCGCTGCGCGAGGCCCGCAGGCGCAAGGGCGGCTTCGCGTGGATCGGCCTGCACCAGCCGGAGGCCGAGCACCTGGCGGAGATCGCCGAGGTCTTCGGGCTGCACCCGCTGGCCGTGGAGGACGCGGTGCAGGCCCACCAGCGGCCGAAGCTGGAGCGGTACGGCGACACGCTGTTCCTGGTGCTGAAGACGATCGTGTTCGTGGAGCACGAGAAGCTCACCGCGACCAGCGAGGTGGTCGACACCGGCGAGCTGATGATCTTCCTGGGGCCGGACTTCGTGGTGGTGGTACGGCACGGCAGCGCGCCGGGTCTCGCCAGGGTGCGGCGGGCGCTGGAGTGCCGGCCGGACATGCTGGCGCACGGCCCGTCCGCGGTGCTGCACGCCATCGCCGACCAGGTGGTGGACGACTACCTGGACGTGGCCGACGCGGTCGAACTCGACGTGGACCAGCTGGAGTCGGACGTCTTCTCGGCCGGCCACGGCGACGACGCCGCGCGGATCTACCAGCTCAAGCGGGAGCTGATCGAGTTCAAGCACGCGGTGTACCCGATGGCCCGGCCGCTGGAGCGGCTCACCGACGGCGCGGAGGGTCTGGTGAGCGCGGAGATGGGCCGCTACTTCCGCGACGTCTCGGACCACCTGTCGCACGTGCGCGAGCGCCTCATGGCGGCGGGCGAGCTGGTGGACGGCCTGCTGGCGGCCAATCTCAGCCAACTCGCGGTGCAGCAGAACGTCGACATGCGCCGGATCAGCGCGGGCGCGGCGATCCTGGCGATCCCGACGATGATCGCCGGCTTCTACGGGATGAACTTCCAGCACATGCCGGAGCTGCGCTGGACGTTCGGCTATCCGCTGATGCTGGGGGTGACGGCGACGCTGTCGGCGTTGTGCTACCGAGCGTTCCGCCGGGTCGGCTGGCTCTGAGGCGGGCCCGGCGGGGGCCACGCGTCGCCCCACTCGGCGTCGCGGGCCGCGCGGTAGGCGTCGCCGTGCCGCTTGGTGACGGTCGCGCGGACCAGGCCCTCGTCGGGCGTGCACAGGTCCAGCAGCACCTGGCCCTTGCGGGTCTGCGGGTGCCGCACCACGCGGCCGGGCGCGGGCGTGCCGGGCACCGCGGCGGGCCGTACCGCCGCCACGTAGCCGAACTTCTCGTCCTCGTACGGCAGGGTGCCGCCCTTGACCTGGCGGTGCAGCGAGGTGCGCGGGACGCGGGCGGCGAAGTGGCACCAGTCGCCGCCGGCCACCGGGCAGGCCGCGTCGTGCGGGCAGGGCGCGAGCACGGTCAGGCCGGCCGCGATCAGGTGGTCGCGGGCCTCGGCGACGCGCGCGAAGCCCTCGGGGGTGCCCGGCTCGGCCACCACCACCGCGCCGAGCGCGGCCGCCGCGGCGGCGTCCAGCAGCGAGGTCCGGTCGCCGGGGGCGAGTTCGCCGAGCACGTACGAGACGGTGACCAGGTCGGCCGCGGGCAGCCGGGGCGCGCCGGTCAGCGGGGCGCGGGTCCACTCGGCGGCGCGTACGGAGGGCTCGGCGGCGTCGGCGGCCAGCGCCCGGCCGAGGGTGAGGGCGGCCTGCGACCAGTCGAGGACGGTGCTGGTGTGCCCGCCGTCCGGCCAGGCGTCGGCGACCGCCCAGGTGGCCGCGCCGGTGCCGCCGCCCAGGTCCAGGTGGGTGCGCGGGGCCCAGCCGGCGGCTCGCGCGCGCAGGGCGTCGAGCGCGGAGCGCGCCGCGGCGTAGGTGGCGGGCATCCGGTAGGCGGCGTAGGCCGCGACGTCGGCGGCGTCGCGCAGGATGGGCGCGGCCGGCGCGGCGGTCGGCGCGGCCCCGCGGTAGTTGTCGATCAGGCGCTCCACCTGCGCGGACGCGCGGCCGGGCGCGGTTTCGCGCAACTGCCGGGCGAGGGCGTCGCGGAGATCGTCGGGGAGCTGCTGGACGGTGGGCACAAGGGAACACTGTAAGGGGCGGCCGCAGGGTGGTCGGCCCCTTACAGCCAGTGGCCGCTCCTTGGCCATAGTTGGGTTAACTCGGTCATAACATCGGCCCGAATATGTGCAATCCGCAGCGCGCGATCACCCGCTTGGCCTAGCGTTCCCCCGTATCAGGGCGACGCCGGCTCTTGGGGAAGTGCCGGAGCGTCCCGTCGGTCGCGATGTGCCAGGGGGGTCCATGCGGCGTATCGAAGGTGACCCGGCGATGCCGGTCATGTCCGTGGAGAGCGAGCCGAGACTCGTGCGGGGCCACGCCTCGCCGTTCCTCGCCCCGTCCGGCCCCTCCGGCCCCTCCGGGCCGGCCGCGCCCGCGGTGGCTCCGGCGGCGGAGGACGCAGCGGTGGAAAGGGCCGTGGACAGAGCGGTCGACAGGGCCGCCGACCAGGGCGAGGACAGAGCCGTGGACCGGGCCGTGGACAGACCGGGCGGGACCGGCGGCGGTACGGGGACCAGCATCAGGGCATCGGTGAACGCCGGTGCCTTCGTCATGCCCGGGACGCCCGGGGCGCAGGTGCCGCCGGGGAACGGCGGTGCGGTGGGGGCGCCGACGCCTCCGAGCACACCGGGCACACCCGGCGCTCCGGCCCCTTCGAGCGCTCCGGGCGCCGTCGGCGGTCCGGTGGCCGGCGGCCGGCACGGCGTGCACCGCTCGCACACCACGTACGGCGACAAGGCGCCCTGGTACCTGCCGCTCGCGGTGGTCGTGGACGCGCTCGGCGTGCTCGTGCCGCTGCTCCTGGTGCTCGGCGACGGCGGCCAGCCGCATCCGCTGGAGTGCGCGCTGGTGGCCGCGGGCTGCTGGGTCGCGATCCGTGCGGTGCGCCGCCGTTACGCCGCCGGGGAGCTCGGCGAGCACCGCTCGGTGCTGCCGGTGCTCGGCGACTGGCTGGTGCTGCTGGGGGTGCTGGCCGTGCTGCGCACCGCGTTCGGCGAGATCGCCCGGCCGGCGCTGGCGCTGGCCGGGCTGGCCGCGGGGCCGGTGCTGACGATCGCGGCGCGCAAGGGCAGCCACCGCCACCTGTGCGCGGCGCGCCGCTCGGCGCAGGCGGTACGGCGGGTGCTGGTGGCCGGCGAGCCCAGCACCGTGGACCACGTGGTGGAGCACCTGTCCTCGCGCACCGACCACGCCTACGTGGTGGTCGGCGTGGTCCCGGTCGGCGGCGCGAAGCTGGAGTGCGGCGTGCCGGTGGCCGGCCGGCTGGCCGCGCTGGACCCGGACCGGCCGGGCGAGGACGCGGAGACCGTGCTGCGGGCCGCGGCCGCCCAGGGCGCGGAGCTGGTGCTGCTGGCCACCGGGCCGCGGCTGTCCGCCGAGCGCACCAAGCGGCTGTCGTGGGCGCTGCACGACGCGGGGATGCCGCTCGCGCTGCTGCCGGGCCTGGTGGACGTCGCGGTGCGCCGGGTGCAGCTGGACGCGCCGGCCGGGCTGGCGATGCTGCACATAGCGCCGCCGCTGCGGCGCGGCCCGCAGGTGGGCCTGAAGTCGGCGCTGGACCGGGCCGGCGCGGGGCTCGGACTGCTGCTGCTCGCGCCGGTGTTCGGGCTGGTCGCGCTCGCCGTCAAGGCGACGTCGCCGGGCCCGGTCTTCCACCGGCAGACCCGCTACGGGCAGGGCAGCACGCCGTTCACCATGTGGAAGTTCCGCACGATGGTGGTGGACGCGGAGGCCCGCAAGGCGGAGCTGGAACGCAGCGGCGCGAACGAGAACGACGGGCTGATGTTCAAGATGCGGCGCGATCCGCGGGTCACGTCGGTGGGCCGGCTGCTGCGCCGGCTCTCCCTCGACGAGCTGCCGCAGCTGATCAACGTGCTGCGGGGCGACATGTCCCTGGTCGGCCCGCGGCCGCCGCTGCCTGAGGAGGTCGAGCGCTACGACGAGGTGGAGCTGCGCAGGCTCGCGGTGAAGCCCGGCATCACCGGGCTGTGGCAGGTCAGCGGGCGCAGCGACCTGTCCTGGGACGAGACGGTGGCGCTCGACCTCCACTACGTGGACAACTGGTCCTTCACCGGCGACGTCGACGTCATCACCCGTACGCTCCGGGCCGTGCTCGACGGCCGCGGCGCGTACTAGACGCCGGGCGCTGGGCGCTGGGCCGATCAGTGGCCGGGGCCGCGTTTCCTGTGCAGTCGGCGCCGCGTGGGCACGCTCAGCCGGCGCCGGGCTTCCGCCCAAGGGGCGCGGGGAACTGCGCG
>JAJSZB010000323.1:0-8100 GCA_050613715.1 Streptomyces sp. IBSBF 3018
GGGGGGGGGGGGTGGTGGGGGCGGCGGCGCCGCGCGGGGCGGGGGCGGACGGGTGGTGGGTGCTGCCCCTGTCGGCGCGCACGGATGCCGCGGTCCGCCGCCAGGCGGCCCTGCTCGCGGCGCACCTGGAGCAGCGCCCGCAGGCGCCGCTGGACGAGGTGTGCCGCACGCTCCTGGTGGGCCGGGCCCGGTTCGCACGCCGCGCGGTCGCGCTCGGCCGCGACCGTACCGGGGTCCTGCGCGCGCTGCGGACACTGGCCGCGGCCGGCTCCGGCGCCGAGGTGTCCGGCCCCGGTTGGGCGGGCTTCCGCGCAGGGCCCGGCGTGACCGGCGGGCCGGGCACGGGAAGCGCCGGCGCGCCGGGCTCCGCGGACGGCCACGTCACCGCCCGTCCCGCCGCCGCGCCGAGCGGTTCCTCACCGGCCGACAGCGGGCCGCCGGCGGACCGGACCGCGCCGGACCAGCCGCCCGCCGACGTGGTGCGGCGGGCGCGGGCGTGGATCGCCGGGGGCGAGGCGCTCCCCGCCGAGGCCGGCCCGGGGCGCCGGGCGGTGCTGCCGACGTATCCGTTCGAGCGGGCACGGCACTTCGTGGACCCGCCGCGGTACGCGGGGGCTCCGGCCGTGAGCGCGACGGCCGCGGGAGGAGCGGCGGAAGCAGCCGTGGCGGGGGCCGCGGGAGGAACGGCCGCACACCCCAGGCCCGCGCTGGAGACTCCATACGCTCCCGCGGCAGACCGGCTGGAGCGGCTGGTCGTGGACGCCTGGGGCGACGCCCTGGGCATCGACGGCGTCGGCCGCGACGACGACTTCTTCGAGCTGGGCGGCCACTCGCTGCTCGCTGCCCGCGTCACGACGACGCTGCGCGCGGTGCTGCCCGTCACCACGGACGTGACCGATCTGTTGGCCGCCCCGCCCACCGCGGCCGGCCACGCCGACCGCCTCCGGCAGCGCCTGCACGAGCGCCTCGCCGCCCTCAGCGACGACGAGGCCGCCGCGCTCGCCGAGCAACTCGGCGCCCAAGCACCCGACTTCACACCCTGACCACACCGGCGGCCGGACACCTGGCGCCGCCCCCTGACCGCCCACCCCGGCGGCGAGCACCTGACCGACCCGACCCCGAGCACCCCGGCGCCGATCGCCCTGTCGCCCCGACCCCGCGCACCCCGGCGCCGACCGCGCTGACACCCGGCCCGAGCACCACCGGCCACCACCGAACCGCCGCCGGCCCCGGCCGCCCCGACCGGCCGGCCCGCCACTGCCGGGGCGGCCGACGCCCCGGCACACCGCACTTCCACCCCCGATACGGAAGCGGGAGATCATGACCGACGCTCCACCGCAGTCCCACGACGCCGCCGCGAGCCCGGCCGGCGGTGCCGACGCCGGGTCCGGCGCGCCCGCGGGAGCCACCCGGGCCGACGGGCTGTCGGCGGCGAAACGGAACCTGCTGGACCGGTGGCTGTCCGGCGCCGCCGCGCCGCGGCCGATCCCGCGGGCGCCGCGGGACACACCGGTCGCGGCGACCTCGGCGCAGCGGCGGATGTGGGTGCACGACCGGCTGCAACCGGGGTCCGCCGCGTACAACGTCGGGCAGGCGGTCCGGCTGACCGGCGACCTGGACCCGGCGGTGCTGCGGTCGGCGCTCGCGGAACTCGTCCGCAGGCACGACGCGTTGCGCACCACGTTCACCGAACTCGACGGCGTGCCGCACCTGGTGACGTCCGCCGCGTTCGAACCGCCGCTGGAGCGCGCCGAGTCGGGCGGTGACCGCGGCGTGGAGGCCGACCGGATCGCCGCGTGGGACACCGCGCCGTTCGACCTGGAGCACGGTCCGCTGGTCCGCTTCGGCCTGCTGCGGCACAGTGCCACCGAGCATGTGCTGATGACGGTGGTGCACCACGCGGTGGCGGACGGCCTGTCGTTGGCGGTGCTGCTGCGCGAACTGCGGCAGATCTACGCCGCGTCGGCCGCCGGGCTGCCCGGTCCGCTGCCCGCGCCCGCGCTGGACTTCCGCGACTACGCCCACTGGCGCGGGCGGCAGGAGGCGGTCGCCGAGCACGCCGCGAAGGTCGCGGCGTGGCGGGAGGCGCTGGGCGACGAGCCGCCCCGGCTCGACCTGCCCGCCGACCGGCCCCGCCCGGCCGTGCCCGGCTCGCGCGCCGTGTCCCGGCGCTTCACCGTGGAACCGGCGGTGTGGGCCGAGGTGCGGGCGCTCGCCGCGGCGCACGGCGCGACGCCGTACATGGCGGCGGTCACCGCGCTGACCGCGCTGCTGCACCGGCTGACCGGCGCGGAGTCGGTCGCGGTGGGCTCGGTGGTGCACGGCCGTGAGCGCCCCGAACTCCAGGACGCCGTCGGCTGCTTCGCCGACACGCTCGTGCTGCGCACGGCGGTGACGGGCGGCACGCCGTTCGGTGAGCTGCTGGACCGGGTCCGCGCGACCTGCCACGACGCGTACGCGCGGCAGGACGTGTCGCTGGACGCGCTCGCCGCCGAGCTGCGCTGGGACCGCTCCCCGGCCGCGGGACCGCTGCCGCAGGTGCTGGCGGTGATGCAGACGCCGCAGGAGAGCGCCGCGTTCGCGGGGCTGCGGGCCGAGCCGGTCGAGCAGGAGGTCGACTCGGCGCGCTTCGACCTCGTCCTCAACTGCTGGGAGTCCGGGGGCACTCTGCACGGCGCGGTCACCGGGAACGCCGATCTCTACGACGCCGCCACCGTCGGCCGCTGGGCCGGGCGGCTGGTGCGGTTGCTGGAGTCGGCGGCCGGGCCGGGCGGAGCGGACACCCCGGTCGGCGAGCTGGAGATCCTGCCGCAGGGCGAACTCGACCTGCTGGACCGGATGAACCGCCCCGACGACGGCGACGACCCGCTGGTGGACCGGGATCTGGCGGCGCTGGTGCACGAGGCGGCGGTGCGCGACCCGGACGCCGTCGCGGTCGAGTGCGGCCCCGCGACGCTGACGTACGGCTGCCTGGAGGCGCGGGCCGACGCGCTCGCGGACCGGCTGCGCGCGGCGGGCGCGGGCCCGGAGACGCTGGTCGGCGTCCTGATGGAACGCTCGGTCGACCTGGTCGTGGCGCTGCTCGCGGTGCTGAAGGCAGGCGGCGCGTTCGTCCCGCTGGAGGTCTCCTGGCCGGCCGCCCGGGTGCGGGAGATCGCCGTGCGGTGCGGGCTGCGGCTGGCGGTCGGCGAGGGCGAGGCGGCGGTGCTGCTCGACGGCAGCGGCGTGCGCGTCCTGCGCCCGGACGCCGGCCCGGACCCGTACGCGGGCGGCGGCCCGGTCCCGTACGAGGCCCCGGGTCCGGCGGGTCCGGAGACCGGCGCGGAGATCGGCGCGGAGATCGGCGCCGGCCCGGGCGCCGCCGACGGTTCCGGCGCCGCCGGCCGGGCGGACCGGGACGCGGACGAGGGCGCGGCGGCCGCCATGGAGCGCCTCGCGTACGTCATCCACACCTCGGGCTCCACCGGCGTGCCCAAGGGCGTGATGATCCGGCAACAGGCCATCTGCAACCGCATGGTGTGGCAGATCCGCAAACTGGGCCTCGGCCCGGACGACGCGGTGCTGCACAAGGCGCCGCTCGGCTTCGACATCTCGGTCAACGAGATCTTCCTGCCGCTGGTGGCCGGGGCGCGGCTGGTGGTGGCCGAGCCGGGCGAGGACGGCGACGTCGACCGGCTGCTCGCGACGGTCGAGCGGCACGGCGTCACCTTCCTCTACATCGTCGCGTCCATGCTGGACGTGCTGCTGGAACGCGAGGACGCCGCCGCCCGCATCCGCTCGCTGCGCCATCTGTGGTGCGGCGGCGAGGCGTTGACCCCGCAGCTGTACGCGCGCCTGCGCCGCGTCAGCGACGCGCGCATGTACCACGGCTACGGGCCCGCCGAGACGACGATCGGCGTCAGCTGCCGGGTGCTGGAGCCCGGCGAGGACGCGGGCGGCACGGTCACCATCGGCCGCCCCAACCCCAACGCCCGGCTGTACGTGCTGGATTCGCGGCTGCGTCCCGCGCCGGTCGGTGTGCGCGGTGAACTGTACGTCGGCGGACTGCCGTTGGCCCGCGGCTATCTCGACGACCCGGCCCGCACCGCGGAGTTCTTCATCGCCGACCCGTACGCGGACGTCCCCGGCGGACGGATGTACCGCACCGGCGACCTGGCCCGCTTCCGTGCGGACGGCGAGCTGGAGTTCCTCGGCCGGGCCGACGACCAGGTGAAGATCCGCGGGTTCCGGGTGGAGCCCGGCGAGGTCGCGGCGGCGCTGGCCCGGCACCCGCGGGTACGGCAGTCGGCCGTGCTCGCCCGCCCGGCGGCGGGCGGCGGCCACGAGCTGATCGGCTACTGCTCGCTGACACCCGCGCGGACCGGCACGGAACCGGCCGCGCCGACCGGACCTGCCCGGCCGACCGGACCTGCCGAGGCATCCGGGACCGCGGAGTCCTCCCGGGCCGCCGAGCCGGCGGCCGGCGAGTCGGCGGACGGCGAGTCGGCGGACGGCGAGTCGGCGGACGGCGAGTCGCTGCGCGGCTGGCTGGCCGGCCTGCTGCCCGCGCACGCGGTGCCGCGCGCCGTGCTCGTCCTGCCCGAGCTGCCCCTGACCACCGCGGGCAAGGCCGACCGCAAGGCCCTGGCCGCGGTGCCGCTGCCCGCCGCCGGTGCCGCGGACGGGTACACCGCGCCCGCGCTGGGCACGCAGGACGCGCTCGCCCGGATCTGGGCGGAGGTGCTGGACCTGGACAAGGTCGGCGCGCACGACAACTTCTTCGACCTCGGCGGCCACTCGCTGCTGGTGATCAGGGTGCAGACGCTCATCAGGCAGCGGCTCGGCCGCGAGGTCGCGCTGCTCGACCTGTTCGCCAACGCGACGGTCGCCCGGCTGGCCTCGCTGCTCGAAGGCGCGGCGGACGCCGGGCCGGCCGGCGCGGCGGACCCGCCCGACGCCGAGTCGGCGGCACGGGCCCGCGCCCTGCGCGGACGCGAGGCCCTCTCCCGCCGCCGCGACCGCCGCCCGGCAGCGGGCGGACGCGGCGCCGACCGCCCCGCGCAGCCACGACCGAACGCCGACGAGGAGGCGACCCGATGAGCGAGACCGCGAGCGGCACGGACCGCGGGGCCGCGACCGGCGGCGGCTTCCCGCTGACCGACACCCAGCAGGCGTACCTGGTGGGCCGCGGCGACCTCTACCCGCTGGGGAACGTCAGCACCCACGCGTATCTGGAGCTCGAAGGGCCCCTGGACGTCGGCCGGTTCGTGCGGGCGTGGCGGCTGCTGGTGGACCGGCACCCGATGCTGCGCACCGTCGTCGACCCCGAGCGCCAGGAGCAGCGGACGCTGCCGGAGGTGCCCGACCCGCCGATCGAGGTGGTCGACCTGCGCGACCGCCCGCCCGGCGAGGTCGCGACCGTGCTCGCCGGGCTGCGCGAGCGGCTGTCGCACGAGGTGCGCCCGGCCGACCGCTGGCCGCTGTTCTCCGTCGCGGTCGCGCTGCTGGGCGAGGGGGTGTGCCGGGTGCACATCGGCTTCGACGGCCTGACCGTGGACTGGGCGAGCTGGCACGTGATGTACCGCGACCTGTCCGCTTGTTACGAGTCGGCCGCCGGCCCCAGCGGCCGGACCGATCGACTGCCGCCCCTGGCAGGCGACTTCGAGACGTACGTGCGCCGGTCCGCGCAGGCCGCGGACGCCGAGGAGGCGCGGGAGGCGGAGGAGTTCTGGGAGCGGCGGCTGCCGGAGTTGCCCGGACCGCCCGAACTGCCGCTGCGGGTCGGCCCGGAGGCGGTCGCGCGCCCGCGGTTCGTACGCCGCGAGGCGGTGCTCGACCCCGACACGTGGGCGCGGCTGCGGCGGCGCGCCGCGCAAGCGGGCCTGACCCCGACCGGCGTGGTGCTCGCCGCCTACGCCGAGGTCATCGCGCGGTGGAGCGCCGGGGAGCGCTTCACCCTCAACGTGCCGAGCATGAACCGCGAACCGCTGGTGCCCGATGTCGGCGCGCTGGTGGGCGAGTTCGCGTCGTTCACGCTCGTCGAGGCGGACCACGCCGCGGCCGGGACGTTCACCGGACGGGCCAGGGCGCTGCAGCGCCGGCTGCTGGAGGGACTGGAGCAACGCGCCGTCAGCGGCGTGCGGTTGATGCGGCGGCTGACCCGGCTCCGCGGCGGCGAGCAGGCCGGGATGCCGGTCGTGCTGACCAGCACGCTGGCCCTCGCCGAGGGCGAGCCGCACGCCCTTGAGCGGTCGCTGAGCCATGTGTACGGCATCACGCAGACGCCCCAGGTGTACCTGGACGCCCAGGTGGAGGAGCGCCGCGGCGCGCTGGCCTGCAACTGGGATGCGGTCGAGGAGCTCTTCGAACCCGGCGTGCTGGACGCGATGTTCGCCGCGTGGACCTCGCTGCTGCGCCGCCTCGCCGACGACGATCCCGAGCTGTGGGACCGCGACGACCTGGATCTGCTGCCGCCCGAGCAGGCCGCACGGCGGGAGGCGGCGCAGGGCGCGGTGCGGCCCGTGCCGCGGGAGCTGGTGCAGGACGCGTTCCTGCGCCAGGCCGTCGCGCGGCCCGACGCCACGGCGGTCGTCGGACCTGCGGGGCCGGTGACGTACGCGGCGCTGCTGGGGCGGGCTGCGGGACTCGCCCGCCGGCTGCGCGCCGAACCGGGCACCGGGCCCGGCGCCCTCGTGGGCGTCGTGATGGACAAGAGCGTGGAGCAGGTGGTCGCGGCCTACGCGGTGCTGCTGGCCGGCTGCGCGTATGTGCCGCTCGACCCGCAGGCGCCGCCGTCCAGGCTCCGGGCGCTGCTGGACACGGCCGGCGTGGCGGCGGTGGTCACGCACGCGCCGGTCGCCGCGGCCGTGCCGGAGGGTCCGTGGCGGGTCGTGCGCGCGGACGCGGCGGACTCCGGCGGGGTCGCGGACCTCGCGGCCGGGGTCCCGGACCTCACGGACCTCACGGCCGGGCTCGCGGACCTCGCAGCCGGGCGCACACCCGGAGACCTGGCGTACGTGCTCTTCACCTCGGGCACGACCGGTACGCCCAAGGGGGTGATGATCGAGCACGCAGGGGTGGTCAACTCCCTGCGCGAGACGGTCGACCGGTACGCCATCGGACCGGGCGACCGCTGCCTGGGCCTGACCGCGCTGCACCACGACATGTCGCTGTTCGACGTCTTCGGTGTGCTCGGTGCGGGCGGCACGCTGGTCCTGCCGGAGGCCGGGCGGCGCACCGACCCCGCGCACTGGGCGGACCTGATCGACCGCCACGCGGTGACGGTCTGGAACTCCGTCCCGGCGATGGTGGAGATGCTGCTCGACCGGCTCGCCGACACGGAGGCCGCGGGCGCGATCGGTCCGGCGGCGCCGCTGCGCCTGGCCTTCCTCGGCGGCGACTGGATCCCGCTGCCGACCGCCGCCGCGCTCGCCCGGCGCTTCCCCGCCGCGACGCTCGTCTCGGTGGGCGGTCCGACCGAGACCACCTTGTGGAACATCTGGTACGAGGTCGGCCGCCTCGATCCCGCGTGGCGCTCGGTGCCGTACGGCCGCCCGCTCGCCAACACCCGCTACCACGTGCTGGACAGCGCGCTGCGGGACCGGCCCGAGGGCGTCGTCGGCGAGATGTACTGCTCGGGGCCGGGCCTGGCCCGCGGCTACCTCGGCGACCCCGAGGCCACCGCCGCCGCCTTCGTGACCCACCCGCGCACCGGCGAGCGGCTCTACCGCACCGGCGACCTCGGCCGCTACGACCCCGACGGCGTCCTGGAGTTCGCCGGCCGCCGCGACGGGCAGGTCCAGATCGCCGGCCGGCGCGTGGAGCCCGCCGAGGTCGAGGCGGCCCTCGCCGCGCTCCCGGGCGTCGCCCGGGCGGCCGTGGTGCCCGTACGCCGTACGGACCGGCCGGGCAACCGCGGACTCGCCGCGTACGTCGTCCCGGAGCCCGGAGCCGGCCCCCGGCCGGACCCGGCCCGGCTGCGGTCCCGCCTCGCCGACACGCTCCCGCCGTATCTGGTGCCGGGCGCGGTCGTCCTGTGCGAGGCGCTGCCGCTGACCCGCAACGGCAAGGTGGACCGGGCCGCGCTGGAGGCGCGCGCTGCGGGAGTGGCGGGGGCGGCGG
>JAJSZB010000324.1:0-22368 GCA_050613715.1 Streptomyces sp. IBSBF 3018
GGTGGCGGAAACGGCTCGGCGGGGGCGGGTGTCCTTTTGGGTGTCTGCCGATGCCAACGACGTGTTCCACCACTGGGAGAGACCATGAAGCGCCGCCGCACCGCCGCCGCCGTCATCCTCGGTACCGCCGCCGCGTTCCTCGCCACCGCCTGCGGGTCGAGCGACTCCGGTACGCACGCGGCGGCGAACGCGGGGGCCACGACCGCCGCGTCCACCGCGCCCGGGGCGACAGCCGCGCCCACGACTGCCGCTCCGGTGACGCCCGCGCCCACGTCGGCCGCGCCGGCCACGCACGCTCCGACCGCCTCCGACGCCGCGGCCTCCTCGCACCACGCGAGCACGTCGGCCGGGTCGGCAGGTTCCGGCGGGCACCCGGCCGGCAAGAGCGCGGGGACGTCGTCCCCGATCCGTACGACCAAGCTGGTCGACGGCAGCACGGCGCTGATCTACCAGCGCGGCGACACCCACTACTTCGCCGACGTCGTCCACGACGGCCAGACCTTCACCACGCTGGAGACCACCAACGGCCACGTGGACGGGCTCGACGCCAACGACATGTTCACCGTGCTGGACCTGGACGGCACGATCCACTCCTGGATGGGCGGCGCCCAGCAGGGACCGGGCACGTTCACCCTCAAGGGCGACTGGACCGCCAAGGTCACCAAGGTCGGCGAACTCCACTACCGCGCGGTGATCAGCGGCGGTGAGGGCGCGGTCGCCACGCTGGAGGCACAGGACGGCGACGGCGGGCGCGACGCGGGGGTCGACGCCAACGGCGTGTACATCGTGCTCGGCAACGACGGACAGATCAGCTCCCACATGTAGCGGATGTGGCAGCCGGACCGCGCCCGGCGGCCGGCCCGGCGCGCGGCCGGTCCGGCACCGGCAGGGGCCCCGCACCAGGTGTGCGGGGCCCTGCCGTGTGTGTGGGGGGTGGGGGGATGGGTCCGGGAAACGGGATGGGTCGGGGTCGGCAGCGGTCAGTCGTTGGCGTTCAGGACCGGCAGGTAGCCGGCGGAGTGGCCGGTGGCCGTGGGGTGGTAGGACTCCCAGCTCGGCGAGATCACCAGCGAGTGCAGGTAGTCGTCACCGGAGCACAGCTCGTGGCCCTTGAAGGTGCTGCGCACGTCGCCGAAGGAGAAGCCGTGCGCGGCGGCGCGGGCGGCGGTGGTGGTGTCGATCAGGTCCGCGGCCTCGTCGATCTTCTGGTGCTTCGTCGCGCTCATGCCGATGCAGAAGACGTTGAGGGTGTACATGTCGGGGTAGCCCAGGACCACCACGTGCGCGTTGGGCGCCTTGGCGTGGATCGCGTTGTACACGGTGTCCAGCCGCCCGGGCAGGGTGTTGCGCACGAACGTCTCCGCGGTGTTGACGCGGTTGACGCAGTCGGTGTCGGAGCCGGTCACACAGGTGGTCATGACGTCGGAGAACCCGGCGTCGTTGCCGCCGATGGTGATCGTGACCAGGCCGGTGGCGGAGTTGAGCGGACCGAGCTGGTTGTTGACGACGTCCGCGGTGACCGCGCCGGAGCACGCGGTGTCCGCGAACGACGAGGGCGCGTGCGCGTTCTTCCACAGGTACGGGTACGCGTTCAGGCTCCGGTGGCAGTCGCCGCTCGAACTGTCGTAGTTCCCCGCGCCGTTGCCGGCCGAGTACGAGTCGCCGAGGGCCACGTACGCGGGCCCGGCCGCCTGCGCCGGCCCGACGAAGACGACGGACAGCGCGAGCGCGAGGGCGAACGTGCCGATCGCTGCGAGGTACTTGGCGAGGTGCTTGGTCGATCTCACGGGACCTCCATGGGGGGCAGGATCGCTGCTTGCTACCACTTGGTAGCAAGCAGTTCCCCTCCATGGGAAGTGTTCATGCCAAGAATTCTCTGCGCGTAGACCACGAATTTGCCGGGCGTCAGCGGGAGTTCGGAGGTTTGCGCCCGGGCTGCTCATGGGTATCGCGCGAGGCCCTCGCTACGAGCAGCGGGTCAGTTCGAGCACCGCCTGCGAGGCGAGGAACCAGGGCGAGCCCGCGGCGCCGTAGGGGTGGTACGCGTCCTGCGACGCGCGCAGGGTGCGGCCGTCCTCCGCGGGGGTGCAGTAGCCGCCGAACACGCCCCACACGCGCGGCTTGCGGCTGTGGATGAGGAGCGGTTCCCCGAGATGCGGGCACAGGCGGATCGCCAGCTCCGCGCAGGGCCGGCAGACCGGCGGCTTGGTGGTGAGCGTTCCCTCGGCGTCCCGCCCGGTCTCGCGCTCCGGGGACTCCGGGGAGCCGTGCGCGGGCACGAGGAAGAGCCAGCCGCGGGACGTACGGGCGGCCGGCCCGCCGCACACCTGGCAGCGCAGCCCGAAGACCGCTTCGCGCTGGCGGTAGGCGTGCATCGCGCGGTAGTCGGGCCGCCCGGCGCCCGGGGCCTCGCCCATCCGCGCCCAGAGCACGCCGTGCCGGTCCCGGTCGCGCGGCGCCTCCCGCTCGTACGTCAGCCCGGAGCCGTCCGGCTTCACCCGCAGCCCGGCCACGGAGGTCGCCTCCCCGGTCCACCGCGCGGCATACGGCACGGGCAGCGCGTTGGGTCCCCAGGTCAGCGGGGCGGGGGTCGCGGTCGCCCTGGCGGGCGTGGGCGGGCAGGTGGACATGGCGAGGTGTCCCTTCGGGCGGGGCTGTGAACGAGGCCGCGGCGTCGGCGACCGGTTCAAGCTTGGTCGGCGTGCCCGATGCGCCGCAACGCATCTTGAAAATTCCGCCGCGCATGGCATAGTCCGTAACGTACGCTGTCAGTCACATGACGGAGACTGTCCGTTAATGCACCGGGGCTCTCGTAGCGGGCCCCTACACTCGACCTCTGGGGAGGCAGGCTCATGGCAGCACCGACGGGACCCACGGTCCGGCGCATGCAACTCGGCGCGGAGCTCCGCCGGTTGCGCGAGAAGGCCGGTCTCACGCTGGTCGAGGCGGTCGACGGCCTCGCACTCTCCACCACCAAGGTCCACCGGGTGGAGAACGGCCTGACGGCTTTCAAGTCGACCGCCGAACTCCGCCTCCTGCTGGAGCGCTACGGCGTCGAGGACGAGGAGGACATCGAGTTCCTCACCGAGATCCAGCGCGACTCGCTCAACCGCGGCTGGTGGTCGCAGTACCGCAGCGTGATGCCGTCCGGCATGGAGATGTACGTCGGCCTGGAGGCTGGTGCGAAGGCGGTCCGCGCGTGGCACCCGAGCGTGGTGATCGGGCTGCTCCAGACCGAGCGCTACGTGCGCGAGCTGTTCCAGGTGGCGAAGCCGATCGAGGAGCACACGACGGAGGTCGTGGAGCGGAACATCCAGCTGCGGATGGAGCGCAAGGAGCGCATCACCGGCAAGATCGGGCGGCTGGAGTTGTGGTGCGTTCTGGACGAGGCAGCCCTGCGCAAAGTGGTCGGCGGGCCGGACGTCATGCGCGAGCAGTACGAGGAGATCATCCGGTTGACGAAGCTCGATAACGTGACGGTCCAGGTCTTGCCGCTCGGCATCGCCGCCTACCGGTCCAGTTTCAACTTCAACCTGCTCGAACTGGAGGCGCCGTCGCTCACGGTGGTCCAGATGGACATGCCGGACGGCTCGAACGTCAGCGACAGGGACACGACCGTCTGGGCGTTCAACCGAAGGTTCGACGCCCTCCGCGCGAGCGCGCTTCCGCCGGGCGAGACCCCGACCTTTCTGCACCGACTAGCTGGAGAGATCTGATTCCCATGACCCACCCCGCGGTGCCCGACCTCGTCCCGGAGAACGCCTGGTTCAAGTCCTCGTTCAGCGGGGACACCGGCAACAACTGCATAGAGGTCGCACCCGAGAGCGCCTGGTTCAAGTCGTCCTACAGCTCCGAGAACGCCACCGCGTGCGTTGAAGTCGCAGACCTCACCACCGCCGGGCGCGTGGCTGTCCGGGACTCGAAGGACAAGGCCGGCCCGGCGCTCGTCTTCTCCGCGGCCGCGTTCGCCGACTTCGTGGACGCCGTCCGCGAGGGCCGCTTCGACGGGTGATCATCGATCTCTTTGCACATCTCGGCGGAGGCGCAGTGACGTACACGCTCATCTGGGAGCCCGCCGTCCCCCGCCGATTTAGCGGCTGACGTCACTCGTCAGCACAAGTGACGTCAGCCGCATTTCCACACAGGGGGTCGGGAGGCCGGGGTCGCGCGACTCCGGGGCCGAACCGCAGCCGCCCTGACGCGTCGGCGGCTCCTCGCCAGGTGGGCGGATTTCAGGGCTGGGGACGTTACCCGCTATCGTGGTGCGGTATGCCTGTCCGCAGGCATGGACACTCTCAACAAGACCCGGAGAGAGCAAATGCCTCCCAAGAAGAAGAAGGTCACGGGGCTGATCAAGCTCCAGATCAACGCCGGTGCGGCCAACCCGGCGCCGCCGGTCGGCCCCGCGCTGGGCCAGCACGGCGTGAACATCATGGAGTTCTGCAAGGCCTACAACGCGGCCACCGAGTCGCAGCGCGGCATGGTGATCCCGGTGGAGATCACGGTCTACGAGGACCGGACCTTCACGTTCATCACCAAGACCCCGCCGGCCGCGAAGCTCATCCTCAAGGCCGCGGGCGTGGACAAGGGCTCCGGCGAGCCGCACGTGAAGAAGGTCGCGAAGCTGACCCGCGACCAGGTGCGGGAGATCGCCACCACCAAGCTCCCCGACCTGAACGCCAACGACCTGGACGCCGCGGAGAAGATCATCGCGGGTACCGCCCGGTCGATGGGCATCACGGTCGAGGGCTGACGCGCGAGTCCGCGTAGCCCCCGTACCACCACCAGCAGCTGTGGCAGGGCCGGCTCGGCCCGGACCACGACTCCGAAGAAACGTAGGAGCAGCAAGTGAGCAAGCGCAGCAAGTCTCTCCGCGCTGCGGACACCAAGATCGACCGGGAGCGCCTGTACGCGCCCCTGGAGGCCGTCCGCCTCGCCAAGGAGACCGCGACCACCAAGTTCGACTCGACCGTCGAGGTCGCCTTCCGGCTGGGCGTCGACCCGCGCAAGGCCGACCAGATGGTCCGTGGCACCGTGAACCTCCCGCACGGCACCGGCAAGACCGCCCGGGTCCTGGTCTTCGCGACCGGTGACCGTGCCGCGGCCGCGGAAGCCGCGGGGGCCGACATCGTCGGCTCCGACGAACTGATCGACGAGGTGGCGAAGGGGCGGCTGGACTTCGACGCCGTCGTCGCCACCCCGGACCTGATGGGCAAGGTCGGCCGGCTGGGCCGGGTGCTCGGCCCGCGCGGTCTGATGCCGAACCCGAAGACCGGCACCGTGACGCCCGACGTGGCGAAGGCGGTCACCGAGATCAAGGGCGGCAAGATCGAGTTCCGCGTCGACAAGCACTCGAACCTGCACTTCATCATCGGCAAGGTGTCGTTCGACGACACGCAGCTGGTGGAGAACTACGCGGCGGCGCTGGACGAGATCCTGCGGCTCAAGCCGTCCGCGGCGAAGGGGCGCTACGTCAAGAAGGCGGCGGTCTCCACGACCATGGGCCCCGGCATCCAGGTCGACCCCAACCGCACGCGCAACCTCCTCGTCGAGGAGGACCCGGCGGCCGTCTGAGCCCCCGGTCACGCGCCTCGCGGCGTTCTCCGCGGCGCCCCGCCCCCGGCACCCCCGGGCGCGGGGCGCCGCGCGTTTTTTCCCGGAGGCGGACTGTCGGTGCGGCCAGCTAGAGTTCCCATCGTCACGACAACTGCACAGAGTGAACCAGGGGTGGGGAAAGAACATGAGGACACGAACGACCGTCGGGTGTGCCGTGGTCCTGACGGCCGTAGCGGCCACGACGGGGTGTTCTGCGGCGCAGGTCGACAAGGCTGCCGAGACGGCGAGCGCGGTCATGCGGCGGGTCGCGCACAACGCGGACGGCAAGCAGTCGGCGCAGGTGGTGTTTTCCTTGGACCTGAGCGGAAAGCGCGTACAGATGTCCGGCACCTATGCCTGGGGGAGTCACGCGGGCCTGGACGTGCGGGTGAAGACGGCACAGCTCGGCATGCAGAGTCTGACCTCGGCCGACACGGTGGAGATGCGTTTCGTCGGCGGCGCGTACTACTACGGCGTCGGGCCTCTGCCCAGCGGCCCGCTGAAGGGCAAGCACTGGATGAAGGTGGACGCCTCCGCCGTGCTCGGGAACAGCGCCTCGGGGCTCGACAGCGGCATGCAGGAGAACCCGACCGTCGGCCTGGACGCACTGTCGGCGAGCGACGACGCCGAGAAGATCGGCACGGAGACCGTCGACGGCAAGTCGACCACGCACTACTCGGCCACCGTGTCCAAGGCCGATCTGGACAAGGACGACAATACGTTCTCCGCGGCGCAGAAGGGCGCGCTGAGCCAGTTCTTCGCCGGCTCCGACTCGGTCACCGCGGACATCTGGGTGGACGGGAACGACCTTCCGGTGCGCATGGTGGAGGACTTCGGCAATGCCAAGGTCACCATCGACTTCAAGAGTTTCGGCGGCCCTCGCGTGATCCCGGTCCCGCCGGCCGCGCAGACCGCCGACCTGAGCGCGAAGCTGAAGCAGAAGCTGAACAAGTCCGCGTAGACGGTCCTCCGGCGGGACCCGGCCTCGGCGTCGGCCGGGGCCGTCGGGGGCGATTTGCTCCGTGGGGGGGCGGGCCCGTACTCTGGGCGGCGAAGCCAAAGACCGCAGGTTGTCGTCGTGCCCTGGTTCCAGGGCGGGGCGGCCGAAGGTTCCGCTGGGAGCGGACGGCCCGCGCAGGTGACCGTGGAAGATCTCCGGAAGCGTCAGGCATGCGCGAGCGTGCCGCGTGATCCGTCGAGTCCGCCCCGTGCGCCTGCGCCCGGGGCGTTCGTGTGTCCCGAGTCGAGTCCCCTTCACGCCGGGCGGTCCGCAATCACCCGGAAGGAGGCCGAGACTCATGGCGAGGCCTGACAAGGCTGCCTCGGTTGCCGAGTTGACGGACCAGTTCCGCTCCTCGAACGCCGCTGTGCTGACCGAGTACCGCGGTCTCACCGTGGCGCAGCTCAAGACGCTGCGCCGTTCCCTCGGTGAGAACGCCACGTACGCCGTGGTGAAGAACACGCTGACCAAGATCGCGGCCAACGAGGCCGGGATCAGCACGCTCGACGACCTGTTCGCGGGTCCGTCGGCCGTCGCCTTCGTCACCGGTGACCCGGTCGAGGCGGCGAAGGGTCTGCGCGACTTCGCCAAGGAGAACCCCGCTCTCGTCATCAAGGGCGGTGTCCTTGACGGCAAGGCGCTGTCCGCCGACGAGATCAAGAAGCTTGCGGACCTCGAGTCCCGCGAGGTTCTGCTCGCCAAGCTGGCGGGCGCCATGAAGGCCAAGCAGTCCCAGGCTGCCGCGGTCTTCCAGGCGCTCCCGTCGAAGTTCGTCCGCACCGCGGAGGCACTTCGGGCCGCACGGGCCGAGGCAGAGCAGGGCGGTGCCGAGTAACTCGGCTCGCAACCTGACCGTCGCCCGCCCACCGCGGGCCCGGTCGCCGCGGGCCACACGTACGCCCGCCGACATGTACATCCGGCACCAGCCGAACGACACGGAAGGACCGCCACCATGGCGACGAAGCTCAGCACCGAGGAACTGCTCGCCCAGTTCGAGGAGCTCACCCTGATCGAGCTCTCCGAGTTCGTGAAGGCGTTCGAGGAGAAGTTCGACGTCACCGCCGCCGCGCCGGTCGCCGTCGCGGGCGTCGCGGGCCCGGGCGCCCCGGCCGCCGAGGCCGTCGAGGAGAAGGACGAGTTCGACGTCATCCTCACCGCCGCGGGCGACAAGAAGATCCAGGTCATCAAGGTCGTGCGCGAGCTGACCTCGCTGGGTCTGAAGGAGGCCAAGGACCTCGTGGACGGCGCCCCGAAGCCCGTCCTGGAGAAGGCCAACAAGGAGGCCGCGGACAAGGCGAAGGAGGCGCTCGAGGGCGCCGGCGCCTCGGTCGAGGTCAAGTGACACCAGCTCCACCCGTGCACCAAGCGCCGGGGGGGGGGGGGGGGGGGGGGGGGGGGGGGGGGGGGGGGGGGGGGGGGGGGGGGGGGGGNCCCCCCCCCCCCCCCCCCCCCCCCCCCCCCCCCCCCCCCCCCCCCCCCCGCGGCGTTTTCGATCTACACCGGCGTCGGGGCCTTGACGTATGCGACGCTTCGCGCAATTCTCAGGACGGCCGCCGCACCGTTCAGGTGCAGCCCGCAGGCACTTCTTCGCCTGCGGATGCATGGATCGGCGGCGATGCGGGAATGCATGGCTGTGCAGCGTGACGGATGCCGGTCCGGTTCCACTCCGAGGGGGAACCGGGTCATGAGACGGGCGAGGGGGCGACGATTCGGTACTCCGAATCTCAGCTCTGGACATCAGTGGGCCAAGTGGCTACACTGACCCTTTGCGCTGCCTGTTAGCTGCTGCCTGGCCCGTCACCAGTGGCATGTCCCTATCCGAGCTTCCGGTCGTAAGCCCCCCATCAGGGCTTATGCCCCGGCTCAGGGGCAGACCGGCACGCGCGTAGTGAGTCCGAGCCCTCGGAAGGACCCCCTCTTGGCCGCCTCGCGCAACGCCTCGACTGCCAATTCGAACAACGGCGCAAGCACCGCACCGCTGCGCATCTCTTTCGCGAAGATCCGTGAACCCCTCGAAGTTCCGAACCTCCTCGCGCTCCAGACCGAGAGCTTTGACTGGCTGCTCGGCAACGCCGCGTGGAAGGCCCGGGTCGAGGCGGCCCTGGACAGTGGGCAGGACGTCCCCAGGAAGTCCGGTCTGGAGGAGATCTTCGAGGAGATCTCCCCGATCGAGGACTTCTCCGGGTCGATGTCGCTCACCTTCCGTGACCACCGCTTCGAGCCGCCGAAGAACTCGCTGGACGAGTGCAAGGAGCGCGACTTCACCTACGGCGCGCCGCTCTTCGTCACCGCCGAGTTCACCAACAACGAGACCGGCGAGATCAAGTCGCAGACCGTCTTCATGGGCGACTTCCCGCTGATGACGTCCAAGGGCACCTTCTGCATCAACGGCACCGAGCGTGTCGTCGTCTCGCAGCTGGTCCGCTCCCCGGGTGTGTACTTCGACAGCCAGATCGACAAGACGTCCGACAAGGACATCTTCTCCGCCAAGATCATCCCCTCCCGGGGCGCCTGGCTGGAGATGGAGATCGACAAGCGCGACATGGTCGGCGTCCGCATCGACCGCAAGCGCAAGCAGTCGGTGACCGTGCTGCTCAAGGCGCTCGGCTGGAGCACCGAGCAGATCCTCGAGGAGTTCGGCGAGTACGAGTCGATGCGCGCGACCCTGGAGAAGGACCACACCCAGGGCCAGGACGACGCGCTGCTGGACATCTACCGCAAGCTGCGTCCGGGCGAGCCGCCGACGAAGGAGGCCGCCCAGACCCTGCTGGAGAACCTCTACTTCAACCCCAAGCGCTACGACCTGGCCAAGGTCGGCCGCTACAAGGTCAACAAGAAGCTCGGCAGCGACGCGCCGCTGGACGCCGGCGTGCTCACCACCGAGGACATCATCGCCACCATCAAGTACCTGGTGAAGCTGCACGCCGGCGAGACCGAGACCAGTGGCGAGAACGGCTCGGCCATCGTGGTCGAGGTGGACGACATCGACCACTTCGGCAACCGCCGCCTGCGCAACGTCGGCGAGCTGATCCAGAACCAGGTCCGTACCGGCCTGGCCCGGATGGAGCGCGTCGTCCGCGAGCGGATGACCACCCAGGACGTCGAGGCGATCACGCCGCAGACGCTGATCAACATCCGGCCGGTCGTCGCCTCCATCAAGGAGTTCTTCGGCACCAGCCAGCTGTCGCAGTTCATGGACCAGACCAACCCGCTGTCCGGTCTGACCCACAAGCGCCGCCTGTCGGCGCTGGGCCCCGGTGGTCTGTCCCGTGAGCGGGCCGGCTTCGAGGTCCGCGACGTGCACCCCTCGCACTACGGCCGGATGTGCCCGATCGAGACGCCGGAAGGCCCGAACATCGGTCTGATCGGCTCGCTCGCCTCCTACGGCCGGGTCAACGCGTTCGGCTTCGTGGAGACCCCGTACCGCAAGGTCGTCGGCGGCGTCGTCACCGACGACGTGGACTACCTGACCGCCGACGAGGAGGACCGCTTCGTCATCGCGCAGGCCAACGCCCCGCTGACCGAGGACCTGCGGTTCGCCGAGTCCCGCGTGCTGGTCCGCCGCCGCGGCGGCGAGATCGACTACATCCCCGGCGACGACGTCGACTACATGGACGTCTCGCCGCGCCAGATGGTGTCGGTCGCCACCGCCATGATCCCGTTCCTGGAGCACGACGACGCCAACCGCGCGCTCATGGGGTCGAACATGATGCGCCAGGCGGTGCCGCTGATCAAGTCCGAGGCGCCGCTGGTCGGCACCGGCATGGAGTACCGCTGCGCGGTCGACGCCGGCGACGTGATCAAGGCCGAGAAGGACGGCGTGGTCCAGGAGGTCTCCGCCGACTACGTCACGGTCACCAACGACGACGGCACGTACACCACCTACCGCGTCTCCAAGTTCTCCCGCTCCAACCAGGGCACCTCCTTCAACCAGAAGGTCGTCGTGGACGAGGGCGCCCGCGTGGTGGCCGGCCAGGTGCTGGCCGACGGCCCGTCCACCGACGAGGGCGAGATGGCCCTCGGCAAGAACCTGCTGGTCGCGTTCATGCCGTGGGAGGGCCACAACTACGAGGACGCGATCATCCTGTCGCAGCGCCTCGTGCAGGACGACGTGCTCTCCTCGATCCACATCGAGGAGCACGAGGTCGACGCCCGCGACACCAAGCTGGGCCCCGAGGAGATCACCCGGGACATCCCGAACGTCTCCGAGGAGGTCCTCGCCGACCTCGACGAGCGCGGCATCATCCGGATCGGCGCCGACGTGGTCGCCGGCGACATCCTGGTCGGCAAGGTCACCCCCAAGGGCGAGACCGAGCTGACCCCGGAGGAGCGGCTGCTGCGCGCGATCTTCGGCGAGAAGGCGCGCGAGGTGCGCGACACCTCGCTGAAGGTGCCGCACGGCGAGACCGGCAAGGTCATCGGCGTGCGCGTCTTCGACCGCGAGGAGGGCGACGAGCTGCCGCCCGGCGTCAATCAGCTGGTGCGCGTCTACGTGGCGCAGAAGCGCAAGATCACCGACGGCGACAAGCTGGCCGGCCGGCACGGCAACAAGGGCGTCATCTCCAAGATCCTGCCCGTCGAGGACATGCCGTTCCTTGAGGACGGCACCCCGGTCGACATCATCCTCAACCCGCTCGGCGTGCCCTCGCGGATGAACCCCGGCCAGGTGCTGGAGATCCATCTGGGCTGGCTGGCCAAGCAGGGCTGGGACGTCGCCGGGATCGCCGACGAGTGGGCGCGCCGCCTGGACGCCATCGGCGCGGGCCAGGTCGCCCCGGACACCAACGTGGCGACCCCGGTCTTCGACGGCGCCCGCGAGGACGAGATCGCCGGCCTCTTCGAGGCGACGATCCCCAACCGCGACGGCGACCGCATGGTGCAGTCCTCGGGCAAGGCCCGGCTCTTCGACGGCCGCTCCGGCGAGCCGTTCCCGGACCCGATCTCGATCGGCTACATGTACATCCTCAAGCTGCACCACCTGGTGGACGACAAGCTGCACGCCCGCTCCACCGGTCCGTACTCGATGATCACCCAGCAGCCGCTGGGCGGTAAGGCGCAGTTCGGCGGACAGCGGTTCGGCGAGATGGAGGTGTGGGCGCTGGAGGCGTACGGCGCCGCTTACGCCCTCCAGGAGCTGCTGACCATCAAGTCCGACGACGTGCTCGGCCGGGTGAAGGTCTACGAGGCCATCGTCAAGGGCGAGAACATCCCCGAGCCCGGCATTCCCGAGTCCTTCAAGGTGCTCATCAAGGAAATGCAGTCCCTCTGCCTGAACGTGGAGGTGCTGTCCTCGGACGGCATGTCCATCGAGATGCGCGACACCGACGAGGACGTCTTCCGCGCGGCGGAGGAGCTCGGTATCGACCTGTCCCGGCGCGAGCCGAGCAGCGTCGAAGAGGTCTGACGGGCCGGCCGCCCGGTTTCCGGTCCACCGCGACCGCGGGCCGGGCGGCCTCTCCCAGGACCGTCCAGACCATGTTTGACAATCGACGACCCCGAAAGAGGGATTGACGACAAGTGCTCGACGTCAACTTCTTCGACGAGCTGCGGATCGGCCTGGCCACCGCGGACGACATCCGGACCTGGTCGCACGGCGAGGTCAAGAAGCCCGAGACCATCAACTACCGCACCCTGAAGCCCGAGAAGGACGGACTCTTCTGCGAGAAGATCTTCGGCCCCACCCGGGACTGGGAGTGCTACTGCGGCAAGTACAAGCGCGTCCGCTTCAAGGGCATCATCTGTGAGCGCTGCGGCGTCGAGGTCACCCGCGCCAAGGTGCGCCGTGAGCGGATGGGCCACATCGAGCTGGCCGCCCCGGTCACCCACATCTGGTACTTCAAGGGCGTCCCGTCGCGCCTGGGCTACCTGCTGGACCTGGCCCCGAAGGACCTGGAGAAGGTCATCTACTTCGCGGCCTACATGATCACGTGGGTCGACGAGGAGCGCCGCACCCGCGACCTGCCCTCCCTGGAGGCCCAGGTCTCCGTGGAGCGCCAGCAGATCGAGCAGCGTCGCGACGCCGACGTGGAGGCCCGGCAGAAGAAGCTGGAGGCCGACCTCGGCGAGCTGGAGAACGAGGGTGCGAAGGCCGACGTGCGCCGCAAGGTGCGCGAGGGCGCCGAGCGCGAGATGAAGCAGCTGCGCGACCGCGCCCAGCGCGAGCTGGACCGCCTCGACGAGGTGTGGGCCCGCTTCAAGAACCTCAAGGTCCAGGACCTGGAGGGCGACGAGCTGCTCTACCGCGAGCTGCGCGACCGCTTCGGCACCTACTTCCAGGGGTCGATGGGCGCCGCCGCGCTGCAGAAGCGGCTGGAGTCCTTCGACCTGGAGGAGGAGGCCGAGCGCCTCCGCGAGATCATCCGTACCGGCAAGGGCCAGAAGAAGACCCGTGCGCTCAAGCGGCTGAAGGTCGTCTCCGCGTTCCTGCAGACCACCAACAAGCCCAACGGCATGGTGCTGGACTGCGTCCCGGTGATCCCGCCGGACCTGCGCCCGATGGTGCAGCTGGACGGCGGCCGCTTCGCGACCTCCGACCTGAACGACCTGTACCGCCGCGTCATCAACCGCAACAACCGGCTGAAGCGCCTGCTCGACCTCGGTGCCCCCGAGATCATCGTGAACAACGAGAAGCGGATGCTCCAGGAGGCCGTCGACGCGCTCTTCGACAACGGCCGCCGCGGCCGCCCGGTCACGGGCCCCGGCAACCGTCCGCTGAAGTCGCTGTCCGACATGCTCAAGGGCAAGCAGGGCCGCTTCCGGCAGAACCTGCTCGGCAAGCGCGTCGACTACTCCGCCCGTTCGGTGATCGTCGTCGGCCCGCAGCTGAAGCTGCACCAGTGCGGCCTGCCCAAGGCCATGGCCCTTGAGCTGTTCAAGCCGTTCGTGATGAAGCGCCTGGTGGACCTGAACCACGCGCAGAACATCAAGTCGGCCAAGCGGATGGTCGAGCGCGGCCGCACGGTCGTGTACGACGTGCTGGAAGAGGTCATCGCCGAGCACCCGGTGCTGCTCAACCGGGCGCCGACGCTGCACCGCCTGGGCATCCAGGCCTTCGAGCCGCAGCTGGTCGAGGGCAAGGCGATCCAGATCCACCCGCTGGTCTGCACCGCCTTCAACGCGGACTTCGACGGCGACCAGATGGCCGTGCACCTGCCGCTGTCCGCGGAGGCGCAGGCCGAGGCCCGCATCCTGATGCTGTCCTCGAACAACATCCTCAAGCCGGCCGACGGCCGCCCGGTCACCATGCCGACCCAGGACATGGTGCTCGGCCTGTTCTTCCTGACCACGGACTCCGAGGAGCGCCAGGTCAAGGGCGAGGGCCGGGCGTTCGGGTCGACCGCCGAGGCGATCATGGCCTTCGACGCGCGCGAGCTGTCGATGCAGGCGCCGGTGGACATCCGCTTCCCGGTGGGCACCGTCCCGCCGCGCGGCTGGACCCCGCCGGAGCCGGCCGAGGGCGAGGAGCCGTACCAGGTCGGTGACAGCTTCCGGCTGCGCACCACCCTGGGCCGGGCGCTGTTCAACGAGCTGCTGCCCGAGGACTACCCGTTCGTGGACTACGCGGTCGGCAAGAAGCAGCTCTCCGAGATCGTCAACGACCTCGCCGAGCGCTACCCCAAGGTCATCGTGGCGGCGACGCTCGACAACCTGAAGGCGGCCGGCTTCCACTGGGCGACCCGTTCCGGCGTCACCGTGGCCATCTCCGACATCGTGGTGCCCGAGGCCAAGAAGGGCATCATCGCCTCCTACGAGGCGCAGGACGAGAAGGTCCAGAAGCAGTACGAGCGCGGTCTGATCACCAAGCAGGAGCGGTCGGACGAGCTGATCGGCATCTGGACCAAGGCGACCAACGAGGTCGCCACGGCCATGAACGCCAACTTCCCGAAGACCAACCCGATCTTCATGATGGTCGACTCCGGGGCCCGCGGAAACATGATGCAGATGCGTCAGATCGCGGGTATGCGCGGACTGGTCTCCAACGCCAAGAACGAGACCATCCCGCGTCCCATCAAGGCGTCGTTCCGCGAGGGCCTGTCGGTGCTGGAGTACTTCATCTCCACCCACGGCGCCCGCAAGGGCCTCGCCGACACCGCGCTGCGCACCGCCGACTCGGGCTACCTGACCCGTCGTCTGGTCGACGTCTCGCAGGACGTGATCATCCGCGAGGAGGACTGCGGCACCGAGCGCGGTCTGAAGCTGCGGATCGCCGAGCGGCAGCCGGACGGCTCGCTGCGCAAGGCCGACGACGTCGAGACCAGCGTGTACGCGCGGATGCTCGCCGAGGACGTGGTGGTGGACGGCAAGGTCGTCGCGCCCGCCAACGTCGACCTCGGCGACGTGCTGATCGACCAGCTGGTGAAGCTGGGGGTCGAGGAGGTCAAGACCCGCTCGATCCTCACCTGCGAGTCGGCGGTCGGCACCTGCGCCTACTGCTACGGACGCTCGCTGGCCACCGGCAAGCTGGTGGACATCGGCGAGGCGGTCGGCATCATCGCCGCCCAGTCGATCGGTGAGCCCGGCACCCAGCTGACCATGCGTACCTTCCACACCGGCGGTGTGGCCGGTGACGACATCACGCAGGGTCTGCCGCGTGTGGTCGAGCTGTTCGAGGCGCGCGTCCCCAAGGGCGTCGCCCCGATCTCCGAGGCGGCCGGCCGGGTGCGCATCGAGGAGACCGAGAAGACCAAGAAGATCGTCGTGACCCCGGACGACGGCGCCGACGAGATCGCCTACCCGATCTCCAAGCGCGTCAAGCTCCAGGTCGGCGAGGGCGACCACGTCGAGGTCGGGCAGAAGCTCACCTACGGCGCGACCAACCCGCACGACGTGCTGCGCATCCTGGGCCAGCGGCAGGTGCAGATCCACCTGGTGCAGGAAGTGCAGAAGGTCTACAACTCGCAGGGTGTGTCGATCCACGACAAGCACATCGAGATCATCATCCGGCAGATGCTGCGCCGGGTGACGATCATCGAGTCGGGCGACGCGGAGCTGCTGCCCGGCGAGCTGGTCGAGCGCGGCCGGTTCGAGACCGAGAACCGCCGCGTGGTGTCCGAGGGCGGTCACCCGGCCTCGGGTCGTCCGCAGCTGATGGGCATCACCAAGGCCTCGCTGGCCACGGAGTCCTGGCTGTCGGCGGCCTCCTTCCAGGAGACGACCCGGGTGCTGACGGACGCGGCGATCCACGCCAAGTCCGACTCGCTGCTCGGCCTGAAGGAGAACGTCATCATCGGCAAGCTCATCCCGGCCGGTACGGGTCTGTCCCGCTACCGCAACATCCGGGTGGAGCCGACCGAGGAGGCCAAGGCCGCGATGTACTCGGCCGTGGGCTACGACGACATCGACTACAGCCCGTTCGGCACGGGCTCCGGCCAGGCGGTCCCGCTGGAGGACTACGACTACGGGCCGTACAACGGCTGAGGGTCGCCCTCCGGGCAGGTAGCACGAAAAACGGGCGGGGGGGGGGGGGGGGGGGGGGGGGGGGGGGGGGGGGGGGGGGGGGGGGGGGGGGGGGGGGGGGGGGGGGGGGGGGNCCCCCCCCCCCCCCCCCCCCCCCCCCCCCCCCCCCCCCCCCCCCCCCCCCCCCCCCCCCCCCCCCCCCCCCCCCCCCCCCCCCCCCCCCCCCCCCCCCCCCCCGTCGTGGTGCGAGGGTCAGCGTGAGGCCAGTTCGAGGGCGGTGACGACCACGGTCGCCAGGGCCGCCAGGGCCCCGATGCTGGCCAGCGGCCAGCGGGCGCGTTCGAGGGAGTCCAGGCGGCTCTCGTGGTCGGCGAGCTGGCGGTCGGTCTGGTCGCTGCGCTGGACGAGCAGGGCCAGCGCGCCGTCGACCCGGGCGAAGCCGGCCTCCACGGTGCCGCGCAGGCGCTCCAGCTCCAGTGCGACCGCGGCCGGGTCGGACAGGCTCGGCTCGCTCATGCACCACCGTCTTCCGGGACGTCGGTGCGCAGCCAGGGCGGCAGCGCGGCCTGCACCGCGGGCAGCGCCATCAGCCGGCTGAGGCCGCCGGCCACGGCGACCGCGCCGGCCGCCCACGGCAGCGTCGCGGTCAGGCCCGCGGAGTCCAGCAGCGGCGGCAGCAGCACGCACAGGCCGACCAGGCTCTGCACCGCGGTGCGCAGGGCGCGCTTGGCGGCATCGGACAGGCCGGCATCAGGCATGTCGGTCATGGGGTCCACCTCTCTTCCTCGCACGGGCGCGCGGTCAGCCGGTGTAGGGGACTTTCAGGGCCGCCCAGGAGGCCGCGCCGGGCCAGCCGTCCGCGTCGGCGCCGCTGTAGCCGAGCTTGCGCTGCCATGCGGCGTAGCTCTGCCGGTCGGCCTCGGTCCACCGCGGCCCCGGCCCCTGCCGGTACGCCGAGCAGCCCTCGGCGACCAGCCGCCGGCCCATCGCGGTGACCACCGGGGAGTCCGGCTGCGCGTGGAACCACGCGGCGCCCGGGTACGGCTGGTAGGCCGGGTGCGCCGGCGGCTTCGGCGTGGACGGGCCCGACGCCGAGGGGCCGGAGGCCGGGTTCGAGGGGGACTGGCGCAGCCGTACCGCGATCTTCGCGCGGAGGCTGTCCATGGTGAAGCCGACCGGGTCGATCTTCGCGCTGGTCCACTCCTTGTGGCCGATCACCGAGGGCGCGTGCCAGCCGTGCGCGCGGCAGATCGCGGCCGACACCCGCACCATCGCGTCGAGTTGGGCGGCCGGCCAGGGGTCGCGTCCGTCGCCCATGTTGACGCACTCGAAGCCGTAGAAGCGGGTGTTGCCGTCGGCGGTGCGCTGCCGGGGCGGCGGCAGCGGAGAGCGCTCGGCGACGACCGCGGCCAGCACGTCGGGGTCGCCGGCGCCCGCGTGGTTGGCGCGGCCGTTGCCGACCAGGTGCACCGAGCCGTCCTTGGCGATCACGCCGTGGCACAGCGGTCCGGGCAGGTCGGAGCGGCCGTCGTAGCACAGGGCGACCGAGGCGTCGGTGCCGGTGGTGACGGTGTGGTGGATCACCACGCCGTTCACCGGGCCCCAGGCGCCCTTGCCGTTGCGGTTGTGGGTGCGCCAGCCCTCGTGCTCGACGACGGTGACGCCCTCGGCCCGCAGCGCGGACACGAGGGCGTCGGCGGACAGGGGGTTCGCCATGGTCCTCCCCAATCGTGGCAGGTGGAACGGGGTCTCGGAGGGATACGGTCAGCCGCCGGTGGGATCACTGCTCCCGGGGTCGCTGCTCACGGGGTCGGTGCCCGTCGCGTCGCCGCCGGTGGGGTCGGTGTCCTGCGGGGGCGCCCACTGCGCGCACAGCGCGGTGTAGCGGCCGGCGCGGTCCTGGAAGTCGGCGACGGCCTTGGCGACCGCGGCCGGCACGGACGTCAGGTCCGGCGGGACGGGGTCGGTGCCGGCGGGGTTGACGATCACGTCGCCGAAGCCCTGGAGCACGGCGTCGCCGGTGCCGTACTCGCGGATCTGCGCGCTGACGTAGACCGCGGGGTACTGGCCGGTGATCGGGTCGGGCGCGAGCGGGCTGCCGAGCGTCTGGTCGTAGACGCGGATCACCACGGTGTGGCCGGAGTCGGTGACGGTCGCGCGGCCGTAGTAGTCCAGGGCGACGCCCCAGGGCTGCGCCGGGTCGATGTCCATGCGGGGTCCTTCCGCGGGGGGAGAGAGGTGAGGAGCCGGGGGGAGAGCCCGGGGAGCCGGGAGAGCCGGGAGAGAGTGCCGGGAGAGCCGGGGATCGGGCGCCGCGGGTCAGCTCTGCGCGCCGTGCGCCATCAGCGGCTGCGCGTACACCGTGCCGCTCGCGCTGGTGACCTTCGCCTGCAGCTGGACGGTGATCTTCTTGCCGAACAGCGAGGGGAAGTCCGCCTTCGGGCAGACCGGGGCCATCACGTCGAGCAGCGCGCCGGCCGACACGGCGTCGCCGAACGGCTTGCTGTCCACCAGCACCTGGACCTGCCCGGTGGCCCCCGCGGACACCGCGGTCTGCACCACGATGTGCATCTGCGGCTGCCACACGACGTTGTACGAGGAGGCGATCGGGGTCCAGCCGGTGGCGCTGGTCTGCGGCCAGTGCGCCTGCGTCAGGTCGGCCGGCGGCGTCATGGCCAGCCACGGCCGGCCCAGGCCCCCGGTCGACGCGTCGTCGGCGATGATCAGTTCGCCGTTGACGTCGTAGATCCGGATCGCCGAGCCGCCGACGCGGCTGAGCGCGGGCCGGGTGTTGACCGCCGTGGACAGCTGCTTGATGCGGCGTTCCATCGCGGCGATCCGGTCGATGATGTCCTCGGGCAGCTGGGCCATCAGACGGCCTCCTCCAGGTAGAGGTCGGCGGTGTCGGGGCGCCCGCGCTGCGGCGGGGTCACCTTGACGCCGATGATCCGGTAGCGCGCGTCGAGCCCCTCGGCCCACCACGCGTCGTGGATGCGCAGCCGCACGGTCCGGCCGAGCAGCGTCGGCGGCACCAGGTCGTCCAGCCGGATGGTGATCTCCGGGATCACCACCGCGCCGCGGGAGGCGGCGAGTTCGGCGGTGGCCAGCGAGTTCAGCGTCTTCACGTCGGTGACCGTGTTGTAGTCCGCGGTCAGGTCCACCCGCGGGTAGCCGGCCGCGATCAGGTCCTCGGCGACCTGCACGTCCGAGACCAGCGGCCGGGACTCCTCGGCCTGGTCGTCGTTGACCGAGGCGCCGCGGGCCCGCGCGGTGGTGCCGCCGCGGGTGGCGTCGGCGGGGAAGGAGTAGGCGAGGATCGAGCCCGGCATGTCCAGCACCAGGTCGGTGCTGCCGGTGGTGATCCGCGGGCTGCCCAGCCGCAGCCGGCGCACCCGCCGGGCGCTGACCGGGTCCCGGTAGACGGTGATCTGGTGCTCGAAACCGTTGTCCAGCGCGGCGAGCTGGGTGATCGCGTCGTAGAAGACGGTCTCGTCGCCGTCGCGGTAGGCGACCTCGCGGGTGACGCCGGAGGTCTCGGTGCCGAAGCTGACGCCGATGCCGCCGCCCTCGTCGTGCTGCAGCGAGTCCCACAGCCCGCGCACGATGTCCAGCTGGTCGGCGCTGTGCGTGCCGGTCCAGTCCAGCGCGGTGCGGATGATGCGGCGGTTGGCGTAGGAGTCGAAGGTCGCCGCCTGGATCTCCAGGGTCAGCACGCCGCGGTCGGTGCTGGCCAGCGTGCTGGTCCAGACGATGCCGCCCCACCACAGGTCGCCGCCGCGCTCCAGGTACACCGAGGTGCGGCCCTCGTGGACCTGCCGGGCGCGGGCCGCGAGCGCCTCGTCCGGCAGCGGCACGGTCCCGGTGAGCGAGCCGGGCTTGCCGATGTAGTCGTCCAGCGTGACGTCGCGCAGCGGCAGGATGTCGAAGACGGTGTCGCTGCGCAGGTCGCAGAAGATCGCCCGGTACGGGGTGTCGGCCGCGCTGGTCATACGGCCGCCTCGTAGGTCCCGCTGCCGCTCAGGGAGTGGCCGGACGCCCACACCCACGGGCTGACCGAGTCGGTGAGCCCGGTCACCGGGGCGGTCACGCCGGGCATCGTCGCGCTGATCTCCAGCTCGAACTGCGTGGTGGACGCGCAGCGCAGCCGCGCCACCGCCCGCTGCTTGACGTCGTTCGGGTACAACTCGGCGAAGCCCATGCACGCCTGGACGCCGGCGGCCGGGACGGGCAGCGAGAACAGCCAGTTGTCCGAGGTGCCGGCGCCGGTGCCGAAGGCGGTCGTGGTGCCGAAGCCGATCTGGAAGGTGAAGTGCACGGTCGGGCCGTGCTGCACGTATCGGCAGGTGAGCGAGGCGTTGCCGAACGACGGCAGGTGCAGCCCCGAGGAGGTGGTCCACGCCGGGGTCCAGTTGCGCCACACCGGGTCGGGGTAGGCGGGGTAGCGGGCCCAGGCGTGGCCGTTCCAGCGCTCCAGGTGGCCGGTGGCGGAGGACTCGGCGACGTCGCGGAACTGGCCGGGGTAGGCGCCCGGCGCGGTGTCGGTGGACACCGGCAGGATGCCGCCGGCGGCGACCGTGGCGTTGCGCACGCCGGTCAGCGCGGTGTCCCACTGGATGCCGTTGCTGGCGCTCGCGTTGACCGGGACCTGGACCTGGTACAGCGCGATGGCCTGGGCGGGCACGGCCGGCGCCACGGGGGTGGCGGCCGGCGTGCCCTTGATGATCTCCACGGTCGCGTCGTTGCGGCCCGAGGCGTCGAACTGGTCGTCGTGGACCCGCAGCACGACGAGGTCGATCCGGCCGTACTGGGCGTCGCCGTCCTCGAAGGCCAGCGTCAGGTTCTCGGTGAGCGAGACCGCGTAGGCGCCCTGGGCGTCCAGGCCCTGGATCACCGCGCGCCCGGGGTAGACCTGCGCGGTCATCGCGGTGACCCCGACCACGGTGAATCCGGAGATCCGGGAGGTCCCGTCGGTGGAGCCGGGCACCACGCCGGAGCGGGTGGCCATCGGCGAGGTGGGGGTGAAGGTGCCGGTCGGCGAGACGCGGGTGTCCTGCCGGCTCTGGCCGTTGTCGAGCAGCCAGGCGGAGTGGAGGGGCATGGTGAGAGTCCTTTGCGGGAGGCGGCCGGAGGAGGGGAGCGGGCGCGGCGGGCGTGCGGCTCAGCGCGCGGGGTCGATGCGCAGGTAGCGATTGCGGAAGTAGACGGTCGCGCCGGAGGCGTTGGCCCGGTAGTTGAGCGTCGCGGTGTAGGTCTGGCCGGGCGTCAGCCCGTAGAAGCGGTAGGTGTAGGCGAACGACCCGTAGGAGGCGCCCGAGCCGACGAGGGCCAGGTCGTCGTTGGCGGAGGCGATGGTCGTGCTGCCCTGCGACAGGCTGACGGCCATCCAGCCGTAGGTCGCCGTCCCCTGGACCTCGATGCGCGCGCCGAGCGAGATCATCACCGCACCGCTCGCGGGTGTGACGAAGGACGTCGTCAGCGGGTCCGCACCGGTGAGCGTCTGGGTGTACGCGGTCGACGTGGTGGTGCCGCCCGCCCCCGCCTCCCCGTGGTAGGCGTAGTACGGCACCGGCTCCTGCCAGGCGGAGCCGTCCCAGCGCTGGAGCCGGCCGCCGTAGTTGTCGCGGTACTGCCCGGTGTAGGCGCCGGCGGCGGTGTTCGCGGGCGCGATGCCGCCGATGCCCTGCGGGTAGGCCACCCACGCGGTGCCGTTCCAGCGCTGCAGCACGTCGCCGGCGTCCCGCAGCTGGCCGACGTACGAGCCGGGGACCGCCGTGTTGCCGTAGACGGGCAGCACGCCGCCGACGGCGACCGTGGTGGCGCGCAGGTCGGTCGCGTTCGCCCAGTCCACCAGGCTGTTGGCGGCCGAGGCGTTGGCGTGGACGGTGACGGTGTACAGCGGCAGCGCCAGGTCGGGGACGTCCGGCGGCTGCGGGGTGGCGTTCGCCTCGCCCTCGACCACCGTGAGCACGGCCTCGGCGGTCCCGGTGTCGTCGTAGGAGCCGTCGTGCACCTGGAGGCAGATCAGGTCGATCCGGTCGTACTGGGCGTTGCCGGCGGACAGCGTGACCGGCGTGGTCTCCGACAGGGTGACCGGGTACGCGCCCTGGGTCGCCATGCCCTGGATGACCGCGCGGCCGGGTTCGATGGTGGCGGACATGCCGGAGGTGTTATTCAGCCAGAACCCGGCGACCTTGGCGGTGCCGTCGGGCGAGCCGGGCAGGATGCCGGACCGCACCCTGAGCGCGTCGGCGGGCAGCGTCGCGCCGAGCTGGGTCAGCCGGGTGTCCTCGCGCGACTGGCCGGTGGGGGTGAGCCACGAGGAGCGTACGGTCATGGGAACTCCGGTTTCGGAAGCGGTGGGTCGGGCGGGGGCGGGC
>JAJSZB010000325.1:0-8071 GCA_050613715.1 Streptomyces sp. IBSBF 3018
CCCCCCCCCCCCCCCCCCCCCCCCCCCCCCCCCCCCCCCCCCCCCCCCCACCGCTCGGAAATGAGGTACCCGCATGACCCGCCCGATCCCCCGCGGCACGCCCCGTCACCAGCAGCCGATGACCCGGCGCCGGCTGTTCACCGCGCTGTGCGGCGCGGCCGTGGCAGGCCCCGTGGCCTCCGTGCTCGCGCCGGACGCGCTGGCCCGCGGCAGCAAGGCCGACACCGCCGCGACGGCCGCCGACGACGCCGGCGGTCTGCCGCTGACCATCGCCAACGCCACCGGCGGCTACGACAACGCGTCGGTGTACGTGTACGTCGTCGGGAACAAGGACGGCAAGCAGGTGCGGGTCACCCCGGACGGCGGCCTCGCGCCGATCGCGCTCGCCGACAACGGCCCGGACGGCTTCACCGACTACGCGATCCCGCTCGCGGGCAGCGGCGAGAGCGTGCTGAAGCTGCCGTACCTGTCCGGCCGGATCTACGTCTCGCTCGGCGGCAAGCTGAAGTTCAAGGCGGTCGCCGACGGCAACGGGCAGCCCGCGCTGCAGTACCCCGCCGGCTGGGTCTCCTCCGACCCCTCGTACGGGGTGCTGCACGACTGCGCGGAGTTCACGTACGACGCCTCGGGCATGTACTGCAACGCCACGATGGTGGACATGTTCAGCGTGCCGCTGGCGATCCGGCTGACCGGCGCGGCCGACCAGAGCACCGGCGCGCTCAAGGACGGCGGCCGCGCGCAGGTCTTCGCCGCGGTCAGGGCGGTGCCCGAGTTCGCGAAGCTCGTGGTGGACGACCTGCGGGTGATCGCGCCCGGACACGGCCTGGACGCCGGGCTGTTCGCCGCGGACTACTTCGACGACGCGGTGGACAAGGTGTGGAGCGCCTACGCCGGCCGGGACCTGACGGTCACCACGTACGCGGGCACCTTCACCGGCCGGGTCAGCGGCGACAAGCTCGCCTTCACCGGCCCCGCGGCCGCGTCCTTCGCCCGGCCCTCGACGCGCGACGTGCTGTTCTGCGACGGCGCGCTGGCCGCGCCCAACGACGGGACGAGCGGCCCGGTCGCCGCGGTGCTCGGCGCCGGCTTCAACCGCTCGACGCTGCTGACCCAGCCCTCCCAGCCCTCGACCGACCCGGCGACCTTCTACGCCGACCCGGTCACCAACCACTACGCGAAGGCGCTGCACGCGGCCACCGCCGACGCCAAGGCGTACGGCTTCGCCTTCGACGACGTCGCGGGCTTCGCGTCGTACATCCAGGACCCCAAGCCGACCGCGATGCGGCTGACCGTCGGACCGATGTGACCGCCCGCGCCCGGGCGCCGGCGCGTCCCCCACGCGTACCGGCACCCGGGCAGGCCGCACCCACGGGCCACGTGACCGCACGGTCACGTGGCCCGCGTCACATCATCCGGAAGGAACGCGTCCGGGCCCGGCGGGCTCTTGACGCGTGTGGAACGGAAGATCGACGGGGGGCCGTCGCGGCGCGGGCTGCTGGCGGCGATGGGGGCGGGGTTCGCGGGACTGGGCGCGCTGGCCGGGGTGACGGGCTGCGCGCCGGCCGAGCGGGGACACGGCGGCGCGCCGGACCCCACGGCCACGCAGCCGTACGACGCGGGCGCGGCGCCCGCGTCGGTGGTGCAGGTGCTCGCGCACCCGGACGACGACCTGTACTTCATGAACCCCGACACGCTGCACTCGCTGCGGGCCGGCGTGCCGGTGGTGTCGGTGTACGTGACGGCCGGCGAGTCCACCGGCGTCAACCACGAGCCGTACGAGCCGCGGCACCACCACCGCCACGACCGGCCCGCGTACTCCTCGGCCCGCCACCAGGGCCTGCGGCAGGCGTACGCGACGATGCTCGGCCGCCCGCACTTCACGGCGTGGCGGCGCGACACCCTCGAACTGGACTGCGGGATACGCGTCGAGGTCGACACCCTCGACCACGCCACGCTGGTCTTCCTCCAGGTCTCGATGCACGAGCTGAGCGCGACCGGCAGCCTGCCGATCATGTGGCAGCAGGCCGGGGCGACGCTGCCGTACATCGACGCCGAGGGCGCGCCGGCCGGTGCCGGGGGCCGGGCGGTGTGGACGCACGACAAGCTGGTGACGGCGCTGGCCGGGCTCTTCGAGCACTACCGGCCGACCGAGGTCAGGACACTGGACCCGGACCCCGACGTGCAGGTGCACGACCGCACCCACCCCACCAGCAGCGACCAGCCCGGCTACTCCGACCACCGCGACCACACCGCCGCCGCGCTGTTCGCGTGGAAGGCGCTGGACCACTGGGTGGCGCGGTGCGCGGGCCGCGACGGCACGGTCCCGGCCTTCACCGTCACCGCCTACCGCGGCTACTACAACCAGCGCTGGCCGTTCAACCTGCCGCCGGCCACCGTCGCGCTCAAGGGCCGCTTCCTGTTCCAGTACGGCGGCGACCAGACCTGGGCCTGCGGCAATCCGGGCGGCTGCGGCGACTACGGGCAGGGCCGGAACTTCCCGCTGCACAACCCGAAGGGGTGGATCCGCTCCACCCGGGTCCGCCACCCCGGGCCGCGCCGCGTGGTGGTGCCCGCGGCGGGTCCGGCCGGCGGCAGTGCTTCCGGCGGTGGCGCTCCCAGCAGCGGTGTTTCCGGCAGCGGTGTTTCCGGCGGCGCTCCCAGCCGGGCCTCCGGCGCCCCGGGCACGGGGGCGGGCGGCGCGCGCGTGGCGTACGAGGTGCTGGGCCTCCGGGCGGTGCGCAGGACCGAGACCGCGCCCGGCGTGTGGGGGCCGCCGCAGGACCTGGGCGGCGGCCCGCTCGCCCCGGCGATCTCCGCGGTGCGCGACGGCGCCGGCCGCACCCTGCTGTTCGCGCTGCGCTTCTCGGTGCTGGAAGGCGACGGCGGCGGCAACCTGCGCGACCTGGTGGTGTGGGAGGAGGGCCGCGGCTGGACCCCGCTGGGCACCCCCGACCGGGCCGGCGACCGCGGCCGGCGCACCGGCTCACCCGTCGCGGTGGCCACCCCGGACGGCCGGGTCCACCTGTTCGCGCGCAACGCCGACAAGGCCGTCAGCACCCGGGTGCGCGACACCTCCGGCCGCTGGAGCCCCTGGCGCGACCTCGGCGGCGCCGAGGTCCAGGAGGGCCTGGCGGTGCTGACCGACACGGCCGGCCGGGTGCACGTCTTCGCCTCGGGCCGCGACACCGTCCACCACTGGGGGCAGTCCCGCCCGGGCGCGGACGTCGAGTTCAGCCCGCTGCCGGTCGCGCTCCCCCGCCCCAGCGACCCGCCGTCCGCGGTGCTCACCCCGCGGGGCGCGGTCCGCCTGACCTATCCGCGCCCGGCCTCCGCCCGCCCGCACGAGGCGCTGCTGCGGCTGTGACCGGTGTCCGTACACACGCCGAAGGGCCCCGGGTGCTCACGCACCCGGGGCCCTTCGGTTCGTGCAACGGCTCAAGCCCGCCGCGGGGCCGAGGTCACTTGACGATCTTGGTGACCTGGCCGGCGCCCACGGTCCGGCCACCCTCGCGGATGGCGAACTTCAGGCCCTCCTCCATGGCGACCGGCTGGATCAGCTGGACGGTCATGGAGGTGTTGTCGCCCGGCATGACCATCTCGGTGCCCTCGGGGAGGGACACGACGCCGGTCACGTCGGTGGTCCGGAAGTAGAACTGCGGACGGTAGTTGTTGAAGAACGGCGTGTGCCGGCCGCCCTCGTCCTTGGACAGGATGTACGCCTGCGCCTCGAACTCGGTGTGCGGGGTGACCGAACCCGGCTTGATGATGACCTGGCCGCGCTCGACGTCCTCGCGCTTGATGCCGCGGAGCAGCAGACCGACGTTCTCACCGGCCTGGCCCTCGTCGAGCAGCTTGCGGAACATCTCGATGCCGGTGACCGTGGTGGTGGTCTTGTCCTGCTTGATGCCGATGATGTCGACGGTCTCGTTGACCTTCAGCACACCGCGCTCGATACGACCGGTGACGACGGTGCCACGACCGGTGATCGTGAAGACGTCCTCGATCGGCATCAGGAACGGCTTGTCGACGTCGCGCTCGGGGGTGGGGATCGCCTCGTCCACGGCCTGCATCAGACCGAGGAGCTTCTCGCCCCACTCCTTGTCGCCCTCCAGCGCCTTCAGCGCGGAGACGCGCACGACCGGCAGGTCGTCGCCCGGGAACTCGTACTCGGAGAGCAGCTCGCGGACCTCGAGCTCGACGAGCTCCAGGATCTCCTCGTCGTCCACCATGTCGGCCTTGTTCAGGGCCACCACGATGTACGGCACGCCGACCTGGCGGGCCAGCAGCACGTGCTCCTTGGTCTGGGGCATCGGGCCGTCGGTCGCGGCGACCACCAGGATCGCGCCGTCCATCTGCGCGGCACCGGTGATCATGTTCTTGATGTAGTCCGCGTGACCGGGGCAGTCGACGTGTGCGTAGTGACGCGACTCGGTCTGGTACTCGACGTGCGCGATGGAGATCGTGATACCGCGCTGACGCTCCTCAGGAGCCTTGTCGATCTGGTCGAAGGCCGAGGCCTCGTTCAGCTCCGGGTACGCGTCGTGCAGCACCTTGGTGATCGCCGCGGTAAGCGTGGTCTTACCGTGGTCGATGTGACCGATGGTGCCGATGTTGACGTGCGGCTTAGTCCGCTCGAACTTCGCCTTCGCCACTGGGGTCCTCCTGGGAGTGGATCTGTACGCCTTGCTTCATCGGCGCCAGGTGATCTTTGCTGGAATTCAAGCCTACGGCGAGTTACTACTCGCCCTTGGCCTTCGCGATGATCTCCTCGGCGACGTTCCGCGGAACCTCGGCGTAGGAGTCGAACTGCATGGAGTAGCTGGCCCGGCCCGAGGTCTTCGACCGCAGGTCGCCGACGTAGCCGAACATCTCCGAGAGCGGCACCAGGCCCTTGACGACCCGGGCGCCGCTGCGCTCCTCCATGGCCTGGATCTGGCCACGGCGGGAGTTGAGGTCGCCGATGACGTCACCCATGTAGTCCTCGGGCGTGGTGACCTCGACGGCCATCATCGGTTCGAGGAGTACGGGGCTGGCCTTGCGCGCGGCCTCCTTGAAGGCCTGCGAGCCGGCGATCTTGAAGGCGAGCTCCGAGGAGTCGACCTCGTGGAAGGCGCCGTCGATCAGGATGACGCGCACGCCGACCATCTCGTAGCCGGCCAGGATGCCGAACTTCATGGCCTCCTGCGCACCCGCGTCCACCGACGGGATGTACTCGCGGGGGATGCGGCCACCGGTGACCTTGTTGACGAACTCGTAGGACGCGTCGCCGCCCTCGATGGGCTCGATGCCGATCTGCACCTTCGCGAACTGACCGGTGCCACCGGTCTGCTTCTTGTGGGTGTAGTCGACCCGCTCGACCGCCTTGCGGATGGTCTCGCGGTACGCGACCTGCGGCTTGCCGACGTTGGCCTCGACCCGGAACTCGCGCCGCATGCGGTCGACCAGCACCTCCAGGTGCAGCTCGCCCATGCCGCCGATGATGGTCTGGCCGGTCTCCTCGTCCGAGTGGACCTGGAAGGAGGGGTCCTCCTCCGCGAGCCGCTGGATGGCGACACCCAGCTTCTCCTGGTCGCCCTTGGACTTGGGCTCGATCGCGACCTGGATGACCGGCGCCGGGAAGTCCATCGACTCCAGGATCACCGGGTTCTTGTCGTCGCAGAGCGTCTCACCGGTGGTGGTCTGCTTCAGGCCCATCACGGCGACGATGTCGCCGGCGCCCACCGACTCGATCTCCTCACGCTTGTTGGCGTGCATGCGGTAGATCTTGCCGATGCGCTCCTTCTTGCCCTTGACCGAGTTCAGCACCGACGAACCCGCGTCCAGGCGACCGGAGTAGATCCGGACGAAGGTGAGCTTGCCCAGGTGCGGGTCGCTCATGATCTTGAACGCGAGCGCCGAGAGCGGCTCGTCGTCCGAGGGCTTGCGGGTGACGACCTGCTCCGCGTCGTTGACCGCGTGACCCTCGATGGCCTCGATGTCGACCGGCGAGGGCAGGTAGCGCACGACCGCGTCGAGCAGCGGCTGCACGCCCTTGTTCTTGAACGCGGTGCCGCAGAACACGGGGGTGACGGTGGTGCCGCCGCCCTTGCCGGAGTTGATGGTGATGCGGCGGATCGCCGCGTACAACTGCTCGATGGTGGGCTCGGCGCCCTCCAGGTACAGCTCCATCATCTCGTCGTCGTTCTCGGCGACGGCCTCCAGCAGCTTGCCGCGCCACTCGTCGGCCGCCTCGGTGTGGGTGGCCGGGATGTCGACGGTGTCGTACATCTCGCCCTTGGTCGCCTCGGCGGACCACACCAGGGCCTTCATCTGGACGAGGTCGACCACGCCCTTGAAGTCGGCCTCGGCGCCGATCGGCAGCTGCATGACCAGCGGGGTCGCGCCGAGGCGGTCCACGATCATGTCGACGCAGCGGTGGAACTCCGCGCCGGTGCGGTCGAGCTTGTTGACGAAGCAGATGCGCGGCACGCCGTAGCGGTCGGCCTGGCGCCACACCGTCTCGGACTGCGGCTCCACACCCGCGACACCGTCGAACACGGTGACCGCGCCGTCGAGGACGCGCAGCGAGCGCTCGACCTCGACGGTGAAGTCGACGTGGCCGGGCGTGTCGATGATGTTGATGGTGTGGTCGACGTCCTCGAGCGGCCAGTGACAGGTCGTCGCGGCGGACGTGATCGTGATGCCGCGCTCCTGCTCCTGCTCCATCCAGTCCATGGTGGCGGCGCCGTCGTGGACTTCGCCGATCTTGTACGAAACACCGGTGTAGAACAGGATCCGCTCGGTGGTCGTCGTCTTGCCCGCGTCGATGTGGGCCATGATCCCGATGTTGCGGACCCTGGCCAGGTCAAGCGAAGTGGTGGCCATGTGGCTCAGTCTTCTCTCGGTTCTCGATGGGGTGTACGACTACCAGCGGTAGTGCGCGAAGGCCTTGTTGGACTCGGCCATCTTGTGCGTGTCCTCGCGGCGCTTCACGGAGGCGCCGAGGCCGTTGCTGGCGTCGAGGATCTCGTTCATCAGCCGCTCGGTCATGGTCTTCTCGCGACGGGCGCGGGAGTAGCCGACCAGCCAGCGCAGCGCCAGGGTGTTCTGGCGGCCCGGGCGGACCTCGACCGGCACCTGGTAGGTCGCGCCGCCGACGCGGCGGGACTTGACCTCAAGGGTGGGCTTGATGTTCTCCAGCGCGCGCTTGAGCGTGATGACCGGGTCGGTGCCGGACTTCTCGCGCAGGCCCTCGAGGGCGCCGTACACGATGCGCTCGGCGGTGGACCGCTTGCCGTGCAGGAGGATCTTGTTGACGAGGGACGTCACCAGAGGAGAGCCGTAGACCGGGTCGATGATGACCGGGCGCTTCGGGGCAGGACCCTTACGAGGCATGCTTACTTCTCCTTCTTGGCGCCGTAGCGGCTGCGGGCCTGCTTGCGGTTCTTGACGCCCTGCGTGTCGAGCGAGCCGCGGATGATCTTGTAGCGAACACCCGGCAGGTCCTTCACACGACCGCCGCGCACGAGCACGATCGAGTGCTCCTGCAGGTTGTGGCCCTCACCCGGGATGTAAGCGGTGACCTCGATACCGCTGGTCAGACGCACACGTGCGACCTTCCGCAGCGCCGAGTTCGGCTTCTTGGGGGTGGTCGTGTAGACACGCGTGCAGACGCCGCGGCGCTGGGGCGAGCCCTTCAGCGCGGGCGTCTTGTTCTTCTCGACCTTGTCCTGCCGGCCCTTGCGGACCAGCTGCTGGATCGTAGGCACCGTTTCTCCGGTTTCTGTGTGCCGATCTCGATGGAACTAACCTGGGGACCGACCCACGCGGTCGGGTGTGTCGCACACCCCACACGTATCCGAAGCGTCCGGAAAGGTGCGGAGGTGCGGGTGTCACGGCCTCGGCGCTCCCGCGCGGCCCGATGGCACGCACAAGAACCCGGGCACACCCCAGGCACAAGGTCAGAGCGTACCTATCGCATTCGCTGGGGTCAAAACAAATGCGTACGGGCCGGACACGCCCGTGATCCGCCCCGCGACCGGCCCCCGCGCCGGGCCGGGGGTGCGGGCGGGGGTGGCGACGCGGGCAGAGG
>JAJSZB010000326.1:0-8034 GCA_050613715.1 Streptomyces sp. IBSBF 3018
GTGCGGTGGGTGGGGCGCCGTAGAGGGGGAGAGCGCCCAGGGCCAGGCCGTGCGCGCGGGCGCGGGCGACGACGTCGGCCAACGGGGCCGCGTCCGGCGGGAGTTCGAGCAGCACGTGGAGGCCCGCGGCGATGCCGGACAGCCGTACGGAGGGGACGCGTTCGGCCAGCGCGGCCACCAGGCGGTCCCGGCGCGCCCGGTAGCGCAGCCGCATCCGCCGCACGTGGCGGTCGTACGCGCCCGACCCGATGAACTCCGCCAGCGTCAACTGGTCGAGCACCGGCGAGAGATGGTCGCTCAGCCGCTTCTCCCGCACCACGTCCTCCAGCAGGTGCGGCGGCACCGCGATCCACGCCAGCCGCAGCCCTGGCGCGAGGCTCTTGCTCGCCGTGCCCGCGTAGACCACCTGATCCGGCGCCAACCCCTGCAACGCGCCCACGGGTTGGCGGTCGTAGCGGAACTCCCCGTCGTAGTCGTCCTCCACGACGACCCCGCCGGTGCGCCGCGCCCACTCCACCACCGCGGCGCGGCGCGCGGGCGACAGGCTCACGCCCATCGGGAACTGGTGCGCGGGCGTGAGGAACACCGCCGCGCAACCCCCGGCCGCCCCGGCCCCGCAGACCTCGTCCGCGTACCCGTCGAGGCGCTCCACCGCCGCACCCTCCGCGTCCACCGGCAGCCTCACGCAGTCCAGCCCGACCGCCGCCAACTGCGCGCGGGTGTCCGGCAGTCCGACCTCCTCGATCGCCACGCGCCGGGCGCCGCGGGCCCGCAGCGCCCGACCCAGCACGGTGACGGCCTGCGCGTATCCGGTGCAGACGACGAGCAGTTCGGGGTCGGTGCGCACGCCGCGCACCCGGGCGAGATACGCGGCCAGCGCCTGGCGCAGCTCGATCCGGCCGCGCGGGTCGGAGTAGCCGAACGCCTCGTTCGGCGCGGCGATCAGCGCGCGCCGCGCCGCGGCGGCCCACGCGGTGCGCGGGAACGAGGAGAGGTCCGGCGAGCCCGGCCACAGGACGTACGGGGGCCGCGGCGCGTCCTGCGCGGACGGGAGGAGCGGTACGGGCGCTCCTGGCGGTACGTGCATGCTGTGCGGTACGTGCGCGCCGTGCGGTACGGGCGCGCCGTGCGGCGGTACGGGCGACGCGGGCGCGCTGGGCGGTGCGGAGGACGCGGCGTCCCGCGTCGGCGCCGCGCCGAGGTCGTACGCCCCGAAGCCGTACGCCCCGAAGCCGCGCGCCTCCAGATCCCGCACCGCGTCGCCGACGACCCCCGCCGGGCGCGGCGCGAGCAGTGGTCCGCGCACCGGCACCGGCGCGACCGGCGGCGCGGCGACCGAGGTGCCCGACCCCTGCCGCGCGGTCAGCCATCCCTCGGCGACGAGCTGCCCGTACGCGTCCGCGACCGTGTTCCGCGCCAGCCCCAGGTCCCTGGCCAGCACCCGGCTCGACGGCAGCCGGGTCCCGGCCGCGAGCCGGCCCTCGCGTACGGCCTCCCGCAGCGCGTCCTCCAGCGCCGCGCGGGAGCGGCGTCCCGCCAGGTCCAGCAGCAGGTCGTAGTCGCCCCGGCCGGTGGTCGGGCCGGGCTCCCGTACGTCTCGCCGTACGTCTCCCCGTACGTCTCGCCCGCTGTCGCTCGGGCCGCCGCGTTCCGCCCTGGGTTCTGCCATGGGCCAAGTGGACCACGCCGGGTCGGCCGTGGCCGGTCAGGAGCGGTGCGCGGAGGAGGAGTGCGTGGGGGAGTGCGCGGCGTCCGCGGATGAGCCGGCGGATGAGCCGGCGGATGTGTCGGTGGGCGCGGAGCCGTCCGCGGACGCGGCGTCCTCGGGCCGGGCCTCGTCGGGGGCGGCCGGCTCGCCGAAACGGGCCAGCGCCAGCGCGCCCAGCAGCGCGAGCGCGAAGCCCGCGACGGCCGCCGGGGCCCAGCCGGAACGGGTGCGGTCGCCGAGCGCCAGGACGCCGACCAGCGCGGGGCCGATCGTCTCGCCGACCACCATGCCCGCGGTGGCCGCGGTGACCGAGCCGCGTTGCAGCGCCGAGGTCAGCAGGAGGAAGCCGGCCGCGCCGCCGAGCAGCAGGGCGTACAGCGCGGGGTTGGTCAGCAGCCGGCCCGGTGCGAGGCGGTCGAGGAGGCGGACCGCGACCTCGACCACGCCGAAGCCGAGGCCCGCGCCGAGGCCGAGGGCCGCGGCGCGGGAGCGTTCCGGAAGACGGCCGGCGGCCGCGCCCAGCGCGAGGACGACCGCGGCGGCGGTGAGCGTGCCCCAGCGCAGCGCGGGGGAGCCGTGCGAGTGGCCCTCGCCGGCCGAGGCGAGGCCGAGCAGGGCGAGGCCGCCGCAGACGGTGGCGACGGCGGCCCATTCGCGGCCGCTCAGCCGTACGCCGAGCAGGCGGCCCGCGGCGACCGCGGTCACCGCGAGGCTGGCGGCGAGGGCGGCGCCGACGGCGTAGATGGGGAGGGAGCGCAGGGCGATCAGTTCGAGGACGAAGCCGGCGGCGTCGAGGGTGAGGCCGAGGGCGTAGCGCCATTGCAGGGCTGCTCGCGCGAGCAGCCGGGCGTCCACGCCGGAGCCCGTGCCGGGGGCGGTGGCGCGGGTCGCGACGGCTTGCAGCACCGATGCGATGCCGAAGCATACGGCTGCGCCGAGCGCCGCGATCATTCCCATGCCCACCCGGTCACTCTATGGCCCAGCTCGCGCTGGGCGCTCCGCTCTCGGCGCGCCGGCGGTCGCCCTTGCGCTGGGCGCTGACCTCCAGACCTGCGGTCTGCCGATGCGCTGGGCGCTGCCTCTCAGGGGCGCGGGGAACTGCGCGCTCAACCGTCCACATGCCGGTGGTCCTGGGGGCACCTCCCAGGCGAAGCTCTGGGGGAGGACCGATCTGCCCCTTTGGGACGGTGACGACCTGCGGCCCGCAGATGGGCTGGTGGGGGTACCTCCCGGACGGAGTCTGGGGGAGCAGTTCCCCGCGCCCCTTATTCGCTGACGTCCAGCGTCGACGTGGCGCCGTGCGCCGGAAGGCTCAGTGTCCAGCGCCGGCGCAGCGCCGCTCGCCGGGAGGCGCCACGTCCAGCGTCGACGCGGCCCCGGGCCGCTGAAAGGACACGTCCAGCGTCGACGTGGCGCCGCTCGCCGGGGGCGCGACGGTCGGCGCGGAGGTGACGTGGAGGGGCAGGGGGATCTCAGCCAGCGGCGAGAACCTCACGGAGCTGCGTGAGGGACCAGTCGAGGTCGTCCTTGGAGATGACCAGCGGCGGCGCGAGCCGAATCGTGGAGCCGTGCGTGTCCTTGACGAGCACGCCCCGCGCGAGCAGCCGCTCGGAGATCTCGCGCCCCGTCCCGAGCGCGGGGTCGACGTCGACGCCGGCCCACAGCCCGCGCCCGCGCACCTGCGTGACCGCCCCGCCGCCGACCAGCAGCGCCAGCTCCTCGTGCAGGTGCGCGCCCAGCTCCGCGGCCCGCGCCTGGTACTCGCCCGACCGCAGCATGTCGACGACTTCGAGCCCCACCGCGCAGGCCAGCGGATTCCCGCCGAAGGTGGACCCGTGCTCGCCGGGCCGGAACACCCCGAGCACCTCGCGCGAGGAGACCACCGCCGAGACCGGCACCACGCCGCCGCCGAGCGCCTTGCCGAGCAGGTAGACGTCCGGCACCACGTCCTCGTGCTCGCACGCGAACGTACGCCCGGTGCGCCCCAGCCCGGACTGGATCTCGTCGGCGACGAACAGCACCCCGCGCTCGCGGGTGAGCGCGCGCACCCCGGCGAGATACCCCTGCGGCGGCACCAGCACGCCCGCCTCGCCCTGGATCGGCTCCAGCAGCACCGCGACCGTGTCGTCCCCGTTCGCGTCGAGCACCGCCTCCAGCGCGGCGAGGTCGCCGTACGGGACCACGTCGAACCCCGGCGTGTACGGGCCGTAGTCGGCGCGCGCCTCGGGGTCGGTGGAGAAGCTGATCACCGTCGTGGTGCGGCCGTGGAAGTTGTTCGCGGCGACGACGATCCTGGCCCGGCCGTCCGGCACGCCCTTGACCCGGTAACCCCACTTGCGCGCCGTCTTGACCGCGGTCTCGACCGCCTCCGCGCCGGTGTTCATCGGCAGCACGGCCTCCATGCCGCACAGCTCCGCCAGCTCCCGGCAGAACTGCCCGAACCGGTCGTGGTGGAAGGCCCGCGAGGTCAGCGTCACGCGGTCCAGCTGCGCCTTGGCCGCGGCGATCAGCCGGGGGTTGCCGTGGCCGAAGTTGAGCGCGGAGTAGCCGGCCAGCATGTCCAGGTAGCGGCGGCCCTCGACGTCGGTCATCCACGCGCCCTCCGCGGAGGCGACCACCACCGGCAGCGGGTGGTAGTTGTGCGCGCTGTACGCGTCGGCGGCGGCGATCTCGCGGTCCGTGCGCGTGCCGTGGACCTCTTCGGCGGCGGGTGTCGTGGTCACGTGCGTGCTCCGTTCGTCGTGCGTCGGGAGGCCGGCCTGCGACGGGGGCGGGGGTGGTGCCCCCTTCGTTCGTACGGCTGTGCTTCCCATCGTCGCTCGCCGCCGCCCCCGCGCACCACCCCGCCGCAGCGCGCTCCCGGCCCGTACGCGCCTCCTGCCGGCCCGCACACGCCCCCGCGCGCAGCCGCGCGCAGCCGCACGCAGCCGCACGCAGCCGTACGCAGCCGTACGCAGCCGTACGCGCCCCGCACATCCACCGCCGCAGCGCGCACAAAGGGCTCTATGGGCGCGCCCCCGCCACCTGAGACAATGGCCGCATGGCCACTGATCGTCCTCGCGCACTGTCCGGCATCCAGCCCACCGCCGGCTCCTTCCACCTCGGCAACTACCTCGGTGCGATCCGCCAGTACGTCGCGCTGCAGGAGTCGCACGACGCCTTCTACTTCGTGGTCGACCTCCACGCGATCACGGTGCCGCAGGACCCGGCCACGCTGCGGGCCAACACCCGGCTCGCCGCCGCGCAGCTGCTCGCCGCGGGTCTCGACCCGGAGCGCTGCACGCTGTTCGTGCAGAGCCACGTGCCCGAGCACGCCCAGCTCGGCTGGGTGATGAACTGCCTGACCGGCTTCGGCGAGGCGTCGCGGATGACGCAGTTCAAGGACAAGGCGGCCAAGCAGGGCGCCGACCGGGCCACCGTCGGCCTGTTCACGTACCCGATCCTCCAGGTCGCCGACATCCTGCTGTACCAGGCCGACGCGGTGCCGGTCGGCGAGGACCAGCGGCAGCACGTGGAGCTGACCCGGGACCTGGCCGAGCGCTTCAACGCGCGCTTCGGGCCGACCTTCACCGTGCCCGCCGCGCACATCGTCCGCGAGGTCGCCAAGATCTACGACCTCCAGGACCCGAGCGCGAAGATGAGCAAGTCGGCGGCCACCCCGAAGGGCCTGGTCAACCTGCTGGACGAGCCGTCCGCCTCGGCCAAGAAGATCCGCAGCGCGGTCACCGACACCGACACCGTGATCCGCTTCGACGAGGTCGCCAAGCCCGGCGTCAGCAACCTGCTCACCATCCACTCCGCGCTCACCGGCACCACAATCGCGGAACTGGAGGAGCGGTACGCCGGCAAGGGCTACGGTGCGCTCAAGACGGACCTCGCGGAGATCTTCGTCGAGTGGGTCACGCCGTTCCGGGAGCGCACGCAGGAGTATCTGGGCGACCCGGAGACGCTGGACTCGCTGCTGGCGAAGGGGGCGGAGAAGGCCCGCGCGGTGGCGGCGGAGACGCTGGCCACGGCGTACGACCGGATCGGCTTCCTGCCCGCCAAACACTGACACAACGGGACGTAAACCCCCGGTGGCTGTGACGCATCTCGCTCCCGGGGGCACGCGCCCGCGCGCGACACTGGACGGGGCATCCGTCCCGGCATGACCGTGCATGACCGTTTCTGACCGACCCGGGGAAAGAGGTGAACGCAGTGGCCGGCTCCGCGGGCTCCACCATCGGAAGCACCACCATCGGCGTGTCCATCGCGGTCCCGGAGCCGTACGGACGGCTGTTGCAGGAGCGGCGCGCCTCCTACGGGGACCCGGTCGCGTACGCCGTCCCCACCCACATCACGCTGCTGCCGCCCACCGAGGTGGCCTGCGCCGAGCTGCCCGCCTTCGGCCGTCACCTGGCCGACGTGGCGGCCGGCAGCCGGCCCTTCACGCTGCGTCTTGACGGCACGGACAGCTTCCGGCCGCTGTCCTCGGTGGTCTACGTCAAGGTCGCCGAGGGCGTGCCGGCCTGCGCGGCGCTCCAGGAGGCGGTCAGGTCCGGGCCGGTGCGGCGCGAGCTGCTGTTCCCGTACCACCCGCACGTGACGGTCGCGCACGACATCGCCGAGGAGGCGATGGACCACGCGCTGGCCGACCTGGCGGGCTTCACCGCGCAGTGGAGGGCGAACGGCTTCGCGCTGTACGAGCAGGGGCTCGACGGCGTCTGGCGGAAGATCCGCGACTACCCTTTCGGGCCGGACCCGCGCCCGGCCGTCCCGCACCAGGCGACGCGCGAGCCGGCCACGTATCTGTGAGGTGCGGCTGACGCGCCGCTGAGGCGCTGCGGCCGGGTGCACCCCGGGCGGAGGCCGGCCCGGTGCGCGAGTTGTTTACAGGTCATTGAGGTGCTGTTACTTTCGAGAGTGATGGGAGCGCTCCCATGTTGTATTCCCCCCACTTGTCCCCGAGCGCCCGGCACTGGTGGACCACGGCCTCGGGGACGTTGCCCGAAAGGTCACCACCTTGCGCAAGAACAAGAAACTCTCGTTAATCGCCACGCTCGCGACACTGCTCTCGGCCTTCGGCATCGTCCTCTTCGCCCAGAGTTCCGCGCAGGCGCACGGCGTCGCGATGATGCCGGGCTCGCGCACGTACCTGTGTTACGAGGACGCCGTCACCGGCTCGGGCGCGCTGAACCCGACCAACCCGGCCTGCGCCGCGGCGGTCGCCCAGAGCGGCACGACGCCGCTGTACAACTGGTTCGCCGTGCTGGACTCCAACGCCGGCGGCCGCGGGCAGGGATACGTGCCAGACGGCACGATCTGCAGCGCGGGCAACAAGTCGCCGTACGACTTCTCGGCGTACAACGCGGCACGCGACGACTGGCCGCGCACGCACCTGACGTCCGGTTCCTCGATCCAGCTGCAGTACAGCAACTGGGCCGCGCACCCGGGCACCTTCAAGGTCTACCTGACCAAGCAGGGCTGGTCGCCGACCACGCCGCTGGCCTGGGCGGACATGGACCAGATCGGCAGCGTCACCAACCCGCCCGCGGTGGGCTCGCCGGGCACCGACGGCGGCCACTACTACTGGGACCAGGCGCTGCCCTCGGGCCGCAGCGGCAACGCGCTGCTGTTCATCCAGTGGGTGCGGTCGGACAGCAACGAGAACTTCTTCTCCTGCTCCGACATCGCCTTCGACGGCGGCCACGGTGAGGTCACCGGCATCCACCTCGGCAGCGGTTCCACCAACGGCGGGACCACGTCCGGCACGACGTCCGGGACCACGTCCGGCACGACGTCCGGCACCAGCACGGGTACGAGCACCGGCACGAGCACCGGGACCACGTCCGGCACGAGCACGGGTACGACCACCGGGACCACGTCCGGCACGAGCACGGGTACGACCACCGGGACCACCAGCGGGTCCACGGGCGGCACCGACCCCGGCAACACCTGCATGGCCATGTACTCCGTCACCAGTGCGTGGGGCGGCGGCTTCCAGGGCCAGGTCGAGGTCATGAACCACGGCACCTCACCGTCCAGCCACTGGAAGGTCACCTGGACGCCGGGCACCGGCACACAGATCACCCAGCTGTGGAACGGCACCCTCTCCACCAGCGGCGGCACCGCGAACGTCACCAACGCCGCCTACAACGGCACCATCGCGGCGGACGGTTCGACCACGTTCGGCTTCACCGCCAACTCCAGCAGCGGCAACAACCTGCCCGCCGGCTCGATCACGTGCTCGTTCGCGTGATCCGCTGACACCACGCCCGCCCCGTACGGTCCCTCACGACCGTGCGGGGCGGGAGTGTGCTCCACCCGTCCCCCGTCCCCCACTCATC
>JAJSZB010000327.1:0-8026 GCA_050613715.1 Streptomyces sp. IBSBF 3018
GCCTCGGCCTCCGCCGCCCCCGTCTCCGCCGTGCCGACTGCCCCCGCCCGGCCGGCCGACCAGCAGCCGTACCGCGTCCCGGCGCGGGGCGGGCGCCGCGGCCAGCAGCTCGGGCGGCAGCCGCAGGTCGTCCAGGCCGCCGCCGGGCGCGTCCCGCCCGCGGGCCTCCAGCCGCCCGGCCTCCTCGTCGCACGTGGGGCAGACGACCTCCGCCGTCGCGGCGCTCACCGCGCACCCGCCCGCGTCAGCGTCTCCGCGACGTAGCGCCCGCTCGGCGCCCGCTCGTCCAGCAGCCGCAGGAACGCCGGCGCGACGTCCTCCGGCGCGGTGCGGTCGGCGAAGTCCGCGTCGTCCGGGACCGCCGCCGCGTACAGCTCCGTGCGCAGGTCGCCCGGGTCCACCCACCACACCCGTACGCCCGGCTCCTCCTCCGCGAGCACCGCGGACAGGTGGTCGAGCGCGGCCTTGCTCGCGCCGTACCCGCCCCACGTGGGGTACGCCTCCACCGCCGCGTCCGAGCTGACGTTCAGCACCGCGCCTTCCGCCGCCCGCAGCTCCGGCAGGGCGGCGCGCAGCAGCGCGAAGGGCGCGGTCACATTGGTCTCCAGCGCCGCCCGCAGGCCCTCCACCGGCAGGTCGGCCAGCGGCACCAGCGGCTCGGCGCCCAGCGCGCTGGCGTTGTTCACCAGCAGGTCCACCCCGCCGAGCGCCCGCGCGGCGTCCAGAAGCGCGTCCCGGTGCGCGGCGTCGGTCACGCTGCCGGGCACCCCCTCGACATGGACGCCCGGCGCGCCGCGTTCCAGTTCGGCCACCGCCGCCCGCAGCGCCCCCGCGTCGCGTGCGTCGAGCACCAGGTCCCAGCCGCGCCCGGCGAGCGCGGCGGCCAGCGCCCGGCCGAGCCCCCGCGACGCCCCGGTGATGATCGCCACCGTCATGATCAGGCCTTCCTCGACCGGCCCGGCTCCGTACCGGACCACCTGGCCTCACCGTAGGAACGGCGCCCCGGCCGCCGCCTCGGCCGCACGCCGCACCCCGCGCGGGCACTTGGCCCTACGCCCGGCGCCGGTCCCCGGGCCCTGACCGGCCTAGGCCGTACGGACCAGGACGGTACGTCCGTCGCCGCATACGGCCTGTCACCTGCGGCGGGTACGGTTGGAGGCATGTCCACCCGGCCGCCCGGAGGCGGGATCGAAGCGGTCAGCGCCGCGCTGCTGGCGATGAACCGCCGGCTGGAGGTGCGCGAGGTCCTGCAGACCATCGTGTCCTCCGCCCGCGAGCTGCTCGGCGCGCAGTACGCCGCGCTCGGCGTGCCGGACGACCACGGCGGCTTCGCGCAGTTCGTGGTGGACGGCGTCAGCGACGAGCAGTGGAAGGCCATCGGGCCGCTGCCCCGCCAGCACGGCGTGCTCGCGGCGATGCTGCGCGAGGCCGAACCGGTCCGGCTCACCGACGTCCGCGACTTCGAGAGCTTCGCGGGCTGGCCGCGCGCCCACCCGGTGATGACGGACTTCATCGGCATGCCCGTCATGGACGGCGAGGAGATCCTCGGCGCGGTCTTCCTCGCGAACAAGGAGTGCGGGGCCGCGCGGCAGGACGCCGGCGAGAGTTCCGGCACGGGCCCCGGCGAGGACCCGGGCAAGGACCCCGGCAAGGACCCCGGCGAGGGCTGCGGCTTCACCCAGGAGGACGAGCGCCTGCTGCGCATCCTCGCCGACCACGCCGCGATCGCCCTCACCAACGCCCGCCTCTACGAGCGCAGCCGCGAGCTGACGCTGGCCGGCGAGCGCGCCCGGATCGCCCACGAACTGCACGACGCCGTCTCGCAGAAGCTCTTCTCGCTGCGGCTGACCGCCCAGGCCGCCGCGGCACTGGTCGACCACGCCCCGGGCCGCGCCAAGGAGGAGATCCGGCAGGTCGCCGCGCTCGCCGCGGAGGCCGCCGACGAGCTGCGCGCCGTCGTGGTCGAGCTGCGCCCCGCCGCCCTGGACGAGGACGGCCTGGTCGCCGCGCTGCGCACCCAGGCCGACGTGCTCGACCGTGTGCACTCCGCCAGCGTCACCTTCCGCGCCTCCCGGGTGCGCGCCCTGCCCGCCGCCCAGGAGGAGGCGGTGCTGCGGGTCGCCCAGGAGGCCATGCACAACGCACTGCGCCACGCGCACGCCGCCACCGTCGCGGTCACCCTGGAGGGCGGCCGGGACAGCGGCGACGGCACGGCCAAGGGCGTGCTGCTGCGGGTCCGCGACGACGGCCGGGGCTTCGACCCCGGTGCCGTGCGCCAGGCCGGGCGGCACCTCGGACTGGTCTCCATGCGGGACCGCGCCGCCGGCGTCGGCGGCACGCTGACCGTCCAATCGGAGCCCGGCAAGGGCGCCGTCATCGAGCTGGAGGTGCCCGGTGGCTGACCACGTGATCCGCGTGCTGCTGGTCGACGACCACCAGGTGGTGCGCCGGGGCCTGCGCACCTTTCTCGAGGTGCAGGGCGACATCGAGGTCGTCGGCGAGGCGGCGGACGGCGCGGAGGGCGTCGAACGCGCGCAGGAGCTGCGCCCCGACGTGATCCTGATGGACGTCAAGATGCCCGGCACCGACGGCATCGAAGCCCTGCGGCTGCTGCGCGACGCGCAGAACCCCGCCCGCGTGCTCATCGTGACCAGCTTCACCGAGCAGCGCACCGTCGTGCCCGCGCTGCGCGCCGGCGCGGCCGGCTACGTCTACAAGGACGTCGACCCCGTCGCCCTCGCCGACGCGATCCGCTCCGTGCACGCCGGCCATGTGCTGCTCCAGCCCGAGGTGGCCGGCGCGCTGCTCTCCCAGGAACAGGGCGCGCCCTCGCCCGGCGGCAGGGCGGGCACGCTGACCGAGCGCGAGCGGGAGGTGTTGGCACTCATCGCCGACGGCCGCTCCAACCGCGAGATCGCGCGGGCGCTGGTGCTCTCGGAGAAGACGGTCAAGACCCACGTCTCCAACATCCTCATGAAGCTCGACCTCGCCGACCGCACCCAGGCCGCGCTGTGGGCGGTCCGCCACGACGCCGCGGGCTGAGCGCGGGGTCCGCAGCGACGCCGGGGGCTGAGCGCGGGGTCCGCCGCGACGCCGCGGGCCGAGCACACGGTCCGCCGGCGCACCCACGCCGTACGCCCGCCCCTGCGCGCGGCCCCGGGCGGCCCCGCGCGGCCCTCACGGCCGCCGCCGCTCCGCCTCCTCCACGTACGCGTTGTACGCCGCGACCTGCGCGCGGCGCGCGGTGCGCTCGACCGGCCGCAGCAGCTCGGCGCGCGCGGCGATCTGCGACGCGCTGACCGCGCCGCCGTGGCCGTCGCCGGCGATGCCGACCAGCGCCGCCACCCGCTGGGCCAGTTCCAGCACCCGCACCGCGCGCGGCGGATAGCCCGGCGCGAGCACTTCGCGGCCCCGCTCGGCCCGCGCCCGGTAGGCCTCCAGCGCCGCCTGCGCGGTCGGGCCCGCGCCCGCCACGTCCAGCCGCGACAGCGCCTCCGTCGCGTCCCGCAGCGCCTCGGCCAGCTCGCGTTCCGCCTCGCCCAGCGAGGGCACGTCGGCCGGCGGCGCGTCCCGTACCGGCAGGCACTGCCACTCCACGTCCACGTGCAGGTCCCCGGCCGGCCCGGCCTCGTGCACCTCGGGCACCAGCCCGAGCGCCACGCCGCCCACGGCGACCACCGCCTCGCCCGCGGCCATCGCCCGGTCGTTGAACTCCGGCGGCCCGCTCAGCCCCAGCGGGTGCCCGGCCACCGGCAGCGCCAGCCGCAGGCCGGTCGCCCCCAGCGCCCGCAGCCGTCCCAGCCCCAGCGTCAGCCCGACCGGGGCGTGCTCGCCCGGCAGGCCGGAGATCCGGTGCACGGCGTCCCCGGCCGTGATCCGCTGCGCGACGTCGTCCGGTGCGGCAAGTCCGGCAAGCAGGGCATTTCCCCATGCCGTCAGCCGTCCTGAGCGTGGTTCATCAAGCATGCCCCCCAGCCTATGGACTGGACCGGTCGCGCGGTGGCGTAAGTTTTCCCCGGGGGCTGCCACCGACCGAGACGCGCGACACCGCGACACGACTGCAAGGGGAGACAACGCGCTCATGAGCGATGTACTGGAGCTGGTGGACGTATCGGTGGTCCGCGACGGACGGGCTCTGGTCGAGCAGGTCTCGTGGTCGGTCGCCGAGGGGGAGCGGTGGGTCATCCTCGGCCCGAACGGCGCCGGCAAGACCACCCTGCTCAACGTCGCCTCCAGCTACCTCTTCCCGACCACCGGCACCGTGCAGATCCTCGGCGAGAAGCTCGGCGGCGTCGACGTCTTCGACCTGCGCCCGCGCATCGGCATGGCCGGCGCCGCGATGGCCGACAAGATGCCCCGCCGCCAGACCGTCCTGGAGACCGTGCTCACCGCCGCGTACGGCATGACCGCCACCTGGCGCGAGGACTACGAGAAGGTCGACGAGGACCGCGCGCGGGCCTTCCTTGACCGGCTCGGCATGAACGAGTTCCTCGACCGCAAGTTCGGCACCCTCTCCGAGGGCGAGCGCAAGCGGACGCTGATCGCCCGCGCGATGATGTCCGACCCCGAGCTGCTGCTGCTGGACGAGCCCGCGGCCGGCCTGGACCTGGGCGGCCGCGAGGATCTCGTACGGCGCCTGGGCCGGCTCGCCCGCGACCCGATCGCCCCCTCCATGATCATGGTCACCCACCACGTCGAGGAGATCGCCCCCGGCTTCACCCACGTCCTGATGATCCGTCAGGGCAAGGTCGTCGCCGCCGGCCCCCTCGACCTCGAACTGACCTCCCGCAACCTGTCCGTGTGCTTCGGCCTGCCGCTGGTCGTCGAGCGCCGCGGCGACCGCTGGACGGCGGCGGGCCTGCCGCTGTCCTGAGCGCCCGTTCCGCGTGGGTTCCGTGCGGGAAATCACCTGCGTACTGCCACAACTGCCCTCCGCAGCCCTACGATTGACCACGTGGACGCATGGGTGTGGTGGCTGATAGCGGCGGTGGGGCTCGGAATACCCCTGGTGATCACGGCGATGCCCGAGTTCGGGATGTTCGCCGTCGGCGCCGTGGCCGGGGCGGCCGCGGCCGGCATGGGCGGCGGCATCGTCGCGCAGGTCGTCACCTTCGTGGTGGTCTCGGTCGCGCTGCTGGTCTTCGTGCGCCCCCTGGCGTACCGCAACCGCCAGCGTCCCGAGCAGCGCAGCGGCGTCGAGGCCCTCAAGGGCAAGCAGGCCGTGGTGCTGGAACGGGTCGACGGCGGCTCGGGCGGCCGGATCAAACTGGGCGGCGAGGTGTGGTCGGCGCGGTCCCTGGACAGCGGCCGGACCTTCGACCCCGGACAGCAGGTGGACGTGGTGGAGATCGACGGGGCCACCGCCGTGGTGATGTAGCGCGCGCAGCCAACCGGCCGCCCGGAGCGGGGAATTCGCCGAACCCGCCCGCGGCGCGCCTACTGTCTGCGACAATTGATCATGTCGTAGTACGTGACACTTCCGGAACCAACCGGCGCGGGAGCGGCCATGCAGCCCATCATCATCGTCCTGATCATCCTGGTGGTGCTCGTCTTCATCGCGCTGATCAAGACGGTCCAGGTGATCCCCCAGGCCAGCGCCGCCATCGTGGAGCGCTTCGGCCGCTACACCCGGACCCTCAGCGCCGGGCTCAACATCGTCGTCCCCTTCATCGACACCATCCGCAACCGCATCGACCTGCGCGAACAGGTCGTGCCGTTCCCGCCGCAGCCGGTCATCACGCAGGACAACCTGGTCGTCAACATCGACACCGTCATCTACTACCAGGTGACCGACGCCCGGGCCGCCACGTACGAAGTCGCCTCCTACATCCAGGCGATCGAGCAGCTCACCGTGACGACCCTGCGCAACATCATCGGCGGCATGGACCTGGAGCGCACCCTGACCTCCCGCGAGGAGATCAACGCGGCGCTGCGCGGCGTCCTCGACGAGGCCACCGGCAAGTGGGGCATCCGCGTCAACCGCGTCGAGCTGAAGGCCATCGAACCGCCCACCTCCATCCAGGACTCGATGGAGAAGCAGATGCGCGCCGACCGGGACAAGCGCGCCGCGATCCTCACCGCCGAGGGCGTCCGGCAGTCCCAGATCCTCACCGCCGAGGGCGAGAAGCAGTCCCAGATCCTGCGCGCCGAGGGCGAGGCCAAGGCCGCCGCGCTGCGCGCCGAGGGCGAGGCCCAGGCGATCCGCACGGTCTTCGAGTCCATCCACGCCGGCGACCCGGACCAGAAGCTGCTCGCCTACCAGTACCTCCAGATGCTGCCCAAGATCGCCGAGGGCGACGCCAACAAGCTCTGGATCATCCCCAGCGAGCTGAACGACGCGCTCAAGGGCCTCGGCGGCATCGTGAACATACCGGGCATGCCCGGCGGCGGTGGCAACGGCAACGGCGGCGGCGCCCCGGCGACCACCCCCGCCCCGCGCCGCGAGTCCCCGCACTTCGACAAGGACTGACGCCCGGCCGGCGAGGACCGACTCCGGTGCGGCAAGCAGCGGAGTCCGGTTCGCCGAGGACCGCCGCCCGGCCGCCCGCGCGGCTGTGACATGATCCAGCGCTATGTCCCCAGCACAAGCCCTGGCCGTCTTCGCGGCCGGCGCCGGCGCGGGCACCATCAACACGATCGTGGGCTCGGGAACGCTGATCACGTTCCCGGTCCTGCTCGCCGTCGGCCTGCCGCCCGTCACCGCCAACGTCTCCAACACCCTCGGCCTGGTCCCCGGTTCGGTGACCGGCGCGATCGGCTACCGCCGCGAACTGACCGGACAGCGGCCCCGGGTGCTCCGGTTCGGCGCGGCCTGCCTGGCCGGCGGCGCGACCGGCGCGATCCTGCTGGTGACCCTGCCGTCCAAGGCGTTCGACGCGATCGTGCCCGCACTGGTCGCCGTCGCCCTCGTCCTGGTCGTGCTCCAACCGCGCCTGTCGCGCGTCCTCCAGGCCCGCAGGGAACGCGACGGCACCACCGCCCCCGTGCACGGCGGCGCCCTGCTGACCGCCGGCCTCGCGCTCGCCAGCGTCTACGGCGGCTACTTCGGCGCGGCGCAGGGCGTCATCTACCTCTCCCTGATGGGCCTGCTGCTCGACGACACGCTGCAACGCCTCAACGGCCTGAAGAACGTGCTGGCCGCCCTCGTCAACGGCGTCGCCGCGGTGCTCTTCATCATCGTCGCCCACATGGACTGGGCGGCCGTCGGGCTCATCGCCGCCGGCGCCACGCTCGGCGGCGTCATCGGAGCCCGGGTCGGCCGCCGCCTGCCGCCGACCGCGCTGCGCGCGCTCATCGTGGTGGTCGGCGTCGTCGCCATCGTGCAGCTGATCCTGCGCTGAGGCTCACGCGGGCAGCGCCAGCCACTCCGGCAGCGCCTCCCGGTCGCGCACGCCCAGCGCCAGCAGCAGCGCGTCCGCCGGGGTCGGCTCGAACGGCCGCACCAGCAGCCGCATCCCCGCCTGCTCCGGCGTACGGTCCGCCTTGCGCTGGTTGTCCTCCGCGCACGCGGCCACCGTGTTCAGCCAGGTGTCGCCGCCGCCGCGCGACCGCGGCTGCACATGGTCCACGGTCGTCGCCCGGCGCCCGCAGTACGCGCACCGGTGCCGGTCACGGACCAGCACCCCGCGCCGCGACCACGGCGCCCGTTGTCGGAACGGCACCCGCACGTACCGGCACAGCCTGATCACCTGCGGCAACGGGACGTCCACATCGGCCGCGCGCAGCCGCAGCCCGGGGTGCGCCTGCTCGACCACGGCCTTGTCCTGCATCACCAGAACCACCGCACGCCGCAGCGACACCGTCGACAGTGGCTCGAAACTCGCATTCAACACCAGCGTGTCCCGCACGTCCGCCCACCTCCCGGGCCCGGTCCGCCTCCCTCGGGCGAAGCAGCACCACTGTGCCCCCGGCCACTTTGGGCCGACAACGCAATTTCGCCCGGGGACCCGGACAACCCGGAGAACCCGAGGGACCCGAGGGACCCGAGGGACCCGAAGGAAGAGAGAGCGGGGGAGGGAGGGGGAGG
>JAJSZB010000328.1:0-8023 GCA_050613715.1 Streptomyces sp. IBSBF 3018
GGGGGCGCGGCCCCCGCCCCCGGCGGGCTCTACTCGCCCAACGCCGCGCCGCTGGCCCCCACCGCCTTCCTGCGACTGCCGCCCGGCGCGGTCACCGCCCGCGGCTGGCTGGACGCCCGCCTGCGGCAGGAACTGGCCGGGCTGTGCGGCCAGTACGCCGCCACCTCGCACTTCCTGGTGATGGCGAACACCGGCTGGGTGCACCCCGAGAAGGCCGGCTGGGAGGAGGTCCCGTACTGGCTGCGCGGCTATGTGGACCTGGCGATCCTCACCCAGGACGCCACCGCCCTCGCCGCGGTCCGCCAGTGGATCGACGCCATCGTGGCCACCCAGCAGTCCGACGGGTTCTTCGGCCCCACCGCGCTGCGCACCCAGCTCGGCGGCGGCCCCGACTTCTGGCCGTACCTCCCGCTGACCTGGGCGCTGCGCAACTGGCAGGAGTACAGCGGGGATTCGCGGATCGTGCCGATGCTCACCGCGTTCTTCCGGTACATGAACGCGCAGGGCCCCTCCGCGTTCAACCAGAGCTGGGTGTCGGTGCGCTGGGGTGACGGCCTGGACAGCGTCTACTGGCTCTACAACCGCACCCGCGACTCCTTCCTGCTCGACCTCGCCGACAAGATCCACGCCAACGGCGCCAACTGGGTGAACAACCTGCCGAGCCTGCACAACGTCAACATCGCGCAGGGCTTCCGCGAGCCCGCCCAGTACGCGCTGCGCTCCCCGTCCACCTCTCTCACCCAGGCCGCCTACGCCAACTACGCCTCGGTGATGGGCAGTTACGGCCAGTTCCCGGGCGGCGGCTTCGCCGGTGACGAGAACGCCAGGCCCGGCTTCGGCGACCCCCGGCAGGGCTTCGAGACCTGCGGCATCGTGGAGTTCATGGCCAGCCACGAACTGCTGGCACGGATCACCGGCGACCCGGTGTGGGCCGACCGCTGCGAGGAACTGGCGTTCAACTCGCTGCCCGCGGCGCTCGACCCGTCAGGCAAGGGCGTCCACTACATCACCAGCGCCAACAGCGTCGACCTCGACAACACCGCCAAGACGCAGGGCCAGTTCCAGAACACCTTTGCCATGCAGGCGTTCATGCCGGGCGTCGACCAGTACCGCTGCTGCCCGCACAACTACGGCATGGGCTGGCCCTACTTCACCGAGGAGCTGTGGCTGGCCACCCCCGACAACGGGCTGGCGGCCGCGATGTACGCGCCCAGCAAGGTCACCGCCAAGGTCGCCGACGGCACGTCGGTCACCGTCACCGAGACCACCGACTACCCCTTCGACGGCACGGTGACCCTCACCGTCTCCACCCCCAAGGCGCTCGCGTTCCCGCTCTACCTGCGCATCCCCGGCTGGTGCGGCTCCCCGCAGGTCACCGTCGCGGGCGCCGCGGTCTCCGCCGCGGCCGGCCCCTCCTGGACGGTGGTCCGCCGCACCTGGAACAACGGCGACACCGTCGTGCTGACGTTCCCGCAGTCCACCACCCTGCGCACCTGGCCCGGCAACCACGGACTCACCGCGGTCGACCGCGGACCGCTCACGTACTCCCTGAGCATCGGCGAGAACTACGTGCAGGTCGGCGGGACCTCGCAGTTCCCCGAGTACGAGGTGCACGCCACCACGGCCTGGAACTACGGGCTGTCGCCGAACGACGGCGGCTGGACGTTCAGCCGCAGCGGCGGCTCGCTGCCCGCCGACCCGTTCACCCGCGACACCACGCCGGTCAGGATCACCGGGCCCGCACGCAAGATCGCCGAGTGGCAGGCCGACGGCCAGCACGTGGTCTCCCCGCTGCAGGACTCACCGGCACTGAGCACCGCCGCCGTCGAGACCGTCACGCTCATCCCGATGGGCGCCGCCCGGCTGCGGATCTCCGCGTTCCCCACCGCCTCGCCGAGCGGCCACCGCTGGCAGCCGGCCGCCGCCTACCGGCTGATCCGCAACAAGAACTCGGGGAAGGTCATGGGCGTCGACGTGATGTCCACCGCCAACAGCGCCCACGTCGTCCAGTTCGACGACAACGGCACCGCCGACCACCTCTGGCAGTTGATCGACAACGGCGACGGCTGGTACCGCATCCGCAACCTCAACTCGCAGAAGGTGCTGGGCGTCGACCTGATGTCCACCGCCAACAGTGCGCAGGTGGTGCAGTTCGACGACAACGGCACCGCCGACCACCTGTGGCAACTGGTCGACAACGGCGACGGCTGGTACCGCATCCGCAACAAGAACTCCGGCAAGGTGCTCGGCGTCGACCTCATGTCGACCGCCAACTCCGCGCCCGTCGTGCAGTTCGACGACAACGGCACCGCCGACCACCTCTGGCAGTTCGTGTGACACCGCCCTCCTCCCGACCGCTCGCGACCAGGACGGAACCCCCCACCGTGACCACCGACCAGACCCCCGCCGCAGGGCCGGCGCGGCGCGACATGCTGCGCTGGAGCGCCGCGCTCACCGCCGCCGCGGCCACCGGCGGCCTGCTCACCGCGGGCACCGCGCACGCCGCCGCGCAGGCCGCCCCCGCCGCCGTCCCCGGGCTCGCCCCCGGCGCCGCGCCCGCCGCAGCCGCCGCCTCGACCTTCGGCCCGATCCGCCCGCCGGCCGTGCCGCTGGCCGTCCGCTCGCCGTACCTGTCCACCTGGCTGCCCGGCGACAACCTCGCCGGCACCTGGCCCTCCTTCTGGACCGGGCACATCACCGCCCTGTGCGGCCTGGCCAGGATCGACGGCGCGGGATACGTCTTCGCCGGCGCCCCCTCGGTGCCCGGCACCACGCTCACCACGATGCAGCAGGTGTCGCTGCGGCTCACCGCGACCCGCTCGATCTACACCCTCCAGGGCGGCGGCGTCACACTGACCGTCACCTTCTTCTCCCCGGTCGACCTCGGCAACCTCCAGCGCCAGAGCGTGCCGCTGTCCTACGTCACCGTGCAGGCCGCCAGCAGCGACGGCCGCGCGCACAGCGTCGACATCCACCTGGACGTCTCGGGGGAGTGGGTGCACGGCGACAGCTCCACGCCGATCACCTGGGCGCAGACGCAGGCCGGATCGCTGACCGTGCTCAGCTGCCAGCCCGCCACTCCCGGGGTGCTCTCCGAGAACGGCGACATGGCCTCCTGGGGCCGGATGGTGCTCGCCGCCCCCAGCAGCGGCCTGACCTGGCAGATCGGCCAGGACACCGTGGTGCGCGCCGCCTCCGCGGGCACCGGCAGACTCAGCGGCGGCGTCGACTCGGCGCAGCCGCGCGCCATCAACGACCGCTGGCCGGTGCTCGGGATCAACCACGACTTCGGCACCCTCGCCGCCGGCGCCACCTCGGCGGCCTTCACCGCCGTCCTCGGCCACGTCCGCACCCCCGCCGTCAGCTACCTCGGCGCCCAGCTCCAGCCGTGGTGGACCCACTACTGGGGGACGTGGACCGACATGGTGTCCTGGTTCGCCGCCGACCACGACGCCGCGCTGAGCGCCGCCACCGCCCTGGACCAGAAGATCCACGACGACGCGTCGGCGGCCGTCGGCGGCGGCAGCACCGGCGAGAACTACGCCGCGGTGTGCGCCCTCGCGCTGCGCCAGGCCGTCGCCGGCACCGAGCTGGCCGACCGCGGCGGCAGTCCGTGGGCGTTCCTGAAGGAGATCTCCTCCGACGGCAACATGTCGACCGTCGACGTCACCTACCCGGGCTTCCCCGCCTACCTCTACCTCTCCCCGGCGTACCTGCGGCTGCTGCTCGAACCGATCCTGGACTACGCCGAACGCGGCGGCTGGCCCAAGCAGTTCGCCGAGCACGACCTCGGCTCCAGCTACCCCAACGCCACCGGGCACAACGACGGCAACGAGGAGGACATGCCGGTCGAGGAGTCGGCCAACATGCTGATCATGGCCGCGGCCCTGGTCCAGCGGCTGCCCTCCGCCGACGCCGCGTCCTTCGTCGCCGCCCACTACCCGATCCTGCGCCAGTGGGCGGAGTACCTGGTCGGCAACGCCCTCGACCCCGGCTTCCAGAACCAGACCGACGACTTCACCGGCTTCATCGCGCACAGCGCCAACCTCGCGCTCAAGGGCATCGTCGGCATCGGCGCGATGGGCGTGATCGCCAGGACCGCGGGCAACAGCGCCGACGCCGCGCACTACACCGGCGTCTCGCGCAGCTACATCAGCCGGTGGACGACGCTGGCGCACGACTCCTCCGGCAGCCACCTCAAGCTCGCCTACGACCAGGACGGCACCTGGAGCCTGAAGTACAACGGCTTCCCCGACCGGCTGCTCGGCCTCGACCTGGTCCCCACCGGCATCGCCGACCTGGAGGCCAGCTGGTACACCGCGCACGCCGGCACGTACGGCGTCGTGCTCGACCCGCGCAACGACTACACCAAGGGCGACTGGGAGGTGTGGACCGCCGCCTGGCTCGCGGGCCACGGCGCCGCCCGCGACACCCTGGTCAACGGCGTGTACAACTTCGCCAACTCCACCGGCCAGCGGGTGCCGTTCAGCGACTGGTACGTGGTCGCCAGCGCCGCCCAGCGCGGCTTCCAGGACCGGCCGGTGGTCGGCGGCATGTTCGCGCTGCTGCTGCCGCCCGCGCAGTCGACCGTGCACTGGTTCCGCATCCAGAACCGGAACTCCATGAAGGTGCTCGCCGTCTCCGGCATGTCCCAGTCCGACAGCGCCGAGGTCACGCAGTACACCGACAACGGCACCGCCGACCACGTGTGGACCATGCTCGACAACGGCGACGGAACGGTCCGGCTGCAGAACCTCAACAGCGGCAAGGTGCTGGCCGTCCACGACCAGAGCCTCGACGACGGCGCGCACGCCCAGCAGTACCAGGACAACGGCACGCCCGACCACAACTGGCGGATCGTCGACAACGGCGACGGCTGGTCGAAGATCGTCAACGTCCGCTCGGGCAAGGTGCTCGCCGTCGACGGGATGTCGCAGGCCGACTCCGCGCAGGTCACCCAGTGGACCGACAACGGGTCCGCCGACCACCTGTGGAGGTTCATCTGAGCTGAGCCGGCGCCCTTCCGCCACGCGGGCGGAGGGCGCCGGCCGAAGACACCGGCACGAAGCGCGAGTGGGCGCGCGTGAGTGCCGGGAAGGGCGTGTGGCGACCGGCCGGCGGCAGGAACAGGCCGGTCGCCACGCGCCCGCACTTTTTCGTGCCGGGCGCCGGGCGCGGGGTGTCGGCGTGCGCGGCGTCGCGCCGCGGGCAGTCGGTGAGGGCGCCGCGGGCCGGGACCCGGCGAACCCCCGAGTCGGCGCCGGTCAGAGCCGGTCAGGTCCGGCCAGGCCAGGCCAGGCCAGGTCAGGTCAGGTCAGGAACGACTTGAGTTCCTGGACGAGCTTGCGGATGTGCCCGGAGATCACCGGTGTGCCCAGGTCCTTGAAGCGCTCGCGGAACCAGGGGTTGACGCTGCCGCGGCCGGCGCTGGTGACCGAGCCGACCGGGATGAACTTCGCGCCGGAGCGGTGGATCGCGGCCATCGACTCGAACAGCGGCTCGCTGCGCCACTCGTAGAAGTCGGATATCCACACCACGACGGTGTTGCGGGGCTCGGCGATCTTCGGCTGCGCGAGCGCCATGGCCACCGTGCCGTCGGTGCCGCCGCCGAGGTTGGTGCGCAGCAGCGTCTCGAACGGGTCGTGCACCCACGGCGTCAGGTCCAGCGCCTGCGTGTCGTACGCGATCAGGTGGACGTCGACCTTGGGCAGGCCGGCGAAGATCGAGGCGAGGATGGTGCAGTTGACCATGGAGTCGACCATCGAGCCGGACTGGTCGACGACCACCACCAGCCGTTGCGGCGTGGTCTTGCGCGCGGTGTGCCGGTAGTAGAGCCGGTCGACGTAGAGCCGCTCGGCCTCAGGGTCCCAGTTGGTGAGGTTCTTCCAGATCGTGCGGTCGAGGTCGAGGTTGCGGAACACCCGCTTGGGCGGCACCGAGCGGTCCAGCTCGCCCACCGACGCCTTCGCCACCTGGGTGCGCAGGACCTGTGCGACCTCGTCCACGAAGCGCCGGATCAGCGACTTGGCGTTGGCCAGCGCCACGCCGTCCAGGTTGTTCTTGTCCCGCAGCAGCTGCTCGATCAGCGACATGCTCGGGGTGAGCGCGGCGGCGAGCTGCGGGTCGGCGAGCACCTCGCGCAGCCGCATCCGACTGACCAGGTCGGCCTCGATCGCGGCGAGGTCGGGACCGATCGGCGGGATCAGCCGGCCGAGGTCCGGCGTCGCTCCCCCGCCGCCGGTGCCGGTCGGGCTGGGGGCGCGGCCCCCGCTGCTCTGTCCCGGCCGGCCGCCGCGCAGTTCGCCCGGCGCGCAGCCGAGCGCCCGCTCCAGCCAGCCGGCGTCGGACTGCCAGCGGCCCAACTGGGCGGCGCTGACCGCGCCGGAGCCCGCGGCGAAGACGTTGAGCAGCAGCTTGGAGGCGAGCGCGGCGCGGCGCACCTCGGCGGTCCTGTCGCGGGCGCCGTCGGCCCCGGGCTCCGGCGTCATCAGGCCGTCCAGCTCGGCGAGCAGTTCGGGGTGGCGCTGCACCAGGGAGTCGACCGAGGTCTTCGGGTCCAGCAGGGCCGGCGGCAGGCCGGCGTCCTCGACCACGGCGAGGCTCGCCGACTCCAGCGCGATCTGCTCCTCCTGGTCGAACAGCCGGGACAGCAGCCGCCAGTACAGCACCTGGCGGCGGTGCTCCTGGGCCTCGTCGGACGGGCGGTGCGCCGTGGGCACGCCCCCGGCGGTGTGGGCGCCCGCGGGCGCGTCGGTGGACTCGTTCATTTCCGCAGCAGCTTCCCGCTGCGCTCGCGCAGCACGGCGACGGCGTCGGTGGCGGCCTTCTCCGCCCTGGCGCCCAGCTTGTCGGTGGTGCCGGCCGCCCACGCCCCGGCGTGCACGGCGACGGCCTTCTTGCGTACGGCCGTCCGCACGGCGAGCGGTTGGACGCGGAACGCCCCGGCGTCCCAGCGCAGCAGCGCGATGCAGGCGGTCGAGGCCGCGACGGCCTCGGGGGTGAGCGGACCGGCGGCCGGCACGCGCGTGGCGTCCACGGCGAGGGCGGTGCCGGCCTCCTGCGCGGACGCGGCGGGTGCCGCCGGCGCGGCGCCCGCGTCGTCGCCCGCCCCGGGGGCGGCTCCCGCGCTCCCGGCCGGGATCGCTCCGGTCGCCCCGGCCGCTCGGCCGGCGAAGACGAACTCCAGCGCGCCCGCTTCGTCGCGCCGCGCCGCGTACCCCTCGAGGAAGACGGGTACGGCGAGGCGCGCCGGGTGCCGGTCCAGCGGCGCGGTGGCCGCGGCGCGCGCGGCGGGCAGCGCCACGCGGGCGGTGGCGAAGGCGTCCGCGGGCCCGCCGTCACGGGCCCGCGCGTCGTCCCACAGCAGGTCGCCCTCGGCGGTGAGCGGCATGTCGGCGAGGTCCATCGAGCGGCCCTCGGCCGCGGCTGCCAGCAGCGACATGTGCGGGCGCAGCAGTTGCCACACGCCCGCGCCGACGACGGTGTCCGGCTTGGGCGCCGACACGCTCGCCCGCACCAGCCGCGCCGGGCCGCCGTCGGTCGGCTCGAACACCGCGTGGACCTGGGCCTGCGCGGCGGTCGCGTGCTCGTGCAGGTCCACGCCGAGCGGCAGCAGCCGGCCTGTGGCGGCGCCGGGCGCGGGCGCTCCCATGGCGCCGGGCAGGGTGAGGACCATGGCGCGCGCCCACAGATCGCCCCAGCGTCGCGCGGGTACCCGCTCCAGCGTCGCGCCCGGGCAGGACGCGGCCAGCTCGGCGGCGAAGCCGTCCAGCAGCGCCGCGGCCCGGCGCAGCGCCGGGTCCGGCAGCATCGCGGACACGACGGGAGCCGCGCCGGCCACCAGCTCGTGGTCCAGCCCCCGCCAGCCGGCCCGTGCCAGGTCGCACAGCCAGGAGCGCGCGGCAGCACCCAGATTCGCCGGCATCCCGCCCCCGGACGCACCCCCGGAGTCGGCGTCACCGGCGGACGCGGAGGTGCCGACGCCCCCGACAGCCCCGGACCCGGTGGGCCCCGACCCGGTGGG
>JAJSZB010000329.1:0-7989 GCA_050613715.1 Streptomyces sp. IBSBF 3018
GGCCGGAGGGGCCGGGGTGGTGATCAGGGCGTGGGCGGTCGTGAGGTGGGCGAGGGCCTCCTCGTGGTCGCCGGTGAGGCTGGCGATCTCGCCGAGCGCCGCGTGGGCGCGGGCCCGGTCGCGCGGCGCGCCGGCCTCGTCCTGGAGGGCGAGGGCGGTCCGCAGGAGCTCGCCGGCCCGGGCGAGTTCGCCCAGCGCGCGGTGCGCGAGCGCGGCGTGGTGCAGGACCAGCGCCTCCCCGCGGCGATCGCCGATCGCCCGGCGCAGCTCGACCGCCCGGTCGAACGCGGTGAGCGCCTCGCGGTGCCGGCCCGCCTCGCGCAGTGCGACGCCCAGGCCCGTGCGCAGCCGCGCCTCCCCGAGGGTGTGACCGCACGCGCGGGCCGCGTCGGCGCCGACCTCGTGCGTGGTGATCCAGTCGGCCATGTGCCGCAGCGAGTTGAACAGGACCCACATCGCGTCGGCGAGCTGCCAGGCCACGGTGTCCAGGCCCTGGTCGACGGCCAACTGCTGCGCGGCGACGAGGTTTCCGCGCTCCGCGTCGAACCACGCGAGCGCCGCCGCGCCGTCCGGCAACGCGGGCCCGGTGTCGGCCACCGCCGAGACGCCGTCCCCGTCCCCGCCCTGGTCCCCGTCCCCGGGCGCCCGGGCGAAGAACTCGGGTGCCGGCCGGTGGCGTTGCGGCGCGAGCACGCGGTCGGCGCGGTCCGCGGTCGCCAAGTAGTGGTCCAGCAGCCGCCGTACGGTCTCGGCGCGCACCGTCTCCGGGTCGTCGGCGAACGCGCGGCCGAGGGCGTGCCGTTGGATCAGGTCGTGGAAGCGGTAGCGGCCGGGCCGCGGGCTGCTGAGCAGGTTCGCGTCCACGAGCGCCTCCAACGCGGGTGCGGCGCCGCGCAGTCCGGGCACCACGCCGGTCGTACCGAGCGCCCCGGCGACGGGCGGCCGCGCCGCGGCGACGGCCTGGGCGACGGTCCCGGCGAACTCGGGGCCCGGGTGGAGTCCGAGCCTGCGGTAGAGCCGCGCGGCGTCCGGCGGCAGCGCGGCGTACGCCTGGTCGAGGCTTGCGGTCATGGAGAACTCCTCGGTGCCGGTGCCGTGTTCGTCGTCCACGGCGTCGTCGTACGCGGCGCCACGTCCGACGACACCGCGCACGGACGCGGCGCCCCGGCCGCCGCCGGAGCCGCCACCGGAGCCGCCGGAACCGCTCCCGAAACCGTCCCCGGCACCGCCCGCCGACCCGCCCGCGCGGCCGTCCGCGGCCTCCGCGCCCGTACCCGCACCGCTACCCGCGGCCGTTGCCGCGGCCATCAGGTCGGCTGTGACATCGGCGACCGTCCACCCCGGCCGGGCGGACAGCAGCGCCGCGCCGACGCACACCGCCAGCGGGAACCGGCCGCAGGTGGCCACGAAGCGGTACGCCGCCGCCTCGTCGCCGGCGATCCGCTCGGGCCCGGCGATCCGGCCGAGCAACTGCACGGCCGCGTCGGCGTCGAGGGGCTCCAGCGGCACCATGACCGCGCCGTCCAGCAGCAGCGACGTGAGCTGCCACCGGCTGGTGACCACGCAGACGCTGCCGCCGCCGGCCGGCGCGAGCGCCCGGACCTGCGCCGCGGACAGCGCGTTGTCACAGAGCACCGCGAGGCGAAGGTCGGCGGTGACGGTACGGAACAGCGCGGTCTGCTCCGCGAGTTCGGCCGGCACGTGGTCGGGCGGTACGCCGAGGGCGTGCAGGAAGCGCGGCAGCACCGTGCTGGGCGCGACGGGCGGCCGGCCGGCGACGTTGCCGCGCAGGTCGACGTACAACTGCCCGTCGGGGAACTCCTCCCGGCGCCGCCGCAGCCACGTCAGCGCGAGCGAGGTCTTGCCGACCCCGGGCGGTCCGCTGACCAGGGCGAGCGCGGGCGCGTCGGCCGGGTCCGCGTCCCCGCCGAGCGCCGCGTCCCCCGCGTGCGCCGCGTCGAGCGCGGCCAGCGCGTCCGCCCGGCCGGTGAAGTGCCGCGGGGCCGCGGGGAGTTGGCGCGGCACGCGGTGCGTCCTGCGGTCCTGCGCGCCGTGCGGGGGGCCGGCGACGCCGCCGAAGTACACATCCCCGTGGATCGCGCCCGCCTGCACGGTGGGCCCGTGCACCGTCCCCGACAGGTCGTTCCCCACCTCACGGGTCACGCAGCCCCCCAACGCTCCCCCGGACCCGCGCCGCCCCGCCGGCCGCGGTGCCCCGGTCGGTCCGCCGCGCGGTGCCGTGCCCGCTGCGCGCCGCGTCCGCGCCTCGATTCGGTCTCCCCGCGATCGGCTGCGGACAAACAGGCGCACTCGTGGACACGGACGAACATTGGCCGATTGACGATGCGCCGGGGGGCGCACGCCTCCGTGCGGGAAGCGGCCGCCGACAGCCCGCCGCCGGGCCCGGCAGCGCCCGGGGCGCGACACCTGCGCGATCGGTGGGGCGTACACGGGTCGCGTGCGGAAGCGGAATGCGCGCCGACCGGAGCGCCCTTCGGACAGCCCGTTGCCGAATGGCCGAAACGCCGCGCTCCGGGCGTTCCCAACGCCTCCCCGTCCTCTGCCGTACGTGGTAAAGCGCGTGCCACACTGCTGACTTGGGCGGCACCCGCATGCCGCCGGGCCGCGTCGGGGGCGGGCGGATCGGGCACGATCGGCACGGGGAGACCGCAGGTGGAACTACGGATGCTCGGGCCCTTGGAGCTCTGGGCGCACGGCCGGACGCACCGGCTCGGTTCCCCGCAGGAACGGCGGGTTCTGGCCGTGCTGTTGATGGCCGAGGGCCGCGCGGTGCCGGTGGACCGGCTGATCGACCACGTGTGGGACGGCACCCCGCCGCCAAGCGCCGTGGAGACGCTGCAGAGTTACATCTCCCGGCTGCGCGGGCGGCTGCGCGGCGCGGGCGGTGACGCTCCGCAGCTCGACGCCTCCTCCTCCCGCATGTACACGCTGCGGGTCGCGCCGGACGCGGTGGACCTGCTGGAGTTCCGCAGGCTGTGCCGGCAGGCCCGGCAGGCCGTCGACCGCGGCGACACCGAGGACGCGGTACGCCTGTTCCGCCAGGCGGAGGCGCTGCGCCGGGCCGAACCGCTGGCCGATCTCACCGGGTTGTGGGCGGCGTCGGTGCGTGAACGCCTGCGCGAGGAGCTGCGCGAGGCGACCGAGACCCGCATCCGGCTCGAGCTGTCGCTGGGCCGGCACGCCCACCTCATCAGCGAGCTCAAGGAGTTGGCGGCGAGCAGCCCAGTGGTGGAGCCGGTGGTCGCGGATCTGATGATCGCGCTCTACCGGTGCGGCAGACCCGGCGAGGCACTCGCCGCGTACCGGACCGCGCGCCGACGCCTGCTCGACGAACTCGGGCTGGAGCCCGGCCGCGATCTCCAGGCGGTGCACGAACGGGTGTTGCGCGGCGACCAGGACCTGTTGCGGCCCGCCGCACCGCCCCGTCCGCGCCTGGCGCCCCTGGACAACCTGCTGCGCGACATCTCCGACTTCACCGGCCGCGAGGAGGAGATCAGGCTGCTGGTCGCGGAGTTGGACAGCCCGGCCACGCCCACGGCGTTACCGCTGGCGGTCGTGCACGGGATGCCCGGCGTCGGCAAGACCCAACTGGCCGTCCGCGTCGCCAACCTGCTGCGCGAGCGCCACCCCGACCGGCTCTACCTCAACCTGCGCGCGCACGGCCCGCAGGGACCGCTCGGCCCGGGCGCGGCGCTGTCCGGGCTGCTGACGGCGCTCGGCCTCGCACCGGACAAGCTGCCCTCGGGGCTGGAGGAACGCGCCGCGCTGTGGCGGGAGTCGATGGCCAGACGGCGGGCCATCGTGGTCCTCGACGACGCCGCCGACGCCGCCCAGGTGCGCCCGCTGCTGCCCGGCACGCCCGGCTGCTCGGTGCTGGTGACCAGCCGCCACCGGCTGACCGACCTGGAGGGCGCGCTGTCGCTGGCGCTGGACGTGCCGTCGCCCGCGCAGGCCGCGCAGTTGTTCACCCGGATCGTCGGCCCGGGCCGCATCACCGACCGTGCGGCGCTGCGCCGCACGGTCGACCTGTGCGGGTGCCACCCGCTCGGGCTGCGCATGATCGCCGCGCGGCTGCACCACCGTGTCGGCTGGGACATCGAGGACCTCGCGGACCGGCTGGAGCAGGCGGGCTCGGTGCTGGACGAGATCGACGGCCCGGCCGGCGCACCGACCGGCATCGGCGCCGCGTTCCGGCTCTGCTACGCCGAGTTGGAGCCCGACCAGCAGCACCTCTTCCGCCGCCTCGCGCTGCACCCGGGCCCCGATCTGGCGGTCGACGTCGCCGCGGCACTGGCCGGCGGGCCCGGCGGACTGCCCGGGGACCGCGTACGGCGCGGCGTGGACGCGCTGTTGGACGCGCACCTGGTCGAGGAGAGCGGACGCGACCGCATCCGCGCGCACGACCTGGTCCGCGAATTCGCCCTGCGCACCGCCGAGCGCGAGGACTCTCCCGCGGAACGCGACGCGGCGCTGCGGCGGATGCTCGACCACTACCTCGCGCAGGCCCACCACGCCGACCGGCTCGCCCACCCCCACCACCCGCGCCTGGACCAACTCCCGCCGCACACAGGCGTGGAGGCCGCGGAAACAGGGCTGCCGGGGGCTCCCGGCACATGGGACGGCACGCCGCCGGGCGCGGGCATCCGCACCGCCGACGAGGGCGAGGCATGGCTCGACCTTGAGCGTACGAACCTGCTGGCCGCGGCCCGGCTCGCGGCGGCCCGCTCCCCGCACCACGCCGTGCTCTTCCCGCACGTCCTCGCGCACTCCTTCCTGTCCTGGGGCGCGTGGGAGGCCGGCGCGGAGCTGTACGCCACCGCGCTCACCTTCGCGCAGGACCGCGGCGACGACGCGACCACCGGCCAACTCACCGTGGAAATGGCGTCGTTGCTGTGGAGCCAGGGCGCCCACGACGACGCCCTGCGGCACGCGCGGCGCGCGCTGGACATCGGCGAGCGGCACCACCGCGAGGACATCCAGGCGCAGGCGCTGTTCGAGATGGGCCGCTGCCATCTGATCTCCGGCCGCCGCGCCGAGGCGACGGCGTGCTTCGACCGGGCGCTCGCCCTCCACCGGGCTTCCGGCAGCCGCAAGGGCGAGGGCGACACGCTGCGCCTCCTCGGCATCGCCCTCTCCCACGCCGGCCGCAACCAGGAGGCGGCGGAACGCTTCCGCGCGGCGCTGGAGATCCAGACGGCGATCGGGGACAAGAGGGGACAGGTGCGGGCGCTGAACAACATCGGCGAGATCGCCCGGCAGATGGGACATCCCGACGAGGCGCGCGGCTATTACGAACGCTCCCTCGCCCTGGTCCGGGTCATCGGCGGGAAGCCCGAACTGTCCGATCTCTACGCCAACTTCGGGACGACGTTCCGTGCGGACGGTGACATGGAGAAGGCCCTGAGCTTCTACCGGCGGGCCCTCGACACCTACCGGGAGACCGGCGACCCCCGCGGCGAGGCGGACGTCCTGATCTCGCTCGGGACGACGTACCTGGAAGCGGGAAGTCCGGCGGAGGCCCGGCTCAACTTCCAGATGGCCGAGCACGTCTCCGAGCGGATCGGAGATCGCTACGCGCGTCAACGCGCGCTCGTGGGAACGGCGTACACCCAACTCGCCTCGCGCCAGTACGGGCTCGCGACGGCAACGTTCGAGGAGGCGCTGCGGGTGGGCGAGGAGATCGACATCCCGCTCGCGATCGGTCAGGCGCTGGAGGGCCTGGGCCAGGTCGCGGAGGCCACGCAGGGCGCGGCCGCGGCACACGACTACTTCGCACGGGCCCTCGACGTCTACCGCACGCTGGGCCTGCCCGAGGCCGAGACCGTCCGCGCCCGACTGGAAGCGCCGGGGGCCGCCGGTTCTTGAACGGCCCCCCGTCGTTCAGCTCAGATCGGCCAGATCCACATGAAGATCTGGTCTTCCGCGTCAGCATTCATCGGGCTTTGCATCTGTTACGTGCTCCTCGTCGAACACACCCCCCGCGGAGCGCGGAGGACTCGCGGGGATCATGGCACAGGAGGAACGCGTAGCGCCAGCCACAACCTGTGCTGGTCAGACGGTAGACCACCGGGTACTAGAACTACGCGCTAGTTTCCGCGGCTATTCACTACCGCAAAGTTGCCCCGGCGCACAACCGGGCGCAACCGGGTGCCGGCGCGGGGGTAGCGGGCCGGGAGGAAAGGGCTGGCGCGCGGCCGCTCGCCGGGGCTACGGTGATCGGGATGACTGACTCCTCTCGCAGAATGGGGGTCCCGTCCGCGCAAGGTGAACGGTGACGGCAGCCGTTCGGACCTCGCGCGGGGAGACCCGCACCTCGTACTGGTTGCGCGTGCGGCAGTTCGCTGTGCCGCCGCGTGTGATCGAGACCGCCACGGACCGCCGCGAGGCGGGCGACTGGGCGGGGGCGTGTGCCGCCGCGGGCGTCGACGTCGAGCTGAACCTCCGTGCGGTGGCGCGGACTTGGGGCTCTGATGTGGCCGCCTCCGTGCGCGCCGACCTTCGGGCGCTGGCCCCGGACCTGCTGCGCTGGCACATGCCGCGCATCGCGCCGGACGGACTGCTGCGGCCCGGGCTGACGATCGAACTCGCGCGGTACGCCGAGGGCGCCGCCAGCCGACTCCCCACGCCGCTGCGGCTGGTGGCCAGGACACCGCCTGCGTGGGCGGACGCCGGCCAGCGGTTCGCCCTCGCGCTGTGGGACGGTTCGCGCCCCGACGCCGCCGCACGCCGGCACCCGCATCCCCGTCCGAGCCGGCGCTTCCGTCTCGACCTGCACCGGCATCTGTGGGACGCGCGCCGGGCCGGTGAGCTGCGGACCCGCTCGGGGGCCGACCTGCCCTCGACCGAACTCCCGGACTGTTCCGGCGACTTCGGCGACGGGCTCGCGGTCCACCGGTGGGCGGCCGAGGCCGCGATCCTGCTGCGCGCGGAAGGACTGCCCGCGGGCCCGGTGGCCGTACGGGTCGGCGGTCGGCGGCGGCTGCTCGTGGAGCCGTACGGACACGGCGTCGGTGAGGGCGGCGGTGACGGTGACGCCGGCTGCGAACGCCCGGACGGCGTACGGATCTCCGCGGCGAGCGGGCGGCGCGCCGTACGCGGCCTGCCGGTACTGCCGGTGCTGCCGGACGCCGCGACGTGGACACCGCCCGATCTCGCGCTGCTGCGGGCAGGCTTGATCGGTGCCGACGCTCTCCACCCGCTGGTGGCCGCGGCGTTGGCGCCCGATGGCACGCCGGCGCGTACGGCCGCGCCGGACCGGCCGCCGGGTTCGACCCGGCTGGTGGAGTGCGGCGGCACGCTGCACCGGATCGGCCTGGTCGACGGCGTGCTGACCGCGCTCGACCACGACCCCGACGAACTGCGGCGCGAGGAGCTGCTGGTCGCGCTGACCGGCACTCCGCTGCCCTGCCTGCGCGCGATCGACCAGGCGCACCGCAGACCGGACTGCCTATCCGACGTCCGCGCACGCCTGGACCACGGCGACACGTCAGGCGCGATCGCCGTCGTGGAGGCACTGCTGGGCCCGGGCGCGGTGCTGCGCGGCGGCGCGTTGCGGGACGAGCTGGAGTCGGACGCCCGACGGCGGCTGGTCCGCGAGCTGTTCCGCTCGGACCTGTTCTGGCCCGCGTGGGGTCCGCTGCCCGTGGCGTCGTCTTCCGTGCCGACCGGCGCGGCCCCGGTGCGCCGCCGGCACGGCCATGAACACGGACCGCAGAAACGCCGTCCACGCCTGAGCCTGTCGCACCCGCGCCACGCCCACTTCCGCTGACCTGACCTGACCTGGCTCTGAGCCGGGCGCCGGCCCGGGAAAGGGCCCGCGCTCGTCTACCCGCACGCACGCCGACGCGCTCCCCCACCCATACGCCCGCATACCCGCACGCCGTGCCCCCGTACGACCGCCGGCCCGTACGACATCTGGTCCCGGCGCCCGTGCGCCGCCCGTCCCCCGTCCGCCACCAAACCCGAGGT
>JAJSZB010000032.1:0-26847 GCA_050613715.1 Streptomyces sp. IBSBF 3018
CGTAGCCCAGCCGCTCCAGAGTTGCGGCCGTGGCGGGGCCGAGGACCGCGGTGCGGCCGGGGCGGGTGCGGGCGTCGGCTCCGGGGCTTCGGACGCCCCCGTCCACATCGCCCAGCACCTGCTGGAGCAGGGGCTCCGCGCGGCGCTGCTGACCTGCGCCTCGGTGCGGATCGTGCCGGGCTGCAAGGCGGACACGGTCGAGCAGGACGGCCACGGTGTGAACGTGCACACCACCGGCTCCCACGACACGTGGTGGCGGGGCAGCTTCCTCGTGGGCTGCGACGGCTCCCGGTCGACCGTCCGCAAGCTGCTGGGCGTGCGGTTCCCCGGGCGCACCGGGGTGGACCGGCACGCGGTCGCGGTGCTGCGCACCGAGCTGCCGGAGCCCGGCGTGGCGCTGCTGCACCGCGACCCGCCCGGCGCCCCGGCCGGCCAGGAGATCACCGCCAGGCCGCTGCCGGGCGACCTGTGGCGGCTGGACTGGCTGCTGCCGGTCCAGGGCGGCCGGCTCACCTCCGACGCGCTGGTGGACCGCGTACGGTCCTCGCTGACCGCCTGGTGCGGCCATGTGCCCCCGTACGAGGTGATCGGCTCGGCCGACTACCCGGTGCACCAGCGGCTGGCGCGCCGCTGGCGGGCCGGGCGGGTCTTCCTGGCCGGCGACGCGGCGCACCTGATGGGCGCGCTCGGCGCGCAGAGCGTCGAGGAGGGGCTGCGGGACGCGGAGAACCTCGCCTGGAAGCTCGGCCTGGCCTGGCACGACGGCGCGTCCCGGCTGCTGCTGGACAGTTACGAGGCCGAGCGCCGCGGTGCCGTCGGCATCCGGCTGCGCGCCGCGGACCAGGCGCTTCCGCTGCTGCGGGCGACCGGCGCCTGGCAGGCCGTGCGGCAGAGCCTGTCGGGGTCCTCGCGCGGCCAGGCCGAGATCCTCACCGACAGCCACCTGGGGCGGGGCAGCGCCGCCGCCTCGGCGTACGTCCGCTCGCCGCTCGCGCTGCCCGCGCCCCGCGGCGGCGGCAGGACCGGCGCGTCCCCGCTGGTGGCCGACTGCGACACGCCGCCTGGCGGCCTGGTCAGCGATGTCCCGGTGACCGCGCTGGACGGCACCGTGGGGCGGCTGCGCGACCGGCTCGGGCGGGGCCTGGTGGTGGTGCTGATCGCTCCGGGCACCGGCGTGTGGGATTCCCGGCACTGGCTGAGGGCGGGGCTGATGCCGCGGCTGGCCTCCGCGGTGGCCGCGCTGCCGACCCGCGCCGAGCTGCTCGTCGCGGAGGGCTATCCGGGCGCCACCGCGCACACCGTGCTGCTCATCCGGCCGGACGGCCGCCTGGTGACGGCGATGGTGGGCTGCCGCCCGGCCGAGTTGTACTCCTACGCCGACCTGGCTCGCGGCGGTCCGCCGACCCCGGGCGCCGCCGATGAGGACGTGCCCCCCGCGCTCGGGGGTGCGCCGGGCGCACCACGCGGCGAGGCGACCGACGGGGGCCGGCCGGGCGGCGGCAAGCAGACCGGACGCCGGGTGGGCGGCACGACGCGTTAGCCGGGCGGTGGCCCCGAGGTGGCCTGGGGTCCGGGCGGCCGTCGGTCCCAGCGTGCTGCCGGGGCCCGGGGGCGCGGCGCCCGGTGGCACTTCCGTCGTGCGGGACGGCGCCCGGCCCGCGGAGGCGGGTCGGGTCAGTCCCACAGCCAGGGCTCGGCCCCGTCGTCCTCGGACTCCCCCGCGGCGCGCTCCTGGGCGAGGGCGTCGCGGACCACTTTGAGGGCCAGGCCCTCCGAGTAGCCCTTGCGGGCGAGCATGCCCGCGAGGCGGCGGATGCGCTTGTCACGGTCGAGGCCCCGGGTGCTCGGGAGCCTGCGGCGTACCAGCTCCCGTGCGGTCTCCTCCTCCTGCTCGGAGTCCAGGAGGGCGACGGCCTCGGTGACCAGCTCCGCGTCCACCCCGCGGTGGTGCAGCTCGCGGGCCAGGGCGCGGCGGGCCAGCCCGCGCCCCCGGTGCCGGGACTCCACCCAGGCGTTGGCGAACGCCTGGTCGTCGATCAGGCCGACGTCCTGGAAGCGCTCCAGGACGTGCTCGGCCACGTCGTCGGGGATCTCCCGCTTCCGCATGGCGTCGGCCAACTGCCTGCGGGTGCGGGGGGTTCCGGTGAGCAGACGCAGGCAGAGTGCCCGCGCCTGCTCCTCCGGATCGAGCGGCGGCTCTCGCGAGGCCCTCGACTCGGAAGAGCCGCCGCGTTCCTGGGACCTGCGCGCCATGGCGTCAGGCCTTGGCGGCGGTGGCCTTGGTCGCCTTCTTCGGGGCCGGGACCTCGGCCTTGGCCGCGACCGGGGCGTCCGCCGCCGGGCCCGCCGCGTCCGTGCCCGGCTGGGTGCCGGGGGCCTCGGTCTTGGGGACGCCCACGCCGAGCTTCTCCTTGATGCGCTTCTCGATCTCGTCCGCCAGGTCGGGGTTGTCCTTGAGGAAGTTGCGGACGTTCTCCTTGCCCTGGCCGAGCTGGTCGCCCTCGTAGGTGTACCAGGCGCCGGACTTGCGGACGAAGCCGTGCTCGACGCCCATGTCGATCAGGCCGCCCTCGCGGCTGATGCCCTGGCCGTAGAGGATGTCGAACTCGGCCTGCTTGAAGGGCGGCGCGACCTTGTTCTTGACCACCTTGACGCGGGTGCGGTTGCCGACCGCGTCGGTGCCGTCCTTGAGCGTCTCGATCCGGCGGATGTCGATCCGGACCGAGGCGTAGAACTTCAGCGCGCGGCCACCGGTGGTGGTCTCCGGCGAGCCGAACATCACACCGATCTTCTCGCGGAGCTGGTTGATGAAGATGGCGGTGGTCTTCGTCTGGTTGAGCGCGCTGGTGATCTTGCGCAGCGCCTGGCTCATCAGGCGGGCCTGAAGACCCACGTGCGAGTCGCCCATCTCGCCCTCGATCTCGGCCCGCGGCACGAGGGCTGCCACGGAGTCGATGACGATCAGGTCGATCGCGCCGGAGCGGACCAGCATGTCCACGATCTCCAGCGCCTGTTCGCCGGTGTCCGGCTGGGACAGGATCAGGTTGTCCGTGTCGACGCCGAGGGCCTTGGCGTAGTCGGGGTCGAGGGCGTGCTCGGCGTCCACGAACGCCACCGTGCCGCCGGCCCGCTGGGCGTTGGCCACCGCGTGCAGCGTGAGGGTGGTCTTGCCGGAGGACTCCGGGCCGTACACCTCCACCACGCGGCCGCGCGGCAGGCCGCCCACGCCGAGCGCCACGTCCAGCGCGGTGGACCCGGTGGGGATGACCTCGATGGGCTCATTCGGCCGGTCGCCGAGGCGCATGACGGCGCCCTTGCCGAACTGCCGTTCAATCTGTGCGAGCGCGGCGTCGAGCGCCTTCTCGCGGTCGTTTCCTGCCATGGGTTCCACCCGGGATGTCTGGTTCGATCGCTTCACGTCCACGACGCTAGCGCCTGCCACTGACAACGCGCCGGACGTCTTCACGGGCCTGTGGAAAACCACCCGCCCCATCATAAGAATGGCTGTTCGATTTTCATGTCAAGCGACCCGCCGGACCGTGCCCCGCCCGAGCCGCTCGGCGGCGGCCGGCGCGGTACGGGTGCCGCGGCGGGCCCGGGCGACGCTCACAGCCGCGGGTCGTCGACCTCGTAGCGCCGCACGTAGGCCGAGAAGAAGCCCTGGAGGGTGGCGGTCGCCGGGATGGCGATGAGCGCGCCGACCGCGCCCAGCAGCGCCGTTCCCGCGATCACCGAGCCGAAGGCCACCGCGGGATGGATGTCCACGGTCCGCGCGGTGATCCGCGGCTGCAGCAGGTAGTTCTCGAACTGCTGGTAGACCACGACGAAGCACAGCACCCACAGCGCGTCCCACGGGTCCTCGGTGAACGCGATGAGGACGGGCAGCGCGCCCGCCAGGTACGTGCCGACGGTGGGCACGAACTGGGAGACCACGCCGACCCAGACCGCCAGGGCGGGCGCGTAGGGGACGTCGAGCACCTGCAGCAGGACGTAGTGGGCGACGCCGGAGATGAGGGCCATCAGCGCGCGCGAGTAGAGGTAGCCGCCGGTCTTCGCGACGGCGATGTCCCACGCGCGCAGCACCTCGGCCTGCCGGGCCGGCGGCAGCAGGGAGCACAGGGCGCGCCGCAGCCGGGGGCCGTCGGCGGCCATGTAGTACGTGAAGAGCAGCACGGTGAAGATCTGGAAGACGGTGCCGACGACCGTGGCCGAGATGCCCCACACGCTGCTGGCGCCGTTGGACAGGTAGGTGCGCACCCAGTCGGAGTGCAGCACCCTGTCCCTGAGGTGGCCGGTGTCCAGGTGGCTGCCGAAGGTGCGGTTGATCCACACCACGACGTCGTGCACGTACCGCGGGAGGTTGTCGGCGATCGTGCTGATCTGGTCGACCAGCAGCGAGCCGAGGGCCAGGACGAAACCGGCCGAGGCGAGGAACAGCACCAGCAGCACCACGCCGGTGGCCAGTCCGCGGCGCATGCCCCTGCGGGACATCCAGTCGACCGCGGGCTCGATGGCCACGGCGCAGAAGAACGAGACCAGGACGTTGACGAGCAGGCCGATCAGGCGGCTGAAGACCCAGTGCGCGAACTGGTAGCAGGCGACCAGCGCGAGCGCGAGGAGCATGGCGCGCGGCAGCCAGCGCGGCATCCGGGCGCGGGTCGGCCGCGCCTCGCCGTGCGGCGGGCCGCCGTCCGGCTCGCGGGTCTCCTCGCTTCCTGCCACAGGGCCAAGTCTGGGGTCCTCGGGCCGTCAAGTCCTGATATCAACCCATTTGCACCAACGGGCGGATCGGAGCGCGCCCCGAAGCCGTCGCCCCGCGGTCCGCCGGCGCCGCCCGCGGCGGGGCGTCAGCGGCGGGCGGGGGGCACGTCCATGGCGGCGCAGACCGCGCGCCACACGTCCTTGGCCTCCCAGCCGGCCTCCAGCGCCTCCATCACCGTGCGGCCGCCCAGTTCGGACATCACGTGGTCGCGCGCGAAGGAGTCGGCGTAGGTCTCGCCGAACTGCGCACGCATCCGTTCCCAGAAAATCGTCAGCCGCATGGGTGCCAGTATGGCGCGGCGCGTCACAAGGGCGGGGCGCGGTGCGCACCCGCCCCCGGGGCGGCGGGTCCCGGGCCAGCCGTACGGATCTCCGGGCGCGCTAGCCTCCGGCGATCGCGCGCACGGCGGCGGTGACGAGCACCGCGGCCGCGACCACGACGAGGAAGGGGGCGCGCAGCAGCAGGGCGAGGGCCGCGGCGGCGAGACCGGCGGAGCGTGCGTCCAGGACCGGGCGCAGGTCGTCGGCGCCGAACGTCTGCAGCGCGGTGAGCGCGGCCAGCAGGGCGATCGGGACCAGGGCCGCGAGCCGCCTGACGACCGGCCGCTGGAGCAGCCCCGCCGGGACGGACAGGCCGGTCAGTTTCACCGCGTAGCAACCCGCCGCGGTGACCGCGACGGCGGTCCAGGTGTCGGCCGCGGCGCTCATCGGGCCGCCCCCGTCCGCAGCCGTGCGGCGGCCAGCACCGCGGGGGCGGCCAGCGCGGCCACCAGCACCGGGACGCCTGCGGGCAGCAGCGGCAGGCACACCAGGGCGAGCACCACGGCGAGTCCAGCGACGGCCCGCTCGGTGCGGCCCTTCACCATCGGTGCGAGCAGCGCGAGGAAGACCGCGGGGCCGGCCGCGTCCAGGCCCCAGGCGTCGGGGTCGCCGAGCGCGGACGCCCCGAGGGCGCCGACCAGGGTGGTCAGGTTCCACAGCACGTACAGGGTGGCCCCGGTGACCGTGAAGCCGAGGCGGGCGCGGGAGCGGTCGGGCTGGGCGAGGGCGACGGCGGAGGTCTCGTCGATGACCCACTGGGCGGCCAGCGGGCGCATCGCCGGGCGCAGTCCCAGCAGTTGGGACAGGCGCAGACCGTAGAAGGCGTTGCGGGTGCCGAGGAAGAGCGCCCCGGCCGCGGCGGCGAAGGGGTTGCCGCCCGCGCCGAGCGCGCTGACCAGGGCGAACTGCGAGGCGCCGGTGAAGACCAGCAGGGACAGCGCGCAGGTCTGCGCCAGGGAGAGCCCGGCGCCCGCGGAGGTGACGCCGAAGGCGAAGCCGGACAGGCCCACGGCGACGCCCACGCCGAGCGCGTCGCGCACGACGGCCGCGCGGTCCGCGGGCGGCTGCTCCTGGGGAACGGGACTGCTCTGGGATACGGAAGGTGCGGTCACCCTCCCGACGCTACGGATCGCGGCGGGCGCGGTCTTGGACGTTCTTGCGCTCGCGCTGGTACGCGCCCGGCGGGACGCCGACGATACGGCCGAAGTGGCGGTTCAGGTGGGACTGGTCGGTGAAGCCGACGGCGGCCGCGGTGTCGGCGGGCCCGAGGCCGGCTTCCAGGAGCCGGCGGGCGGCCCGCACCCGTTCGCCGGTCAGCCAGGCGTGCGGCGGCAGTCCGTAGGCGCGTTTGAAGGCGCGCAGCAGCGCGAAGGGGCTGGTGCCAGTGTCGGCGGCCAGCCGGGCCAGGCTCGGCGGCCGGGTCAGCGAGGCGGCGAGCAGGTCGCGGGCGCGTGCGGCGGCGGCCGGGCCGGCGCCGTGCGGCGCGGCGGGCGCCGGTGCGGAGGGGGAAGCTGCGGCGTGCCCAGCCAGCAGGCGGGCCACCACGAGCCGCATCGCGGTGTCCGCGGCCAGCGGGTCGTCGCCCTCGGCGGCGCGGTGCACGTCGGCGATCATGCGCGCGGCCCACGGGTCGTCCAGGACGTGCGCGGTGAAACTGGGGGTGCCGCGCAGGGCGGTGGCCTCGGCGGCGACGGAGGCGACGACCTCGCGCGACGGGTAGAGCACGCGGTAGCTCCAGCCGCCCTCGGCTCCCGCGTAGGCCGTGTGCGGGACCTCGGGATTGATCAGCACGACCTGGCCGGGTCCGGCCCGCTCGGGTCCGCCGGGCAGCCCGATGCCCTCGACGCCGCCGGTGACCGCGGCGATGACATAGCCGTCGTGCGCGTGGCGGGCGAAGGTGTGGCGGATGTAGCGGGCCCTGAGCAGGTCGACGCCCGGCAGGCCGGGGTGCTCCCAGTGCCGTGCCCGCTCGCCGTCGCTCATACGCCATTGTGACGACATGACGGTATGACCGCGCCAGGAGTTATCCACAGGCCGGACGCGGAGGCCAGCGGACTGTCGGTCCGGCGAGGCAGGATGGGAGCCATGTCCGATCAGTCCATTCCCAGCAGCCTCGCCGGCTTCTCCCCGGCCACCCGCGGGTGGTTCACGGGGGCCTTCCGCGAGCCCACCGCGGCCCAGGCAGGGGCGTGGTCGGCCATCGCGGAGGGGTCGGACGTGCTGGTCGTCGCGCCCACCGGCTCGGGGAAGACGCTGGCCGCGTTCCTGGCCGCGCTGGACCGGCTGGCCGCCACCCCGCCGCCGGCCGAGGCGCGCCGCCGCTGCCGCGTGCTCTACGTGTCGCCGCTGAAGGCCCTGGCGGTGGACGTCGAGCGGAATCTGCGCAGCCCGCTCGCGGGCCTGCGTCAGGAATCGGTGCGGCTGGGGCTGCCGGAGCCCGAGGTGCGCGTCGGCATCCGGTCCGGCGACACCCCGCCCGCCGAGCGCCGCGCGTTGGTCACCCGGCCCCCGGACATCCTCATCACCACCCCCGAGTCACTGTTCCTGATGCTGACCTCGGCGGCCCGCGAGGCACTGAGCGGCGTGGAGACGGTGATCCTGGACGAGGTGCACGCGGTGGCCGGCACCAAGCGGGGCGCTCACCTGGCGCTCTCCCTGGAGCGGCTGGACCAGCTGCTCGACCGCCCGGCCCGCCGGATCGGCCTGTCGGCGACGGTCCGCCCGGTGGACGAGATCGCCCGGTATCTGTCCCCGCAGCGCCGGGCGACGATCGTCCAGCCGCCGTCCCAGAAGGACTTCGACCTCTCGGTGGTCGTCCCGGTCGAGGATCTGGGCGAGCTGGGCGGCTCGCCGGTCACCGAGCCGGCCGAGCACACCGGGCCCGCGGCCGGGCCGGCCGAGCGCCCGTCCATCTGGCCGCATGTGGAGGAGCGGATCGCCGACCTGGTGCAGGCCCACCGGTCCACGATCGTGTTCGCCAACTCCCGGCGGCTCGCCGAGCGGCTGTGCAACAGGCTCAACGAACTGGCGCACGAGCGCGCGGAGGGCGAGGCGCTGCCCGACGAGCAGTCGCCCGCGCAGATCATGGCGCAGTCCGGCGCGGCCCGCGGCGCGGCTCCCGTGCTGGCCCGGGCGCACCACGGCTCGGTCTCCAAGGAGCAGCGCGCCCTGGTGGAGGAGGACCTGAAGGCGGGCAGACTGCCGGCGGTCGTGGCCACCTCCAGCCTGGAGCTGGGCATCGACATGGGCGCGGTCGACCTGGTGGTCCAGGTGGAGTCGCCGCCCTCGGTCGCCTCCGGCCTGCAGCGGGTGGGCCGCGCCGGCCACCAGGTGGGCGCGGTGTCGACGGGAGTGGTCTTCCCCAAGTACCGCGGCGATCTGGTGCAGTCCGCGGTGGTCACCGAGCGGATGCGGGAGGGCGCCATCGAGGCGCTGCGGGTGCCGGCGAACCCGCTCGACGTGCTGGCCCAGCAGATCGTCGCGATGACGGCGATGGACGTCTGGGACGTGGACGAACTGCTCACGGTGGTGCGCCGCGCCGCGCCCTTCGCGTCGCTGCCGCAGTCGGCGTACACCGCGGTGCTGGACATGCTGGCCGGACGCTATCCGTCGGACGCCTTCGCGGAGCTGCGGCCCCGCCTGGTGTGGGACCGGGTGGCGAACACGGTGACCGGCCGGCCGGGCGCCCAGCGCCTGGCCGTCACCTCGGGCGGCACCATCCCGGACCGCGGGCTGTTCGGGGTGTTCCTCGCCGGGGCCGACCCCAAGAAGGGCGGCGGCCGGGTCGGCGAACTGGACGAGGAGATGGTCTACGAGTCGCGGGTCGGTGACGTCTTCACCCTCGGCACCACCTCCTGGCGGATCGAGGACATCACCCGGGACCGGGTGCTGGTCACACCCGCGCCCGGCGCACCCGGCAGGCTGCCGTTCTGGAAGGGCGACCAGCTGGGCCGCCCGCTGGAGCTGGGCCGGGCGCAGGGCGCGTGGCTGCGTGAGGTGGGCGCGCTTGAGCCCGAGGCCGCCCGCGCCCGCCTGTCGGCGGCGGGCCTGGACACCTGGGCCGCGGACAACGTCCTGGCGTATCTGGCCGAGCAGCGACAGGCGTGCGGCCATGTGCCGGACGACCGGACCATCGTGGTGGAGCGGTTCCGGGACGAGCTGGGCGACTGGCGGGTGATCATCCATTCGCCGTTCGGCGCGCAGGTGCACGCCCCCTGGGCGCTGGCACTCGGCGCACGGCTCCAGGAGAAGTACGGCCTGGACGCCCAGGCGATGCACGCAGACGACGGAATCGTGCTGCGGCTGCCCGACGCCGATCTGATGGGTCTCGACCTGCTGGACTCCGATCCCCGGCTCAGCGGCGCGGAGTACGACCCCGAGCAGTCGCCGGTGGGCGCCGCGGACGTCGCCTTCGACAAGGGCGAGATCGAGCAGCTGGTCACCGACCAGGTCGGCGGGTCCGCACTGTTCGCCTCGCGTTTCCGCGAGTGCGCCGCCCGCGCGCTGCTGCTGCCACGCCGCAGCCCCGGCAAGCGGACCCCGCTGTGGCAGCAGCGCCAGCGCGCCTCCCAACTGCTCCAGGTGGCCTCGGAGTTCGGCTCGTTCCCGATCGTCCTGGAGGCGGTCCGCGAATGCCTCCAGGACGTCTTCGACGTGCCCGGCCTGGTGGAGCTGATGGGCGATATCGAGGCCCGGCGGGTCCGCCTGGTCGAGGTCACCACGCAGGAGGCGTCGCCGTTCGCCCGCTCGCTGCTCTTCGGGTATGTCGCGCAGTTCCTCTACGAGGGCGACTCGCCGCTGGCCGAGCGGCGCGCCGCCGCCCTGTCGCTGGACTCGCGGTTGCTGGCCGAACTGCTCGGGCAGGCCGAGCTGCGGGAGCTGCTGGACGCCGAGGTGCTGGCCGAGCTGGACCGGGAGCTGCAGTGGCTGACCGAGGACCGCCGGATCGCGGACGCCGAAGGCGTCGCGGACCTGCTGCGGGTGCTCGGTCCGCTGACCGCCGGGGAGTTGGCCGAGCGCGGCGGCCGGCCGGAGTGGGCCCGGGCGCTGGAGGAGACGCGCCGCGCGATCCGGGTGCGCGTCGCGGGCGCCGAGCACTGGGCGGCGGTGGAGGACGCCGGCCGTCTCAGGGACGCGCTGGGCACGGCACTGCCGGTGGGCGTCCCGGTGGCGTTCACCGAGCCGGTGAAGGACCCGCTGGGTGACCTGCTGGCCCGCTACGCCCGCACCCACGGCCCGTTCACCACCGCTGAGGCGGCGGCGCGGTTCGGGCTGGGCGCGGCGGTCGCCGACGGCACGCTGCACCGGCTGGCCGCCTCCGGCCGAGTGGTGCAGGGCGAGTTCCGGCCCGAGGGCGCGGGCCAGGAGTGGTGCGACGCCGCGGTGCTGCGCCGGCTGCGGCGCCGGTCGCTGGCCGCGCTGCGGCAGGAGCTGGAGCCGGTGCCGCCCGCCACGCTCGGGGTGTTCCTGCCGCAGTGGCAGCACGTGGGCACCCACAGCCTGCGCGGCATGGACGGCCTGGCGCGGGCAGTGGAGCAGTTGCAGGGCGCCGCGGTGCCGGCCTCCGCGCTGGAGAAGCTGGTGCTGCCGTCGCGGGTGACCGGCTACACCCCGGCGATGCTGGACGAGCTGACCGCCTCCGGCGAGGTCGTGTGGGCCGGGGCGGGGGCGCTGCCGGGCAAGGACGGCTGGGTGTCGCTGTATCTCGCGGACAGCGCGCCGCTGCTGATGCCGCCCCCGCAGCCGCTGGAGCAGACGCCGCTGCACACCGCGGTGCTGGCCGCGCTCGACGGCGGGTACGGCCTGTTCTTCCGGCAGATCGCGGACCGGGTGCGGGCGGCGGGCCTGGAGGCCGCCGATCCACAGATCGCGGACGCGGTGTGGGACCTGGCGTGGTCGGGCCGGCTGACCAACGACACCCTCGCGCCGCTGCGCGCGCGGCTCGGCTCCGGCCGCACCGCCGGGTCCACCGCGCACCGGGCGCCGCGCGCCGTGCCCCGCGGCCGCTACAGCTCGCCGACCGCGCGGGCGCCGCGTCCCGGCGCGTCGCGGTCCGGGCCGCCGACCACGGCGGGCCGGTGGTCGCTGGTGCCCTCGGCGGAGTCCGACGCGACGCTGCGGGCGCACGCCCTGACGCACACGTTGCTGGACCGGCACGGCGTGGTCACCCGGGGCGCGGTGGCGGCGGAGGGCGTGGCGGGCGGCTTCTCCGCCGCCTACCGCGTGCTGTCGGCCTTCGAGGAGACCGGGCAGGCCCGGCGGGGCTATGTGGTGGAGGGGCTGGGCGCGGCGCAGTTCGCGATGGACGGTGCGGTGGACCGGCTGCGCGCGCTGAGCACGGCCAGGGAGCGGGACGAGGACCGCCACGGCGGTTCGCGCACGGTCGTGCTGGCCGCCGCCGACCCGGCCAACGCCTACGGCGCGGCGCTGCCCTGGCCCGAGCAGCCGCCGGGCGTCACCCACAAGCCGGGGCGCAAGGCCGGCGCCCTGGTCGTCCTCAGCGACGGGGAGTTGGCCCTGTACGTGGAGCGGGGCGGCAAGACGCTGCTGGCCTGGCCGCTGGACGAGATACGCGTGCAGGCCGCGGCGGACGCGCTGGCCCTGGCGGTCCGCGAGGGCGCCCTCGGCCGGCTGACGGTGGAGCGCACCAACGGCGAGTCCGCGCTCACCTCCCCCCTCGGCCGGGCTCTGGAGGCCGCCGGCTTCCACGCCACCCCCCGCGGCCTCCGCCTGCGCGACGGCCTCTGACCGTACGCGCTCCGACGGTGCGCGAGCGGCCCCCGGGCCGGCGCGCGGCCTCGCCCCCGGCCGGGACGTGTCCGGGCCCGGCCGAGGCCCGACCGAGGCCCGGCCCGGCCCGCCTGGCGCGCGGCCGGGACCCGGCCACCCCGCCCGCCGCCTGCGCCCCGCCGCCACGGAGACGCGCCGTCCGGCACCGCCCTCCGGCGACATTCTCCGGCGCCACCTTCCGGCACTGCCTCCAGCGCCGCCCTCCGCGGATGCCCGCCGCTCCCCCGGCAGGGAGCGAGGGGCACCGCCTAAGGCGGAGCACGGGCATCATGGACGGGTGCCCGAAGGAGACACCGTCTGGCTGACCGCACACCGGTTGAACGCCGCGCTGGCCGGGGAGCCCCTGCTGCGGGCGGATCTGCGGGTGCCGCGGCTGGCGACGGTGGAGCTGGCGGGGCGCACCACGCTGGAGGTCGTCGCGCGCGGCAAGCATCTGATGACCCGGCTGGAGGGCGGGCTGACGCTGCACTCGCACCTGCAGATGGACGGCTCCTGGCACCTGTACGCGCCGGGCGAGCGGTGGCGCGGCGGGCCGGCGCACCAGGTGCGGGCGGTGCTGGCCACGAGCGCGCGCACGGCCGTCGGCTACCGGCTGCCGGTGCTGGAGCTGCTGCCCACCGCGGAGGAGGGCGACGTGGTGGGCCATCTGGGCCCGGACCTGCTCGGCCCGGACTGGGACCCGGCCAAGGCGCTGGCCGCCCTGGCTGCGCAGCCGGAGCGCCCGCTCGGCGAGGCGCTGCTGGACCAGCGCAATCTCGCCGGGGTGGGCAATGTGTACGTCTCCGAGCTGTCCTTCCTGCGCGGGGTGACGCCGTGGACGCCGTTCGCGCAGGTCGCGGCGCCGGAGAAGCTGGTGGCGCTGGCCAAGCGGCTGCTGGAGGCGAACAAGGCGCGCCCCGGCCATGTGACGACCGGGGACACACGGCGTGGCAGGACGCACTGGGTGTACGGCCGCGAGCACGAGCCCTGCCTGAGGTGCGGCACGCCGGTCAGGAAGGCGGAGCACGGTCAGGGCGACCGGGCCCGGGTGGCGTACTGGTGCCCGCGCTGTCAGCGGGGGCCGGCCCCCGAGCCGGGTTCGCCGGGCGCCGCCTGACCCGAAGGCCCGGCCGCGGTACCGGGTGCCGACGACGCGCCCGGCCCGGCCTGTCCCGGCCGCACGGACGCCCCCACCCCCGCTCCCGGCTGCTCAGGCCGGGACCGCCCCAGCGGGCGCGCACCCCGCGCACCCCGCATCCGCCCGCGCGCCCGTGCGCGCACCCTCGCGGGCACGCGCACCGGCACGGCGTGCAGCGGTATGAGCCCCAGGCTCCAGCCGCCGACGACCAGGGCTTCCGCCCATGGACCCATCGCGGGGCCTCAGACGTTCTCCGCCTGGAACATCCAGTGGAACTTCTCCAGATCTGCCGTGATGCCGATCAGGATGTCCTGGGTGACCGGGTCGGGCTCGTCGGTGGCCTCGATCCGTTCCCGCATCCGGGTGATCGACGCATCCAGGGCCGCCACCATGATCTCCACGACCTCGCCGTCCTTGACCCAGCCGTCGGTCACCGTGTCGATGCCGCTGGACTTCGCCACGGTCCCGGCCCGGCCGTCGGGCGACACGCCGATCGCCGAGGCGCGTTCTGCGACGGTGTCGGAGGCCGCACGGGTGGCGTCCACCACGTCGTCCAGTTGCAGGTGGATGGACCGGAACCGGGGCCCGATGACGTTCCAGTGCACCTGCTTGGCGACCAGGGACAGGTCGATCAGGTCGACCAGCGCCCCTTGCAGGGCGTCGCCGACGATCTTCCGGGACTGCTCGGGCAGCGGGCTCTTCACGACACTCATGCGCTTGTCTCCTCGCGGATCGACGCCGACAGGTGGCCTTGGTGCTCCCCCGTCGTCCCCCTTGGTGTCCTTCGCCTACCCTGCCCCCGGCCGGTACACATGGCAAAAGCAACGGCGGCTCCGCCCCGGGATGCTCACCCGGTACGGAGCCGCCGTCGGCAGGCTCTGCGAAGGCAGGGAGGCGCGGTGCGCCGCCCCGGCGCCGCGTCCGACGCGGCTAGGCCGCGACCACGTCCACGGCCTCCGCCGACTTCTTCGGCGCCTTGATGGTGATCCGCTCGTCCGGCGCGGACGTGACGGAAGTGACGGACGTCACAGATGTGACGGAGCCCAGCAGCGGCCGCATCGGCGCCGCGGCGGTCTCGGCCGCGGCCGACTGGGCCAGCTCGGCGAGCGAGAGGTCGTCGCTGACCTCGCGCATGACTTCGGACATCGGCACGTCGAGCGCCTCGCAGATCGCCGAGAGCAGCTCGGACGAAGCCTCCTTCTGCCCCCGCTCGACCTCGGAGAGGTATCCGAGCGACACGCGGGCGGACGAGGAGACCTCACGCAGAGTGCGGCCCTGGCGCTGGCGCTGCCGGCGCAGCACGTCACCCAGCAGGCGACGGAGCAGGATCATCGCTGGCTCCCTCCTCGGACCGCGTAGCCGCTTCCTTCTCGCCCCACCGTACCGCCTCGGGCGCCGGCCGTGCGGGGAGCAAAGACGTGTTCACTCTGGGCTGCAAACATCACTGCCCCCCGTCTTCTTCCCTCTCCTGGGGCCCCGGACTCCTCCCGGCACCCGTGTACGGGCTCGCACCGGCTCCGGTAGGACGCTCACGACCCGCCGGAGCCCGGACCCGCAACCGTACTCCTTCCCAGCTCCGCGGCGAGCAGTTCCAGCACCGCGGTCACGGATGAGCGACGAATCGCGGTACGGTCGCCGGTCAGCCTCAGCGCCCGGCCGACCGCGCCGTGCGGGCCCGCCACCGCGACGAAGACCGTGCCGACCGGCTGCCCGTCCTGCGGGTCGGGGCCGGCGACTCCGGTGGTCGACGCGCCCCAGTCGGCGCCCAACCGGTCCCGTACGCCCTCCGCCATCTGCCGCGCGACCTGCGGGTCCACCGCTCCCCTTGCGGCCAGGAGCTGTTCGTCCACGCCGAGCAGACGGTGCTTGAGGTCGGTGGCGTAGGCGGTCACCGATCCGCGGAAGGCGCGCGAGGCGCCGGGGACCGAGGCGAGTTCCGCGGCCACCAGGCCGCCGGTGAGGGACTCGGCGACGGCCAGCGTCCAGCCCCGCTCGCGGAGCAGGTCGAGCACGTGCGGCGCGGCGCCGGCGCTCACACGCCCTGCCCGTGCCCCGGCGCGTGCGCCTCGTGCGCCGCCGTCTCCTCCTTCGTGCCCCGGGCCACTACCGCCGCGGCCCGCCGCCGCCGCGCCTCCAGACCGGCCCGGCGCAGCACGACCGCCTGCCGGACGTAGTCGAGGCCGGTGACGACGGTCAGCACCACCGCCGCGGCCATCAGCCAGGCGCGCAGCGAGGCCAGGGGTCCGGTGAGCACCAGGATGTACATGCCGACCGCGACGCCCTGGGTGAGTGTCTTGAGCTTGCCGCCGCGGCTGGCCGGGATCACGCCGTGCCGGATCACCCAGAACCGCATCAGCGTGATGCCCAGTTCGCGCACCAGGATCACGACGGTCACCCACCACGGCAGGTCGCCCAGCGCGGAGAGACCGACCAGCGCCGCGCCCATGATGGCCTTGTCGGCGATCGGGTCGGCGATCTTGCCGAAGTCGGTGACCAGGCCGTAGCGGCGGGCCAGTTCCCCGTCGAAGAGGTCGGTGATCATCGCGACGGCGAAGGCAGCCCACGCGAAGGAGCGCCACGCGGGGTCGTGACCGTCGCCGTGCACGAGCAGCAGCACGAAGCCGGGAACCAGGACCAGACGGATCATCGTCAGCAGGTTGGCGACGTTCAGCAGGCTCGCCGTGCCGGTCGCCGGGTCCCCGATGTGGTCGGGCGCCGCCGGCGGCGACTCGGGGGCTTCCGTCATCTGGCCACCCCCTCGGCGCCGTCCGCGCCGGTGTCGGGGTCCTGCACGCCCAGCGGCTCCGCGACCAGGTCGACGCCCTCGGTCCCGGTCACCTTCGCGGTCACGAACATCCCCGGCGCGGGCCGCCACCAGCCGCCGGTGGCGGTGAGCAGGACCTGCCCGTCGGTCTCCGGCGCCTGGTGGTCGGCCCGGCCGGTCACCTCGCCGGTCTCCTCGTCCACGTCCTCGACCAGGACCCGCACGGTCGACCCGAGCCGTTCCTCGGCGCGCTGCGCGGTCAGCTCCTCGGCCAGCCGGGAGACCCGGGCGAGCCGGGCGGCCACCACGTCCTCGTCCAGCTTGCCGTCGAGGCCGGCCGCCTCGGTGCCGTCCTCGTCGGAGTAGCCGAAGACGCCGATGGCGTCCAGGCGGGCCGAGGTGAGGAAGCGCTCCAGTTCGGCCAGGTCCTCCTCGGTCTCGCCGGGGAAGCCCACGATGAAGTTGGACCGCACGCCGGCCTCGGGCGCCTTGGCCCGGATGGTGTCCAGCAGCTCCAGGAAGCGGTCGGTGTCGCCGAACCGGCGCATCCGGCGCAGCACGGCGGGCGCGGAGTGCTGGAAGGACAGGTCGAAGTACGGCACGACGCCGGGCGTGCCGGTGAGCACGTCGATCAGGCCGGGGCGCATCTCCGCGGGCTGCAGGTAGCTGACCCGCACCCGCTCGACGCCGTCGACGGCGGCCAGCTCCGGCAGCAGCGTCTCCAGCAGCCGGATGTCGCCGAGGTCCTTGCCGTAGGAGGTGTTGTTCTCGCTGACGAGCATGACCTCCTTGACGCCCTGCTCGGCGAGCCAGCGGGTCTCGCCCAGCACGTCGGAGGGGCGGCGGGAGATGAACGAGCCGCGGAAGGACGGGATCGCGCAGAAGGTGCAGCGCCGGTCGCAGCCGGAGGCGAGCTTCACCGAGGCGACCGGGCCGGAGCCCAGGCGGCGGCGCAGCGGCGCGCGCGGGCCCGAGGCCGGTGCGAGTCCCTCGGGCAGGTCCTCGGCGCCCGACTCGAAGGCGTCCGCTTCGAAGGCACCGGTCCCGGAGGCGTCCGCTTCGAAGGCCCCCGTCCCGGACGCGCCCGTCTCGGACGCACCGGTCGCCACAGCGTCCGTCGCGGCAGCCGCCGCTCCTGCCGCGCCGTGCCCGGGCAGCGCCACGCCGTGCGCGTGCTGCCGCTCGGCCGGGCTGACCGGCAGCAACTTGCGCCGGTCGCGGGGCGTGTGGGGCGCGTGGACGCCGCCGGACAGGATGGTCTGGAGCCGGTCGGAGATGTCCGCGTAGTCGTCGAAGCCGAGCACGCCGTCCGCCTCGGGCAGCGCGTCGGCCAGCTCCTTGCCGTACCGCTCGGCCATGCAGCCGACCGCGACGACGGCCTGGGTGCGGCCGTGTTCCTTGAGGTCGTTGGCCTCCAGCAGGGCGTCGACGGAGTCCTTCTTGGCCGCGTCGACGAAGCCGCAGGTGTTCACCACCGCCACGTCGGCGTCGGCGGCGTCCTCGACCAGTCGCCAGCCGTCCGCCGCGAGCCGGCCGGCCAGTTCTTCCGAGTCCACCTCGTTACGGGCGCAGCCGAGCGTGACAAGAGCGACGGTACGGGGTTCGGGCATGTGCCCAGAGTACCCGCCCGCCGGTCACCGGCCCGGTCGTACGGTCCGGTCGCCACCCGGGTGCGGGTCGGCCCGCGACCGGGCCCGCGGCCGGGCCGGGATCAGCCCCGACTCAGCCCTGCACCGGCCGGAGGTCAGCCCTGCGTCGGGTCCCCGGGGGTGTACGTCAGCCGGACGACCTGCCCCTTGTCGCCGGCCGGGCCCAGGTCCTTGCCGTTGACGAAGAGCTGCACCGCGCCCGCGTTGCCCACGATGAGCTTGATCTTCTTGTCGTCGGTCCAGGTCTTGGAGTCGCCCTTGTGCAGGGACGCCTGGAACAGCTGTTTGCCGTTGCCGTCCATGGCCTGGATCCAGCTGGTGCCGCCGGCCGCGGTGACCTTGACGGTGACCTTGCCGGGCGGGGCCGCGGCGATGGCGCTGTCGGAGGGCTGCGGGGGCTTGGGCTCGCCGTTGCCCTGCGGGGTCTGGCTGGGCGTGGGCGTCGTGGTGGTCGCGCTGGGGGTGGCGCCCGCGCTGGTCTTGTCGTCGCCACCGCTGCCGGAGACGACGGTGTAGCCGACGAAGCCGATCACGGCGACGATCGCGGCGATCATCGCGGCGGTCCAGTTCGGCCGGCGCGGCTCGGAGCGGATGCGCCGCTCGGCCTCGTACAGCGGCGGCACCGGCGCGGGCATGTCCGGGATGCCCTGCTCGGCCGCGTACTGCTCGATCAGCGGTTCCGGATCGAGCCCCACGGCGCGCGCGATGCTGCGGATGTGACCGCGCGCGTAGACGTCGCCGCCGCAGCGCGAGAAGTCGTCCTGTTCGATCCCCTGGAGGATCGGGACGCGTACCCGGGTGCGGGTGCTGACCTCGTCGACGGACAGCCCCGCTTCGATACGGGCCTTGGCGAGGGCGCGACCGACCGAAGGGCGGTCGTCGGAGGGCGAGTTGCCGATGGACACGAGGGCGCCTTTCGAGCGTGCAGCCACCTGCTGGAAGTTCAGTCTAGGGGCGGTCAGGAACGCGGGAGCAATCGGAGGGCCGTTTTTGTCCGCCACTCGGGCCGACCGACCTGTCCGCCGGCCGACCGGCCGGTCCGCGGGCTGTCCCCTGCCGGTGCGCGGGCTGTCCGCGCACCGGGGTAGACGACCGGGCGGCTAGGAAGGTTGCTCCTGGCCGCGGATGACCGCGAGGACGCCGTCCAGCTCGTCCGCCTTGACCAGCACGTCGCGGGCCTTGGACCCCTCGCTGGGGCCGACGACGCCGCGCGACTCCATCAGGTCCATCAGCCGCCCGGCCTTGGCGAAGCCGACCCGCAGCTTGCGCTGGAGCATGGACGTCGAGCCGAACTGGGTGGAGACGACCAGCTCGGCCGCCTGGCACAGCAGGTCCAGGTCGTCGCCGATCTCCTCGTCGATCTCCTTCTTGGGGCCGCTGCCCACCGTGACGTCGGTGCGGTAGGTGGGCGTGAGCTGGGCCTTGCAGTGCTCGACGACCTTGGCGACCTCCTCCTCGGTGACGAAGGCGCCCTGCATGCGGATCGGCTTGTTCGCGCCCATCGGCAGGAACAGCCCGTCACCCTTTCCGATGAGCTTCTCGGCTCCCGGCTGGTCCAGGATGACCCGGCTGTCGGCGAGCGAGGAGGTCGCGAAGGCGAGCCGGGAGGGCACGTTGGCCTTGATCAGGCCGGTGACGACGTCGACGCTGGGCCGCTGGGTGGCGAGCACCAGGTGGATGCCGGCGGCGCGGGCCAGCTGGGTGATGCGGACGATGGAGTCCTCCACGTCGCGCGGTGCGACCATCATCAGATCGGCCAGCTCGTCCACGATCACCAGCAGGTACGGGTAGGGCGCGAGTTCGCGCTCGCTGCCCTCGGGCGTCTTGGCCTTGCCCGAGCGGACCGCGGCGTTGAAGTCGTCGATGTGCCGGAAGCCGTACGCCGCCAGGTCGTCGTAGCGCAGGTCCATCTCGCGCACCACCCACTGCAGGGCCTCGGCGGCCCGCTTGGGGTTGGTGATGATCGGCGTGATCAGGTGCGGAATGCCCTCGTACGCGGTCAGCTCGACGCGCTTGGGGTCGACCAGCACCATCCGCACCTCGTCGGGCGTGGCGCGCGCCATCACCGAGGTGATCAGGCAGTTGATGCAGGAGGACTTGCCGGAGCCGGTGGCGCCGGCCACCAGGACGTGCGGCATCTTCGTGAGGTTGGCGACCACGTAGCCGCCCTCGACGTCCTTGCCGAGCGCCACGGTCATCGGGTGGTCCTCGCCCGCGGCGTCGGCCGAGCGCAGCAGGTCGCCGAGGTTGACCATCTCGCGGTCGCTGTTGGGGATCTCGATGCCGACCGCCGACTTGCCGGGGATCGGGCTGATGATCCGCACGTCGGGGCTGGCCACCGAGTACGCGATGTTCTTGGCCAGCGCGGTGATCCGCTCGACCTTGACCGCGGGGCCCAGCTCGATCTCGTAGCGGGTGACCGTCGGGCCGCGGGTGAAGCCGGTGACGACCGCGTCGACCTTGAACTCCTTGAAGACCTGGCCGAGCGAGGCGACCACCGCGTCGTTGGCGGCGCTGCGGGTGCGGCCGGGGCCGCCGCGCTCCAGCAGGTCCAGGGAGGGCAGCGCGTAGGTGATGTCGCCGGAGAGCTGGAGCTGCTCGGCGCGCGGCGGCAGCCCGTCGTTCTCGGCGGCGGGCGCGGCGGGCTTGGTGAGGTCGGGTACGGAGCCGAGGGAGCCGGCGGCCGTCTGCGGCGCCTGGGCCGCCCCGGAGAGGTCGGCGGTGTCCTCGCCGCGGGCGGCCGGGACCTGCCTGCCGACCTTGCTGGTGAGGTCGGCGACCAGCGGCGAGGGCTGCACGCCGTGCAGCACCGCGCCGTCGAGGGAGGCGGCGGCCGCGGCCGCCACGTCCACCGCGTCCGGCCCCTCGGAGTCGGCGCCTGCGGTCTCGGCGCGGCGGCGCGGCCTGCGCCTGGGCTTGGGCTCCTCGTCGAACGAGCCGTCGCCGTCCACGTCGTACGGCTCCTGCGCGGAGGCGCCGGAGCGGGCGGGCGACTTGGTGAAGCGGGTCGGCAGCCGGCGCACCGGCGACTCGTCCTCGGGCAGCAGCCGCTCGTCCGGCTCCTCGTCGTCGAAGAAGTCCTCCAGCGGCACCGCGTCCGGCTCCGCGGGCTGCGCGTACAGGCCCAGCCGGGAGCCGGCCTGGCGCAGCCGGTGCGGGATCGCGTTGACGGGCGTGGCGGTGACGACCAGCAGCCCGAAGGCGGTGACGAGCAGCAGCAGCGGCACCGCGAGGAACGAGCCGACGGTGTAGAGCAGCGGGGAGGCGGCGGCCCAGCCGATGAGGCCGCCGGCGTCGCGCATGGCGCGGGCGCCGTCGCCGCGGGTCGGCGAGCCGCAGGCGATGTGGATGAGGCCGAGCGCGCCGATGACCAGCGCGGACAGGCCGATCACGATCCGGCCGTTGGCCTCCTGCTGCTCGGGGTGGCGCATCAGGCGGATCGCGACCGCGCCGAGCAGGAACGGCACCAGCAGGTCGAGGCGGCCGAAGGCGCCGGTGACGAGCATCTCGACCAGGTCGCCGACCGGGCCCTGGAGGTTGGACCAGGTGCCGGCCGCGACCACCAGGGTCAGGCCGAGCAGCAGCAGCGCCAGGCCGTCCTTGCGGTGCGCCGGGTCCAGTCCGCGGGCGCCGCGCCCTATGCCCCGGAAGACCGCGCCGACGGTGTGCGCCAGGCCCAGCCACAGGGCGCGGACCATGCGGTAGAGGCCGTTGGTCGGCGAGGGTGCGGGCCTGGGCGCGGGTTTGGCCGCCGGTGCCTTCGCCGCCTTCTTCGCAGGCGGCTTCGAGGCAGCGCCCTTCGCCGCGGGCTTCTTGGCCGCGGTCTTCTTGGCCGCCGGCTTCGCCGGGGCTTTCTTGGCGGTGCCGGAGGTACGGGGGGCCATGGTGCCGAGATTACCGCCCTTGTGATCGCGGGACACGCGTGGCCGCCCATACGCCCGTTCGTGTCGCATCGGACAGATGAGCTGATTGACGGTCCGTCAATCTGGGGTGACGTACCCGGGGCGACGCGCGCGGTGTGACGCCCGGGGGTACTCGGGGTGACGCGCCCGGCCGGCGCCTACTCCTGTCCCTGCTGCCTGACGATGCCGTCCCCACCGGAACCGGGCGGCTCCAGCGCGTCCAGCGCCCGGCGCAGCCCGGTGAGTTTGCGCTCCAGGTGCGCGGCGGTGGCCACGGCCGCGGCGTCCGCGGACTCGTTGAGCTGCTTGCTCAGCGCCTCGGCCTGCTCCTCGACGGCGGCCAGCCGTGCGGACAGCTCGGCGACGAGGCCGGCCGGCTCGCGGCCGCCACGACCACCGCCCCGCCCGTTGCCGCCGGCCGCGGCGGGCACGCCCTGCTCCAACTGCAGCCGCAGCAGCGCCGCCTGCTCGCGCAGTTGGACGTTCTTCATGTACAGGTCGACGAAGACCGAGACCTTGGCGCGCAGCACCCAGGGGTCGAACGGCTTGGAGATGTAGTCGACCGCGCCCGCCGCGTAGCCGCGGAAGGTGTGGTGCGGGCCGTGGTTGATCGCGGTCAGGAAGATGATCGGGATGTCCCGGGTCCGCTCGCGGCGCTTGATGTGCGCCGCGGTCTCGAAGCCGTCCATGCCCGGCATCTGCACGTCGAGCAGGATCACCGCGAAGTCGTCGGTGAGCAGCGCCTTGAGCGCCTCTTCCCCGGACGATGCCCGGACCAGGGTCTGATCGAGCGCCGAGAGGATCGCCTCCAGCGCCAGCAGATTCTCCGGCCGGTCATCGACCAGGAGGATCTTGGCCTTCTGCACCATGGCCCGCCCTCCTCGCCCCGGCAATGAGCCGGTTGCCGCCCCCGCGGCCGACTCCGTCACGCCGCCCGTCCTTGTGCCGGTCATGGTAGTCGCACCCCGCCGTTCGCCACACCCTGTCACCGCCAGGTCACTCAACACGTACCGAAAACGCAGGCGGAGACCAGAAGGTTCCCTGCTTTCCGGGCCGTCACACCTCACGCGGCACAGGAGTCGGCAAAGATCTCCCGCGCCGCGCGCCACGCGTCATCCCGCGTGCATCCACTGTTCCATGAGCGTGAGCAGATGGTCGGTGTCGACAGGCTTCGTCACATAATCCGACGCCCCCGATTCGATGGCCTTCTCCCGGTCGCCCTTCATCGCCTTCGCGGTGAGGGCGATGATCGGCAGCCCGGCGAACTGCGGCATCTTGCGGATCGCCGAGGTCGTGGCGTACCCGTCCATCTCGGGCATCATGATGTCCATCAGCACGACCACGATGTCGTCGTACTGCTCCAGCACCTCGATGCCCTCGCGACCGTTCTCGGCGTACAGCACTGTCAGGCCGTGCTGCTCCAGGACGCTGGTGAGCGCGAAGACGTTGCGGATGTCGTCGTCGACGATCAGGACCTTCTCGCCGCTGAAGCCGCCGGAGAAGCCGGGGTAGGCGTCCGCGCCCTGGTCCTCCCACGCCTCGGGCCCTGACGGCCTGCCGTTGCCCTGGGCGCCGTTGTGCGTCCCGTTGTGGGTGCCGTTCCTGGCGCCGTTCTGCGCGGCGCCGTGCGCCCCGTTGTGCGTGCCGTCGGGGCTGCCGTTCTGCGAACCCGCGGCGGACCCGGCCGGGCGGCCGGCGCCGCCCTTGGCACGGCCGGTCCCGCCGTCACCGGCGGCGTCGCCGTTCGTGTGACCGTTCCCGTGACCGTTGCCGCCGCCGTTCCCGTGCCCGTTCGGCTGCGGAGCGGGCTGGGCCGAGCGGCGGCGCAGCCGGGCCAGGCTGCTGCCCGGACCGCGGGTGCGGCCGCCCGAGCCCTGCTCGGCGTCGCCGCCCTGGCTGCCCGGGGGAAGCTGCGGCGCGGCGGGCGGCACGTCGCCCAGGCTCATCGGCAGGTACAGCGTGAACGTCGAACCGCGGCCCGGCTGGCTGTCGGCGTGGATCTCGCCGCCCAGCAGCCGGGCGATCTCGCGGCTGATCGACAGTCCGAGGCCGGTGCCGCCGTACTTGCGGCTGGTCGTGCCGTCCGCCTGCTTGAACGCCTCGAAGATCACCAGCATCTTGCTGGCCGCGATGCCGATGCCGGTGTCGGTCACCGAGAACGCGATCAGCGGCTGGTCCGGCTCGCGCAGCGTGCCCGCCTCCAGCAGCTGCTCCCTGATCGACTGCGGCACCTCGGCGCCGGCCGGCCGGATCACCAGCTCCACCGAGCCGCTCGCGGTGAACTTCACCGCGTTGGACAGCAGGTTGCGCAGCACCTGCAGCAGCCGCTGCTCGTCGGTGTGCAGGGTGACCGGCAGCTCGGGCGAGACCCGCACCGAGAAGTCCAGGCCCTTCTCCGCGGTCAGCGGCCGGAAGGTCGCCTCCACGTAGTCCACCAGCTGGACCAGCGCGATCCGGGTCGGCGAGACGTCCATCTTGCCGGCCTCGACCTTGGACAGGTCCAGGATGTCGTTGATCAGCTGAAGCAGGTCGGAGCCGGCGCCGTGGATGGTCTCGGCGAACTCCACCTGCTTCGGCGACAGGTTCCCGTCGGCGTTGTCGGCGAGCAGCTTGGCCAGGATCAGCAGCGAGTTGAGCGGCGTGCGCAGCTCGTGCGACATGTTGGCCAGGAACTCGGACTTGTAGCGCATCGAGACCGCGAGCTGCTCCGCGCGCTCCTCCAGGACCTGCCGGGCGTCCTCGATCTCGGTGTTCTTCACCTCGATGTCGCGGTTCTGCCGCGCCAGCAGCTCGGCCTTCTCCTCCAGCTCCCCGTTGGACAGCTCCAGCGCCCGCTGCCGGTTCTCCAGCTCGGCCGAGCGCTCCTGGAGCTGCTCGGTCAGCTCCTGGGACTGCTTGAGCAGGCCCTCGGTCTTGGTGTTGACCGAGATGGTGTTGACGCTGATCGCGATGATGTCGGTGATCTGGTTGAGGAAGTCCTTCTGGATCTGCGTGAACGGCTGGAACGCCGCCAGCTCGATCACCCCGAGCACCCGGCCCTCGAACAGCACCGGCAGCACGATGACGTGCGACGGCGGCGCCTCGCCGAGCCCCGAGGTGATCTTCAGGTAGCCCGGCGGCACGTGCTCGACCAGGATGGTCCGCTTCTCCACCGCGGCCTGCCCGATCAGCCCCTCGCCGGGCAGGAAGACGGTGGACATGGTGCGCCGGGAGAAACCGTAGCTGCCGATCAGCCGCAGCTCGTACTCCTCGCCGTCCTCCGCGGTCTCCTGCACCAGGAAGAACGCACCGTGCTGCGCGGAGACCACCGGCGTCAGCTCGCTCATGATCAGCGCCGCCACGTCGCGCAGGTCACGGCGGCCCTGCATCAGGCCGGAGATGCGCGCCAGGTTGCCCTTGAGCCAGTCCTGCTCCTTGTTGGCCAGGGTGGTCTCGCGCAGCCGGACGATCATCGTGTTGATGTAGTCCTGCAGCTCCAGGATCTCCCCGGCCGCGTCCACGTCGATCCGCAGGTTGAGGTCGCCGCGGGTCACCGCGGTGGCGACCTGGGCGATGTTGCGGACCTGGCTGGTCAGGTTGTTGGCCATCAGGTTGACGGACTCGGTGAGGTCCTTCCAGATGCCCGAGACGCCCGGCACCCGCGCCTGGCCGCCCAGGCGGCCCTCCGTGCCCACCTCGCGCGCCACCCGGGTGACCTCGTCACCGAAGGCGGACAGCTGCCCGACCATGGTGTTGATCGTCGTCTTGAGCTCCAGGATCTCCCCGCGCGCGTCCACGTCGATCTTCTTGGACAGGTCGCCGCGCGCCACCGCCGTCGTCACCTGGGCGATCTGGCGGACCTGGCCGGTCAGGTTCGACGCCATGCCGTTCACCGACTCGGTGAGGTCCTTCCAGGTGCCCGCCACACCGGGGACGCGGGCCTGGCCGCCGAGGATGCCCTCGGTGCCGACCTCGCGGGCCACGCGGGTGACCTCGTCACCGAACGCCGACAGCGTGTCCACCATCGTGTTGATGGTGTTCTTCAGCTCCAGGATCTCGCCGCGCGCGTCGACGTCGATCTTCTTCGTCAGGTCGCCGTTGGCGACGGCGGTGGCCACCGAGGAGATCGACCGCACCTGGCTGGTGAGGTTGGAGGCCATGCCGTTCACCGACTCGGTGAGGTCCTTCCAGATGCCGGAGACGTCGCGCACCCGGGCCTGCCCGCCCAGCTGCCCCTCGGTGCCCACCTCGCGGGCCACCCGGGTCACCTCGTCACCGAACGCCGACAGCGTGTCCACCATGGTGTTCACGGTCGTCACCAGCGCGAGGATCTCGCCCTTGGCATCGACGGTGATCTTCCGCGACAGGTCGCCGTTGGCGACCGCGCCGGTCACATCGGCGATGTTGCGGACCTGGCTGGTCAGGTTGTTCGCCATGAAGTTGACGGACTGCGTGAGGTCCTTCCACGTGCCGCTGACGCCCTTGACCTCGGCCTGGCCGCCCAGGATGCCCTCGGTGCCGACCTCCCGGGCCACCCGGGTGACCTCCTCGGCGAACGAGGACAGCTGGTCCACCATCGTGTTCAGGGTGTTCTTCAGCTCCAGGATCTCGCCCTTGGCGTCCACGTCGATCTTCTGCGACAGGTCGCCGCGCGCGACCGCGGTCGCCACCTGCGCGATGTTGCGGACCTGGCCGGTGAGGTTGCCGGCCATGAAGTTCACCGAGTCGGTCAGGTCACGCCACACGCCGGCCACGCCCGGCACCTGCGCCTGACCGCCCAGCCGCCCGTCGGTGCCCACCTCCCGGGCCACCCGGGTCACCTGCTCGGCGAACGAGGACAGCTGGTCCACCATCGTGTTGATGGTGTTCTTCAGCTCCAGGATCTCCCCGCGCGCGTCCACGTCGATCTTCTGCGACAGGTCGCCGCGCGCCACCGCCGTCGTCACCTGGGCGATCTGCCGCACCTGGGACGTCAGGTTGCCGGCCATGAAGTTGACGGAGTCCGTCAGGTCCTTCCACGTGCCGCTGACGCCGTCCACCCGCGCCTGACCGCCCAGCCGCCCCTCGGTGCCCACGTCGGTGGCCATCCGCGTCACCTGGGCGGAGAAGGAGCCCAGCTGGTCGACCATGCGGTTCACGGTGTTCTTCAGCTCCAGCATCTCGCCGGAGACGTCCACCGTGACCTTCTGCGACAGATCGCCGTTGGCGACCGCCGTCGTCACCTGCGCGATGTTGCGCACCTGGGCCGTCAGGTTGCGGAACGCCGTGTTGACCGAGTCCGTCAGGTCCTTCCACGTGCCCGCCGCGCCGGACACCTGCGCCTGCCCGCCCAGCTGCCCCTCGACGCCGACCTCCCGGGCCACCCGGGTCACCTCGGCGCCGAACGCCGACAGCTGGTCGACCATGGTGTTCACGGTGTTCTTCAGCTCCAGCATCTCGCCGGAGACGTCGACGGTGACCTTCTGCGACAGATCGCCGCCCGCCACCGCGGTGGTCACCTGGGCGATGTCGCGCACCTGGGCCGTCAGGTTGCGGAACGCCGTGTTGACCGAGTCCGTCAGGTCC
>JAJSZB010000032.1:26947-32522 GCA_050613715.1 Streptomyces sp. IBSBF 3018
TTCCACGTGCCCGCCGCGCCCGGCACCTGGGCCTGCCCGCCCAGCTGGCCCTCGGCGCCGATCTCGCCCGCGACACGGGTGACCTCGTCGGCGAAGGTGCGCAGCGTCTCCGTCATCGCGTTGATCGTCTCGGCCAGCTGGGCGACCTCGCCGCGCGCGCCGATGGTGATCTTCTGCGTCAGGTCGCCGTTGGCGACCGCCGTCGTCACCTGCGCGATGTCGCGCACCTGCGCGGTCAGGTTGCCGGCCATCAGGTTGACCGAGTCCGTCAGGTCCTTCCACACCCCGGCCACGCCCGGCACCTGCGCCTGGCCGCCCAGCTCGCCCTCCGTACCGACCTCCCGGGCCACCCGGGTCACCTCGGAGGAGAACGAGGACAGCTGGTCCACCATGGTGTTGACGGTGTTCTTCAGCTCCAGCATCTCGCCGGCCACGTGCACGGTGACCTTGCGGGACAGGTCGCCCTTGGCGACCGCCGTCGTCACCAGCGCGATGTCGCGCACCTGCGCGGTCAGCCGGTACGCCATGGTGTTCACCGAATCCGTCAGGTCCTTCCACGAACCCGACACCCCGCGCACCTTCGCCTGACCGCCGAGCTTGCCCTCGGTGCCCACTTCGCTGGCCACCCGGGTCACCTCGTCGGTGAACGCCGACAGCTGGTCGACCAGGCCGTTGACGGTCCGGCCCACCTTCAGGAACTCCCCGCGCAGCGGGTGCGCCGAGCCGTCCGCGTTCTGCGCGCGCAGGTCCATCCGCTGATCCAGGTCGCCCTCGGCGACCGCCGACAGCACGCGGCCCACCTCGGACACCGGCCGCACCAGGTCGTCCACGAGCGCGTTCGACGCCTCGATGGCAGCCGCCCAGGCGCCCTCGCCGGCCCCGGTCTCCAGCCGCTCGGTGAGCTTGCCGTCCCGTCCGACGACCCGCCGGACCCGGGCCAGCTCACCGGTGAGATGCTGGTTGCGGTCGGCGACCTCGTTGAACACGGCGGCGATCTCCGCCATCGGCCCGTCGCCCGCCACCGGCAGCCGCCGCCGGAAGTTGCCGTCCCGCATCGCGGTGAGCGCCCCCAGCAGCTTCCCGAGCGCCGCGGCATCGACCTCGACGGTCCCGCCGCCACGGGATCGCCCGTTCTTCGTACGCGTGACCGTGCCCCGCGCCGATGCGCCAGACTCCACCGTGTCCTCCTGTGGGGTCGACCGACCCGCAGATGTACAACAGATGTGCAACCTTGCCGACTGCAGAACACGCCCAGTGTTTCACCCTCGCACCGCGCGGCCATAACAGTTCGGCAGCATCGCTCGTATCCGTGGCCGACTTCGGGGTGGAAACACCCGTAACCGGCGCGCACGGTGTCCGAGGGGGTCAGTAACCTGGCTCTGTGACCGGGGGGACCCGCCCGTCCCTCCCGTCGCAGTGCCCGGCACACGTCCCTGGGAGCCGTCGGTGAGAGTTCAGCAGCGCGGCGGCGCGCCCGCGAGCGGTGCGGGGACGTCCGGCCAGACACGAGCGGCGCTCGACGAGGCACGAGCAGCGAGGAGAGCGGTGATCACGGCGCGGGCAGCGGCCACCTTCGAACCGGTGGGGCGGTCGGTCGCGGTCGCCCGCGCCTTCGTCCGCGACACCCTGCACGGCTGGGGCTTCGCCGACGTCGTGGACGACGCCGTGGTGCTCACCAGCGAACTGGTGACCAACGCCGTCATCCACGCCGGCACCGCCGCCGACGTCACGTGCCTGCGCTACGACACCGCGGTGCGCGTCGAGGTCGCCGACCACTACCCCGAGCGGGAGGTGCCGCTGCAGTCCCGCGGCCGCCAGTTCCGCGACAGCGACAACGAGGGCGGCCGCGGCCTGATGCTGTGCGCCGCGCTCGCCAACCGCTGGGGCGTGGAGTACACCCCGGCGGGCAAGGACGTCTGGTTCCAGCTCGACCTGCCCGAGCGCCCCGCCGGCACCCGCTCGGCCGGCCCGGTGCTGCCCACCGCCGAGCTGCCCGTCGCCGACGAACGGGTCCGGGTCGCCGTCGTCCAGGTCGACGCCGGCGGCCTCATCACCCGATGGAACGACGACGCCGCCGACCTCTTCGGCCACACCGCCTCCGGCATCGTCGGCAAGTCGCTCGCCGACGTCACCGCCTGGCCCCAGACCCCCGGCACCGGCATCGGCCTCGCCGAGGCGCTGCGCCTGTCCCGCTGGGAGGGCACCTACGGGCTGCGTGACGCCGACGGCCGGGTGCTGCCCGTCTACGGCTCCCACCTGCGCGTCCGCGACAGCGCCGGCGCCCCCTCCACGGTCTGCCTGCTGGTGCGTGCCGAGGAGCGCGCCGTCCTGCAGTCCCCCAGCCGCGGCCCCGCGACCTCCGACGGCGGCGCCTCGCGGCAGGGCAAGAGCGCCGACGCCTTCGAGGTGTTCATCGGCTCCCCCGCCCCCGACGACCTCGACGGACTCCTCCAGCGCACCGTGGAGCGCGCCCGCGACATGCTCGACGGCGACGCCGCCTACCTGCTGCTGGCCACCGACGACGAGACGGAGCTGGAGGTACGCGCCTCCACCGGCCTGCCCTCGGCCCGCCAGCGGTTCGCCCGCGTCCCCGTCGAGGCCGGCACCGGACGCTACGGCAGCGCCCGCATGCCCGCGGTGCACGAGGACCTCACCGCGGTGCCCGGCGCCGTCCCGCTGCTGTCCGGCACCGGCATGCGCTCGGTCGTCACAGTGCCGCTGAAGGTCGAGGGCCGGCTCACCGGCTCCCTCGGCGTCGCGGCCGAGGCCCCAGGGCGCTACTCCAACCAGGAGGCGCTGCGGCTGCAGTTCGCCGCCGACCGGATCGCGCTCGCCGTCGAGAGCGCCCGGCTCACCGAGCTGGAACGCCTGCGCCGCGGCTCGCTGTCCTTCCTCGTCGAGGCCTCCGACCTGCTGGCCGGCACCCTGGAACGGGACCAGACGCTCGCGCTGATGGCCCAGATGACCGTGCCCACCCTCGCCTCCTGGTGCGCCGTCTACACGATGGCCGAGCAGGCCGAACCCGAGCTGGCGTTCGTCCTGCACGAGGACGAGGACCGCATCGACGGCATCAAGGCGCTGCTGTCCCAGCTCCGGCCGCCCGACCCCGACCCGACCCCCGGCGCCAGGATCTGGACCGCGCCCTCGGACGCCGCCCACTCCAGCGCCCTGCGCGCGTCGCTGCGCAGCCTGGGCGTCGGCAACAGCCCGGCCGGCAGCAGCCGCTCCGCGAGCGCGCCGGGCATCGTCCTGGCCACCGCCGCCGCCGTGGGCGGCGAGACCGTCGTACTGCCACTGGTCGCCCGCAACCGCGTGATCGGCATGCTCACCCTCGGCAAGCCCACCGACGAACGCTTCCGCCAGGAGATCCTGGAACTGGCCGAGGACCTCTCCCGCCGCGCCGCCCTCGCCCTGGACAACGCCCGCCTCTACAGCGAGCGCACCGCCATCAGCCAGGCCCTCCAGCGCAGCCTGCTGCCGCCGGAGCTGCCCAGCGTCCCGGGCGTCGAGGTCGAGGTCGTCTACCGCGCAGCAGGCGAGGGCAACGAGGTCGGCGGCGACTTCTACGACCTGTTCCCGATCCGCGACGGCTGCTGGGGCTTCGCCATCGGCGACGTCTGCGGCACCGGCCCCGAGGCCGCCGCGGTCACCGGCCTGGCCCGGCACGCGCTGCGCCTGCTCGCCCGCGAGGGCTTCGGCGGCCCCGCCGTCCTGGAACGCCTCAACGCCGCCATCCTCGACGAGGGCGCCCGCAGCCGCTTCCTCACCCTCCTCTACGGCGAGCTGTGGCCGCAGCAGGACGGCAGCGCGGTACTGCGCATGGTCTGCGCCGGCCACCCGCTGCCGCTGCGGCTGCGCCCGGACGGCACGGTGGAGCCGGCCGCGGACCCGCAGCCGCTGCTGGGCGTGATGGAGGATCTGGAACTGGTCGAGCAGTCGATCACGCTGGACCCGGGCGACGTGATGCTGTGCGTCACCGACGGCGTCACCGAACGCCGCGAGGGCACCCGCATGCTGGGCGACGACGGGCTCGCGGACGTCCTCGCCACCTGCACCGGTCTGACCGCCGGCGCGGTCGCCGCCCGTATCCAGCGCGCGGTGGAGCGCTTCGCCTCCGACGCCCCCTCGGACGACATGGCGATCCTGGCCATGCGCGTGCCGGAGCTTCCCAAGGACTGAGCGACGGCCCCACCGCAACACCAAAGGGAGAAGGCCCCCGCCGCGGCGGGGGCCTTCTCCCTTGCTTCCTCGGAGCCCCAATACGGAATCGAACCGTAGACCTTCTCCTTACCATGGAGACGCTCTACCGACTGAGCTATTGGGGCGCTGTCGGACGTGACGATCTTAGCCTATGAACGGCACCCCGGTGACACCCGATTCCGGTCTCGCCAGGGGTCTCCACCGGCTGTCCGCCGCTACGCCCGACGCACGGTCAGAGCAGCCCGCCGAGCGCGTTGCAGGCGTCCGCGACATGCGTCAACTCCCGCTGCGTCAGCCCCGAGTGGACCGGCAGGGACAGCGTGTCCGCGGCCACCCGCTCGGTCTCCGGCAGCAGCACCCCGGAGCGGTGCGCGGGCATCCGGTGCACGGGTACCGGGACGCTCACCTCGGCCCGTACGCCCCTGGCCCGCAGCGCCCGTGCGAAGGCGTCCCGGTCCGGCCGGCCGTTCCCCGGGATGCGTACGGCGTACTGCACATACAGGTGGTGCGCCCCGGGCTCGGTGTACGGGACCACGACACCCTTCAACGCCGAGTCCAGGAACCGCGCGTAGGCCCGGCGGCGGGCCACCTCCCCGGCGTCCTCGGCCCCGCGGGCCTCCTCGACGAGAGCGAGCCCGTGGCGCTCGGCCAGCTCGGACAGCCGGTCCAACGGCGCCGGGTGCCCGAAGACGTTCACCGGAAGCACGGCGGCGGTACGGCTGGTGACGCTCGCCGACACCGCGGCGGGGTCGAGGCAGAAGGTACGGGGGTCGATGTCCGCGAAGACCGGCGCCGCGCCGGCCAGCCGCACACCGTCGGCCGGAGCCCCGGGCCCGAACGACGGCACGATGACCTCGTCGCCCGCGCCGATCCCCAGCTCCCGGAGCGCGTCGCGGTACGCGGCGGCCGTCATGTCGGAAGCGGCCATGTGCCGTCGTCGTCCGGCAGTCGTCATCTGCTGCACGTCTCCACACCTCCGGCTGTCGAGGCGCCCAGGTTCTCGGCACGACGTGAACGCGGGGTAACGGGCAGTAAAAAAGCCTCAACCCCCGAGACCAAGCTCGGGGGTTGAGGCCCTCTTCAAGAATTGTTCGGCGGTGTCCTACTCTCCCACAGGGTCCCCCCTGCAGTACCATCGGCGCTGAAAGGCTTAGCTTCCGGGTTCGGAATGTAACCGGGCGTTTCCCTCACGCTATGACCACCGAAACACCATGAAACACACCCACCCCGTGGGGGGTGGGGCTGGTTGTTTCAGAACCGCACAGTGGACGCGAACACAGCAATATGTAGACAAGCCCTCGGCTTATTAGTACCGGTCAGCTCCACCCCTCACAGGGCTTCCACATCCGGCCTATCAACCCAGTCGTCTCCTGGG
>JAJSZB010000330.1:0-7970 GCA_050613715.1 Streptomyces sp. IBSBF 3018
GAGCGCGGGCGCGGGCGGGAGACGCTCCGGCGCGTACGGGGTCGTGCCCGCCCGCCGGCCGGTGCCCGGCCGCTCCGCGCACGTCCTCGCCCACCGCTGCCGGCCGGCGAGGCCCTGGTGGCAGACTTGGCGCGTGACCACGCACGACGTCCCCGACGCGACCCCGGCGGCCCCGGCGGCCCCGACGGACCGCCCGACGCCCATCGCCCCCGCGGCGGACCGGGGCTACGCCGCCCCGGCCGAGAGCCCGTTCGCGGACCGCGCGGCCGACCGCGACGCGGCGCCGCAGTACGTGCTGCCGCTGGTGGTGCGGATCGAGCGCTCGGCGCCGCCGGCGCGGACCGACGCGCTGGAGACCGCGGCCCGCGCGGTGCTCACGCTGCTCGCCGACGAGCGCGCGACCGCGCAGGACGGGCCGTGGACGCGGGCGGTACGCGACTGGCAGGACGCCCGCATCCGCAAGGTGGTGCGGCGGGCCCGAGGCGCGGAGTGGCGCAGGGCGGAGGCGCTGGCCGGCATCACGGTGACCGGCCGCGCCGGGATCGCGGGGAGCGCAGCGAGCACCGGGGAAGGCTCCGCCGCCGAGGTGCGGGTCTTCCCGCCCGTGCCGCTGGACGGCTGGCCCAAGGATCTCGCCCGGCTCCAGGTCTCGGGCACGGAGTTGGACGACCCGGAGCCCGCGCCGCCGGCCGACCCCGCGCGCCCGGTGCTCTGGCTCAACCCCGACGTCGCGATGTCGGCGGGCAAGGCGATGGCGCAGGCCGGCCACGGCGCCCAGCTCGCGTGGTGGGAGCTGTCGCCGGGCGAGCGCGAGGACTGGCGTGCGGACGGCTTCGCGCTCGCCGTGCGCACGCCGTCGCGCGAGGAGTGGAAGCGGCTGGCCGAAAGCGGGCTGCCGGTGGTACGCGACGCGGGCTTCACCGAGATCGCCCCCGGCTCGGCGACCGTCGTCGCCGACCACCCCGCGCTGCGCGCCCGCCTGTCGGCGTAGGTCACGCCCGAGAGGCCGCCGCTCCGGACCGACGGCTCGGGCCGACATCCCGGACGGGCGGCCCAGACCGGCAGCCCGCACCGGCTGCTCAGGCCAGCGACGCGACCAACTCGCCGATCTCGCGCCGCCGCCCGGTGAAGAACGGCACCTCCTCGCGGACGTGCCGCCGCGCCTCGGACCCGCGCAGGTGCCGCATCAGGTCCACGATGCGGTACAGCTCGTCGGCCTCGAACGCGAGGATCCACTCGTAGTCGCCGAGCGAGAAGGACGCGACGGTGTTCGCCCGTACGTCCGGGTAGTCGCGGGCCATCTTGCCGTGGTCGGCGAGCATCCTGCGGCGGTCCTCGTCGGGCAGCAGGTACCAGTCGTACGAGCGGACGAACGGGTACACGCTGACGAAGGCGCGCGGCGTCTCGTCGGCGAGGAAGGCCGGCACGTGCGACTTGTTGAACTCGGCCGGGCGGTGCAGCGCCATGTTGGACCACACCGGCTCCAGCGCGCGTCCGAGCCGGGTGCGGCGGAAGAGGTTGTACGCCTCCTGGAGCGCCTCCGCCGTCTCGGAGTGCCACCAGATCATCAGATCGGCGTCGGCGCGCAGGCCCGACACGTCGTAGGTGCCGCGTACCGTGACGTCCTTCGCGGCGAGCTGCGCGAACAGCTCGTCCACCTCCTGCGCCCAGCCGGCGCGGTCCTCGGGCAGCGGCGCGCGCAGCCGGAAGACCGACCAGAGGGTGTAGCGGATGACCTCGTTGAGGTCCTTGGCCTTCTTGCCGGCGTGCGGGGTCCGCTCGGGCGCGCGGCCCTGCGCGGTGGTCGGGGACGAAGCAGCGGAGGCGGAAGAAGCAGGGGAGGCAGTCGAGTCGGTCATACGGCTATTCTCCCGCGCCGTCCCCGGCGTCCAGCACCCGGGTCAGGCCCGCCAGGACCTGGTCCGCGGCCCTGCGCCCGCTGCCGACGCACGCCGGGATGCCGACCCCGTCGTACGCCGCGCCGCACACCGCGAGGCCGGGCAGTTTCGCGATCTGCTCGCGGACCCGGGCGACCCTGCCGACGTGCCCGACCGCGTACTGCGGCAGGCCCGCGTCCCAGCGGGTGACCCGCGCGGCGACGGGCGCGGCCCGCAGTCCGGCCGCCGCGGCGAGGTCCTCGCGGGACAGGCGTACGAGGTCGGTGTCGTCCCAGGCGAGGTCGGACTCCTCGCCGTGCCGGCCGACCGAGGTGCGCAGCACGAACACGTCGCCGCCGGCGCCCTGCTCGCCGAGCCAGCCCCACTTGTGGCCGGAGAAGGTGGACGCCTTGATGGTGCGGCCGTCCACCGGCGGCACCAGGAAGCCGCTGCTGACCGGCAGGTCGTGCACGTCGCGGCGGCGGAAGGCCATGGTGACCAGCGCCATGCCGGCGTACTCGACCGCGCCCAGCTCCGCCGCGGCGGCGGGCGACTCGGCGGCCAGCAGCCGGGCCGCGGCGGGCGCGGGGGCGGCGAGGACCACGGCGTCGGCGTCGACCACCCGGTCGGCGAGCACGGCCTGCCAGCCGTGCGGGCCGGTGCGGCGCAGCTCGCGCACCCGCGCGCCGGTCTCGATCGTCGCGCCGAGCGCCCGGCAGGCGTCGGCGACCGCGAGCGGCAGCCGGCCGACGCCGCCGCGCACACCGTTGAAGACCGGCCCGGTGGCGCCCGCGGCGGCGGCCTTCTGCTGGAGGTCGCGGGCCGCCTCGATGAGCGAGCGGCCGCCGCGGGCGGCGGCGTAGAGCTGCGGGATCGCGGCGCGCAGGGACAGCCGGTAGGCGTTGCCCGCGTAGACGCCGCCGAGCAGCGGCTCGACCAGCCGGTCGACGACCTCGTGGCCGAGCCGGGCGGCCACGTACCCGCCGACCGCGACGTCCTCGCCGACGTCGGTGCGGGGCAGCACGTGGTCGAGCGGCAGCCGGGCCAGCCCGGCCGCGGAGAGCACGCCGGACGCGGCGAGCGGCGCGAGGTCGCCGGGCACGCCCATGACGTGGCCCTTGGGCATCGGGCGCAGCCGGCCGCGGGTCCACAGGGTCGCGCCGAGCACGGCCGGCGCCTCCAGGTCGTCGCCGAGGCCGACCTCGCGGGCGAGGTCCACCGCCTCGGGGCGGCGGGCGAGGATCGACTCGGCGCCCAGGTCCACCGGGACGCCCGCGATCTCGTCGGCCAGCAGCTTGCCGCCCAGCCGCTCCGACCCCTCCAGCACGGTGACCGCGAGGCCGGCCCCGGCGAGCGCGTGGGCCGCGGCGAGCCCGGAGATACCGCCGCCGATGACCACCACGCGCCGGCCGCCCGCCCGCCCGCCGGACCTGCGCTGCTGCGTCTGGCTCATGTCCTCCACTGTCTCAGACGCCGGATCGAGTTCCGAACGTGACCCCTTCGGGACCGGCCGGCCGCAACGCGCCGGCGGCCACGCACGTCCAATCGGCGACAACGTTCAACGGCCCGGCATCCGGGGGGACTTCATGGCGACGACGCAGGCAGTGGAGACGGCGGAGAGAGCGGAGGGGGCGGGGGCGCCGCCGCGTCGGCCGGGCGCGCGGTCGGGAACGCGGTGGGCCGCACGGTCGGGAGCGCGGGCGGAGACGCGCGGCGCGGGGAGAACGTCCGGCGCGCGGGGAGAACGGAGAGCGCCCGGCGCGCGCGGGGCGCGTGCAGCCGCACTGCTGCTGGCCGGCCTGTTGGGGGTGGCCGCGGTGGCCGGCTGCGGCAGCGGCGCCGCGCACGACGACTCCGCGCGGAGCAGGTCCGCGGACTCGCAGGCCACCGCGAACACCGGCGGGGTGGACGCGTACGGCGGCGCGAACGACGCCGCGGGCAACGCGTCCGGCCCCTCCGCCGGCGACGGCTCCGGCGCCACCACGACCGCGAACGGCAAGCAGCGGACCGGCGGGGGCGGAAGCGGCGGCAGCAGCACGGTCACGCCCGCGGCCACGTACCTGGTGCGCACCGCGCAGCTCGGCATCAGGACGCCGCACGTGGAGCGGCAGCTGGACCGGGCCCGCGACTACGCGGCGCAGGACGGCGGGTACGCGGGCGACGAGGACACCACCGTCGACGCCGCCGGCCACGCCACCTCCTCGGTCCAGCTGCGGGTGCCGGCCGCGGCGTACGACCGGCTGCTGACCCAGCTGTCCGGGCTGGGCACGCTGCTGAGCCGCACGGTGAGCGTGAAGGACGTCACCGGGCAGGTCGTGGACGTGCAGAGCCGGATCAAGTCCCAGCAGGCGAGCGTGGCGCGGGTGCGGGCGCTGATGGACCGGGCGGGCTCGCTCGGCGACGTGGTGTCGCTGGAGAGCGAGCTGAGCACCCGCGAGTCCGATCTGGAGGCGCTGGAGTCCCAGCAGGCGTCGCTGAGGTCGCAGACGAACCTGGCGACGGTGACGCTGCGGCTGTCCGAGCCGCCCGCGAAGCCGGCGCCGCCGAAAACGGCGAAGCACGACGGCTTCTGGACGGCGGCGGGCCACGCCGCCCGCGGCGGCTGGCACGCCCTGTACGTGACGCTGCGGGCGCTGCTGGTGGCGTTCCTCGCGGTGCTCCCGTTCGCCGCGGTGCTGCTCGCCTGCTGGCTGACGGTGCTGGCCGTGCGCCGGCGCTTCCTGCCCGCGCGCCGGCCCGCTCCAGGGGCGGCGCCGACCCGCCCGGTGACCCGTCCCGTATCCCCGGCGGCCGCGGAGCCCCCGGTGGGCACGGAATCCCCGGTGAGCACGGCGCCCCCGGCTGGCGCCGAGTCACCGGCGCGCGAGGAGTCCCCGGTGGGCGCGGCCCCGGCCCCCGGCGCCGGCCCGGCGGAGGACGCGCGCGACGCGGAGGAGCCGCCCGGCGAGAAGTGAGCGGGAAGTGAGGGTGACGCGCGGGCGGCGGACACGGGTCCCCGCCCGCGCGCCCCGGCCGGCGGCCGGACCCGGCCGGACCGCGACCCGCGGCGGCTCAGACCGCGGTCTGCTCGTGGACGTAGCCGACCAGGCGGGTCAGCGCGTCGGGGTCGGTGGCGGGCGGGACGCCGTGGCCGAGGTTGAAGATGTGGCCGGTGCCCGCGGCGGCCGCGTCGTCCAGCACCTCGCGGGCCTTCGTCTCGACCACGGAGGTGGGGGCGAAGAGCACCGCCGGGTCGAGGTTGCCCTGGAGCGCCTTGCCAGGGCCGACCCGGCGGGCCGCCTCGTCCAGCGGCACCCGCCAGTCCACGCCGACCACGTCCGCGCCCGCCTGGCCCATCAGGCCGAGCAGCTCGCCGGTGCCGACGCCGAAGTGGATGCGCGGCACGCCGTATCCGGCCACCGCGTCGAAGACCTTCGTCGAGGCCGGCAGCACGAAGCGCCGGTAGTCGGCGGGGGCCAGCGCGCCGGCCCAGGAGTCGAAGACCTGGACCGCGCTCGCGCCCGCCTCGACCTGCACGGTCAGGAAGACCGCCGTGATCCGCGCGAGCCGGTCCAGCAGGTCGGCGAACAGCTCGGGTTCGCCGTACATCATGGCCTTGGTGTGCGCGTAGCTGCGCGAGGGGCCGCCCTCGATCAGATAGCTGGCCAGCGTGAAGGGCGCGCCGGCGAAGCCGATCAGCGGGGTCGCGCCCAGTTCTGCGGTGAGCGTGCGGACGGCCTCGGTGACGTACGGGACGTCCTCGGGCGTCAGGTCGCGCAGCCGGTCGAGGTCCTCGCGGCTGCGCACCGGGTCGGCGATGACCGGTCCGACGCCGGGCTTGATGTCCAGGTCGATGCCGATCGCCTTCAGCGGCACCACGATGTCGCTGAAGTAGACCGCCGCGTCCACGCCGTGGCGGCGCACCGGCTGGAGGGTGATCTCGGTGATCAGCTCCGGCATCGTGCAGGAGTCGAGCATCGGGATGCCCTCGCGCACCCTGAGGTACTCCGGCAGCGACCGGCCGGCCTGCCGCATGAACCACACCGGGGTGTGCGGCACGGACTCGCCTCGGCAGGCGCGGATGAACGGGGAAGCAGCGATCTGCTGGTGCGCACTCACGCCGGGCATTTTCGCACGGCCGCGCGGGCCCTCGGCTACCGCCGCCTTGCCCTGGCCGCCCGGCGCGCGGGACGTCGCTGCGTCCGGCGGGCCGGCGGCGCGCGCACCGGCCATGTCCGCGCCGCCCTGCCGTCACGTTCGGGCCACGTTTCCGCGGCCCTGCCCGAAAGTGGCGGGAAAGCGCTGTCACGCGGCTCCAATATGGCGGTGTTGCTCCGCCCGGAGCACAGCGCGGGCGCTTACCCTTCCGGGCATGGCAGCGGTTCACGTGCACCTGGGCGACGAGGCAGACGAGGTCCCCTTCCTTTTCCGGCAGGCCGTGGAGGCGCTGCGCGCGGCCCGGGTGCGACCGGAGATCCGGATCGAGGAGGTCGCGGCGCCGCGCCGGCTGGCCTCCTACGCCTATGCGCTGGAGGCCACGGTGCAGTCCGGCGACGACGAGCCGGCCGACGGCCGGCTGGTGCTGCTGCACGAGCCGGACGGCCAGGACGCGTGGCACGGGGTCTTCCGGCTGGTGACGCTGGCCAGCGCGGAGCTGGAGCCGGAGATGGCCGGCGACCCGCTGCTGCCCGAGGTCAGCTGGTCGTGGCTGACCGGCTCGCTGTCCGCGCACCGGGCGTCGTACCACGATCCGAGCGGCACGGTCTCGCGCGCGTCCTCGCACTACTTCGGCGGGCTGTCGGACCGCCCGGACGACGCGCGGATCGAGATCAGGGCGTCGTGGACACCGCGGGAGCGGCCCGGTGGCGCGGGGCCCGACCTGTCGGCGCACCTGTCCGGCTGGTGCGACCTGCTGTGCGCGTGCGCCGGGCTGCCGCCGTCGGAGGAGCCGGAGCAGCAGGCGCGCGGCGCCGGCGGCGTGCTGCCGCTGCCCAAGCGCCGCAGCTGAGGACCCGTCGGGCCGCACGCCCGCGCACGCCCCTCGCGCCCTCGCGGCCTGCGCGCCGCCCGCGTCCGGCCCCGGGCACGCCCGGTGAACGCGCCCGGGAACGCACCCATGTACGCGCCGGTGAACGCGCCCGGCGCGTACCGAACGCGCGGCCGAGCGTTCACCCCGCCGCCCGCCCGTTCGATCGGCCGTCCGATTTGCCGGAATTGGTACTCAATAAATCGTGATCTTTCCCTAAAGGCCGGAGCAATTGCTGCCGAAGGAGACTGTGACCGTTTCAGTCACCTTTTTTGCCACAGGAGGCCCGGTGTCCGTCCTTCTCGAGCAGCCCACGAGCCTGGTCGCCTACCGCCCCAGCAAGCCGACCGCGATGGTGGTCGTGGCCGACCCCCGCGTCCGCTCCACCGTCACCCGCCACCTGTGGGCGCTCGGGGTGCGCGACGTGATCGAGGCCTCGTCCATCGCCGAGGCCCGGCCCAGGGTCGGCAACCCGCGCGACATCTGCGTCGCCGACGTCCACCTGCCCGACGGCTCGGGGCTCACGCTGCTCGCCGAGACCCGCGCCGCGGGCTGGCCCAACGGGCTGGCGCTGTCGGCCGCCGACGACATCGGCGCGGTGCGCAACGCACTGGCCGGCGGCGTCAAGGGATACGTCGTGACCGGCACCCGCAACACCGCGGGCGCGCTGGCCGGGCGTCCCGGCCTCGCCCCCTTCGGCGCCACCGCCGCCCGGCTGCAGCGCCGCCCGCCGGGCGCGCCCGGCCACCACCCGGGCAACGGCTACCGGGAGCTGTCGGGGCGTGAGGTCGAGGTGTTGCGGCTGGTCGCGGAGGGCCAGTCGAACAAGGCGATCGGCGTCTCGATGGGCCTGTCCGCACTGACCGTCAAGAGCCACCTGGCGCGCATCGCGCGCAAGCTCGGCACCGGCGACCGCGCCGGCATGGTCGCGGTGGCGCTGCGCACCGGCATCATCCACTGAGCCGCCGCACCACCGGCGATCCCTCCCCTTCGCGGCGCCCCTCGGCGGAACGTTCCCCCGCCCGGGGCCGCGGCCGGCAAGCTGTGCGCGCGGGCCGCGGCGCTGACCGGCCTGCGGGAGGGCACCG
>JAJSZB010000331.1:0-7967 GCA_050613715.1 Streptomyces sp. IBSBF 3018
GCTCCGGACGACCTCACCCCCCGCACACCCCGCCCACGCGCACGAGCGGCGCCCGCCTCCCCGGCGGGCGCCGCTCGCTGCCGTCGACAGCGCCGCGCCTAGAGCGCCACTCCCAGCAGCGCGTCCACCGCGCGGGAGGCCAGGCCCGGGGCGCCGGTGTCCGTGCCACCGGCGGCGGCCTGCGCCGCCGCCCACGCGTCGACCGCGGCGAGCGCGCGCGGCGCGTCCAGGTCGTCGGCGAGCGCCTCGCGGATCTGCTCGACCAGGGCGTCGGCGGGCGGCCCGTCCGGCCGGGAGACCGCGGCCCGCCAGCGGCCCAGCCGCTCGACCGCCTCGGCGAGCACCGCGTCCGTCCACTCCCAGTCCGACCGGTAGTGGTGGGCGAGCAGCGCGAGGCGGATCGCCGCCGGGTCGACGCCCTCGCGGCGCAGCGTGGAGACGAAGACCAGGTTGCCCTTGGACTTCGACATCTTCTCGCCGTGCAGCGCGACCATGCCGGCGTGCACGTAGGCCTTGGCGAAGGGGTACTCGCCGGTGAGCGTCTGGGCGTGCGAGGCGCCCATCTCGTGGTGCGGGAAGGCCAGGTCGGAGCCGCCGCCCTGGACGTCGAAGCCCATGCCGAGGTGGTCGAGCGCGATCGCCACGCACTCGATGTGCCAGCCGGGCCGGCCCGGGCCCAGCGAGGCGCCGTCCCAGCTGGGCTCGCCGGGGCGGGCCGCCATCCACAGCATCGGGTCCAGCGGGTTCTTCTTGCCCGGCCGGTCGGGGTCGCCGCCGCGCTCGGCGGACAGCGCCCGCATCGCGTCGGCGTCGAGCCCGGACACCTTGCCGAAGTGCGGGTCGGCCTCGACCGAGAAGTACACGTCGCCGTCCAGGTCGTAGGCGGCGCCCGCCTCCCGCAGCCGCTCGACCAGCGGCACGATGCCCGGTACGGCCTCGACCGCGCCGATGTAGTGGGCCGGCGGCAGCATCCGCAGCGCGGTCATGTCCTCGCGGAACAGCGCGGTCTCGCGCTCGGCGAGCGCGGTCCAGTCGTCGCCGGTCGCCACCGCGCGCTCCAGCAGCGGGTCGTCGACGTCGGTGACGTTCTGCACGTACTCCACCTGGCGCTTCGTGTCCAGCCACACCCGCTGCACCAGGTCGAACGCGTTGTACGTGGCCGCGTGACCGATGTGGGTGGCGTCGTAGGGAGTGATCCCGCAGACGTAGATACGGGCGACCGGACCGGGGTCGACGGTGACGGGACCGCCGGTCGAGGTGTCGTGGAGACGGAGTACGCGTCCGGCGCCGGGAAGGGCGGGGACGTCGGAGGCTGGCCAGGCATGCATGAGAGGAGACTAACCGGACGACCGGGCAGCAAAACGGCGGGGAGCAGCGACGACGCCCTGCCCGGCCCCGCCCGGCCCCGGCCCGGCAGCCCGTGAAGCCGGGGCCGCCCCCGCGCCACGCCGGACCCGCGCCGTGCTCAGACGGGCGGCCAGGGGATGGAGGGCCACTCGCCGCCGGGCGAGGGGTGCCTGCGGGTCTCGCGCAGCCGGTCCACCCGCTCGCGCAGCGCGGCCGTCTCGGCCTCGGTGAGCAGGTCGGCCAGCTTGTCGCCGAGCGGCCCGCGCAGGTCCGCGGCGATCCGTTCGAGCACCGGTCCGGCCTCGTCGGGCAGCGGTTCGCCGGCCCAGCCCCACAGCAGGGTGCGCAGCTTGTCGTCGGTGTGGAAGGTGACGCCGTGGTCGATGCCGTAGAGCCGGCCGCCGGCGGCGGGGAGCAGGTGGCCGCCCTTGCGGTCGGCGTTGTTGATCACCGCGTCCAGCACGGCTATCCGGCGCAGCCGCATGTCGTCGGCGTGCACCAGCAGGGCGGTGCGGCCCTCCTCCAGCTGCGCCTCGGCGACGCGCTTCCAGCCGGGCGCCGGTTCGCGGTCCTCGGTGAGCGCGAGCAGCGCGCCCTCCTCGTCGCCGGCCGAGTCGATCCACAGCTGCACCATGCCCTCGCCGTACGGGCCGTCGCGCAGCACGGTCGGCGGGATCAGGCCCCAGCCGGTGGCCTCGGAGACGAGGTACGCGGCGACCTCGCGCTGGGCCAGGGTGCCGTCGGGGAAGTCCCACAGCGGCCGCTCGCCGGTCACCGGCTTGTACACGCAGGCGACCGTACGGTCCTGGTGGGCGCATTCGCAGTACAGCACCGCGTTGGAGGCGTCCTGGACCCGGCCGCGCACGGTCAGCTCGCCGTGGGCCAGCGTCGCGACATCCGCAGCCGGGTCCGGGGCCGGGTCCACTGCCGGGTCCGGGGCGGACCGGGCGTCCGGCCCGGTGCCGGTGCTCAGGCCGACCTCCGGTAACCGTTCTGACGCGGGCATACGTGTCCTTCCGGGTCCAGGGGAAGACTGCACAGCGGACAGGGCGGCCGGCCGGCCGAGACGACGTCGAGGGCGCGCTTGGCGAAGGAACGGGCCTGGGCGCCGGTGAGCAGCACCCGCAGCAGCGGCGGGCCGTTCTCCTCGTCCTGGAGCATCTCCTCCTCGGTGGCCTCCAGTTCCTCCTCGTCCTCGGCCGCGATCTCGACCAGGGCCTGGGCCTCGATGACCATGCGGTCGTGGGCGCCGTCCCACGCCAGCGCCATGGTGCCGACCCGGAACTCCTCCTCGACGGGGACGTCCAGGGGCGCGGTGTCGGACAGTTCGGCGGGCGCGACGGCCGGCACCGGCGCGTTGCCGCCGCTGCGCCGCACGACCTCGTCCAGCAGTTCGTCGATGCGCTCGGCGAGCGCCGCCACCTGGGTCTTCTCCAGCGCGACACTGGTGGTCCGGCCCTTGGCGGTGGCCTGCAGGAAGAACGTCCGCTGGCCGGGCTGGCCGACGGTCCCGGCGACGAAGCGGTCGGGGTGTTCGTAGAAGAAGACCTGACGCGGCACGCCTTGCTCCGTTTACTTGTCTGAACGGTGTGGAGTCCGTGGTGCTCAGCGGTGGTGCCGCCGGTCACCCACCCTACTGCGGAAGCCGATCACGAGGGGCCGGTGGAGCCTCCCACCACGGCGTCGCCTGCGGGGATCGCGGGGGCCCCGGCGGGCGTCCCGTCCGACGCGCCGTCGCCGGACGCCCCCTGCGCGGCGCCGGCGGGCCTGGGCGGGGGTGCGAGGCCGCTGAGGTCGCCGGTGTCGCCGAGCCTGAGCAGGAACGGCCGGTGCGGGGTGTAGTCGATCGCGGTCACCGAGCAGGGCGCCGCGGTGATGCGCTGGAAGAGGTCGAGGTGCAGTCCGAGGGCGTCGGCGACCAGCGCCTTGATGATGTCGCCGTGCGAGCAGAGCGCGTACACCGCGTCAGGGCCGTGCTCGGCCTCGATCCGGGCGTTCCAGTCGCGGACCGCGTCCACCGCGCGGGCCTGCATCGCGCGCAGGCTCTCGCCCTCCTCGCCGGGGAAGACGGCGGCCGAGGGGTGGCGCTGGACGGTCTCCCACAGCGGCTCCGCGGCGAGGTCGGAGAGCTTGCGGCCGGTCCAGTCGCCGTAGTGGCACTCGCCGATCCGCTCCTCGGTGTGCAGCGGCAGCTCCGGCCGGGTGTCCAGGAGCGGGGTGACGGTCTCGCGGCAGCGCTGCAGCGGGCTGCACACGACGGCGGCGAGCGGCAGGCCGGCCAGCCGGGCGGCGAGCGCGGTGGCCTGGGCCCGGCCGGTGTCGTCGAGGGCGACGCCGGGGCTCCACCCGGCCAGCACCCCCTCCGCGTTGGCGGTGGAGCGGCCGTGCCGGACGAGGATGACGGTGGGCATGTCCGCCACCGTAACCCTTGGGGCGTGCGGGCGTTGTGCTGGGTGACGGCCGTGGCGGGGAAGATCCCCCCGAGCCCCCACCACGGCCGCGGAAAATCCCGGCGGATCGCGGCATCCGCGGCGCCGGGCACTCCTCGCTGCCGCCGCGCCTCGATAGGGTGCCAGTGCCAGTCGCCGCCGACCGCCGGGCGCGGCGCGACCGCGGGTCCCGGTGGGCGGCGGGCGACGGGCCCCAGGGGGCGTGAGGCCCCCGGGCGCCGGTATCGCGAAGCGGGTGGAGATGTTCGGCAAGGCCACGAGGAGCCGTCCGCAGGCCCCGCAGGGAGCGGCCGCGGCGGGCGCGGACTGGTCTCCCTACCCGCGGCTGGAGGACGCCGCGCGGGTGTACTTCCTGCACGCGGACGTCGCGCTGGAGGCGATCGACGGCGTGCTCGGGCGCCGCCGGGTGCGCGGCTTCACCCTGGAGCGGGTGGTGGACCTGACCGACGCGGGCACCTCGGTCTGGCAGGAGGCTGCGGTCTGCGACGGGCGGCGGCTGATCCTGTGGCACAGCGAGGAGCTGGCCGACGACAAGGCGCCCGGCGGCACGGTGCTCGACTCCTCGGTGCAGGTGCTGCCGCTGGACACGATCGGGCACGTGGGGATGCGGACGCTGGTCGGCAGGGACGAGCGCGGCGGGCGGGTGGACCGCGGGGTGCACCTGGTGCTGGCCACCGCGACGCCGCACGAGCTGAGCGCGGTGGCCCCGGAGCCGGGGTCCGCGCTGCCCGCGTCGGCGAAGCTGCGGCCCGAGGCGTTCCGCTTCAGCAAGTCGCTGGACGACGGCGGGGCCGGGCAGATAGCCCGGCTGATCGCCTTCGGCCGGCTGATGGGCCGGCTCGTCCCCAGCGTCTGACCGCCCGCCCGAGGCCGGCTCATCCGGCGGCCCGGCGCCCGGATGCCCGCCGCACCGGCTCGTCCGCGGGTTCCGTTCCGCGGGTTCCGTCACGCGAGTCCGGCGTGCTCCAGGGCCTGGACGCCGGCCCGCAGCGCGGCGAGCCGCTCGTCCAGCGTGAAGCCCGCGGGCGCCAGGGTCAGCGTGGTCACGCCGGCCTCGGCGTACTCGCGCATCCGGTCGGCGATCCGCTCGACCGGGCCCAACAGGCAGGTGGAGTCGATGAGTTCGGCCGGGACGGCCGCGGCGGCCGCGTCCTTCTCCCCGGCCAGGTACTTGTCCTGGATCTCCGCGGCCTGCTTCTCGTAGCCCATGCGGCCGGCCAGCTGGTTGTAGAAGTTCTGCTTGCGGCTGCCCATGCCGCCGACGTAGAGCGCGGTGTAGGGGCGGAAGAGGTCGGCGAGCGCGGGGACGTCGTCGCCGACGGCCAGCGGCAGCGTCGGACACACGTCGAAGCCGTCCAGGGTCAGGCCCGCCTTCTCGCGCCCGGCCCTGATGTGCCGCAGCGCGGTGTCCTCCAGGTGCGCGGCGGAGGGGAAGATGAGCAGCGCGCCGTCGGCGATCTCGCCGGTCTGCTCCAGGTTCTTCGGGCCGATCGCCGCGATGTACAGCGGGATGTGCTCGCGGGTGGGGTGCACGGTCAGCTTGATCGGCTTGCCCGGGCCGCCGGGCAGCGGCAGCGTCCAGTGCTCGCCCTCGTACGTCAGCCGTTCGCGGGACATCGCGCGGCGGACGATGTCGACGTACTCGCGGGTGCGGGCCAGCGGCTTGTCGAACTTCACGCCGTACCAGCCCTCGGAGACCTGCGGGCCCGACACGCCCAGGCCCAGGCGGAACCGGCCGCCGGACAGCGAGTCGAGGGTCGCCGCGGTCATCGCGGTCATCGTCGGGGTGCGGGCGGGGATCTGGAAGATGGCCGAGCCGACGTCGATCCGCTCGGTCTGCGCGGCGACCCAGGAGAGCACGGTCGCGGCGTCGGAGCCGTACGCCTCGGCGGCCCAGCAGACCGCGTAGCCGAGCTTGTCCGCCTCGCGGGCGACCGCGAGGTTGTCCGCGTCCATGCCGGCGCCCCAGTAGCCGAGGTTGATCCCGAGCCGCATCCCGATCCCCTTTTACTGATGAGTAACGTCGCTGTCCCCCCGGACTGTAGCGCCCGTACGCGGCAGGCGTCGCCTGTCGGGTACGTCACTGCTGCCCATTCGGCCGGTGCGGGCGCTAGCCTCAGCGGTCATGGAGCAAAGGCATCTCGGCAGGACCGGGCTGCGCGTGTCCCGGTTCGGGCTGGGCACCCTGACGTGGGGGCGCGACACCGGCGAACGCGACGCCGCCGACCAGTTGAAGGCGTTCTGGGAGGCGGGCGGCACGCTCGTCGACACGGCGGACGTCTACAGCGACGGCGGCGCGGAGTATCTGCTGGGCCGGCTGGTCGAGGATCTGGTGCCGCGCTCCGACCTGGTCATCGCCACGAAGGCCGGCAGCGTGCCGGACCCCGACCGGCGGTTCGACTGCTCCCGCGGGCACCTGCTGTCGGCGCTGGACGCCTCGCTCCAGCGGCTCGGCACGGACTACGTGGACCTGTGGCAGGTGCACGCCTACGACGACGGGACGCCGCTGGAGGAGACGCTCCAGGCGCTCGACATCGCGGTCGGCTCGGGGCGGGCCCGGTACGTGGGCGTGTCCAACTTCTGCGGCTGGCAGCTGGCCAAGGCGGCGGCCTGGCAGCTGGCGGGGGCCGGGCGGACGCCGCTGGCCAGTACGCAGATGGAGTACTCGCTGCTGCAGCGCGGCGTGGAGCGGGAGGTGCTGCCGGCCGCGGCCGACCTGGGGGTGGGGCTGCTGCCGTCGTCGCCGCTGGGGCGGGGCGTGCTCACCGGCAAGTACCGGCACGGCACGCCGCCGGAGTCGCGCGGCGGGTCGCAGGACATGGCGGCGTTCGTGGCGCCGTATCTGGACGAGACCGCGCGGCTCATCGTGGACGCGCTGGCCATAGCGGCGGACGGGCTGGCGGTGCAGCCGCTGCACGTCGCGCTGGCGTGGGTGCGGGACCGGCCGGGGGTGGCCGCGCCGATCCTCGGCGCGCGCAACGCCGCGCAGCTCACGGCGGCGTTGTCGGTGGAGGCGCTTACGCTGCCGGAGGAGATCAATCTGGCGCTCGACGACGTGTCGGCGCCGCTGCACCGCTACCCGGACCACGACTGGAGCACGCTCTGAGTCCACGCCGGGCCCGTTCCCGGCGTCCGGTCCGCGCCGGGTCCGGCGCCCGGCGCGCACTCCCCCGGGCCCGCTTCGGCCCGGTCCCGCGGCCCAGGACCCGCACCACGGAAGGCTTGTCGCTGTGACCCCCGAATCCCCCCGCCCCGACCTCGGCGCCCTCACGGCGGCGGTGCGCTCCATCGAGCGCGGCGAGAACCCCGCGGCCCCGGCCCCCCGCGGCGACGCGGCGGCGGCGCGCCGCAGACGCCGCGAGGCGATGGCGGAGGAGCAGGCTGCACTCCAGGCCGCGGAGGCGGCCGACTCCCCCGGCTCGCCGCCATCACCCGGGGGCCCGCCCGCGCCGACCGAGCACGCGGAACCGCCTGCGGCGGAGCGTGACGAGGCGGCGGAACGCACCGCGAGCGCCGGGGCTGCGGCATCCCCTGCGGCGGGCGGCGATGCGGATGGCTCCCCGGAGGCCGCGGCCGGACGCGCCGCGAACGGCGGGACTTCGGACGAACGGTCCGCGGACACCGACACGGACCTGTCCGGGTCCGGAGCCGCCGACGAGGTGGACGACGAAGCCGCGGCGGGCCGGCCCGGGGGCCCGGCTTCAGCGAGCGGTGAGCCCGCGGGCTCGGCTGCGGCGGGCGGCGCCGCGGATGACTCCCCGGAGGCGGCGGCCGGACGCGCCGCGCACGGAGGGAGTTCGGACTCGCCCGTGGCGGGCGGCCCGTCCGGGGACGGCGTCACGAACGCGTCCGAGGCCGGAGCCGCGGGCGCGGCGGGCGACGAGGCCGCGCGTGCGGGCTCCGGGCGTGCCGCTGCGGACGATCGGTCCGCGGACCGCGACGTGGACCCGTCCGGGTCCGCAGCCCCGGACGAGGTGGACGACGCCGCAACGGCGGACCGGCGCACGGACGCTCCGCGGGCCGGGGGCCCGGCTTCCGCGAGCGACGGGCCCGCGGGCCCAGCTCCGGCGGGCGGCGTTGCGGATGGCGCTCGGGGGGACGCGGGCGGTGGCGCGCTGGAGGCGCGTACGGCTCGGGGGGCGCGGCGGGCGGACGCGTGCCGCCGTCCGC
>JAJSZB010000332.1:0-7962 GCA_050613715.1 Streptomyces sp. IBSBF 3018
CGCCCGTCCCGACCGCGTCGCCACCCGGCCGTCCCCCTTCCCGACGTGCGCGGCACGCCGACGGATCGATCACCGGAGCGGCCGCGCCTGTCGCTTTCCGCCAATTCCGCGGGCCCCCGCCACCCCGGGACCACCATGGCTCGTACCGGGCGATCGCCCGTCGTACCGAGCGGACACCGCACACCGCGGACGTCGGAAGGGCCAGGAGTGCACACCAGTAAGAAGGACAGGACCGTCGCGATCTCCCGGAGCATCGAGACCGGCGAGCGGTTCCCGCTGTCGTACATCGACTCCCGGCGGTACGTGCAGCACAACGTGAACCTCGGCGACGGGCTGGGGCCGCTCCTCGCGTTCTTCGACCAGCTGCCCGAGGGGAGCAGCAAGGTCGACCCGATCAGGGCCTTCGAGGACGGCGACATCAGCTTCGCCCACCTTGAGTACCACCTCGCGGGCTACGGGCACGTCGCCGGCTTCGAGGTGCACCGCTGGGAGGACGACCGGATCGTCGAGCACTGGGACAACCTCGAACCCGTGCCCGAGGGGGCGCCGTCCGGCGGCAGGACCCTGTTCGACGGGCCCACCGAGCCGACGGACCTGCACAGGACCGAGGCCAACAAGCGGACCGCCGAGGCGTTCGTGCGCGAGGTGCTCGTCGGCCGGTCCGCCGAGGCCCTGCCCGTCTTCCTGGACCGCGGGACGTACACGCAGCACAGCCGCCGGTGGGGCGACGGGATCGAGGAGCTGCGCCGCATGCTCGCCACGGCCGAGGGCGACGACGCGACCGTCCACCGCACCCTGCACCGGGTCCTGGGCGAGGGCGACTTCGTCCTGACCATGAGCGAGGGCACGCTCGGCGGCGTGCACAGCGCCCTGTTCGACCTGTTCCGGCTGAGCGCGGACAAGGTGGTCGAGCACTGGGAGGTGATCGAGCCCATCCCGCCGCGCGAGCAGTGGAAGAACGACAACGGCAAGTTCTGACCGCAGAAACCCGCCAGAAACCGCACGGAGAGTACGAGCAATCATGGCAGCGCAGAAGAACCCGGACCTGGAACGCGTCGTCCCGGCGGCGAGCGCCGCGGCGCGGAGCACGGTCGTGCACACCGGCAGCGAAGGGCTGGACGTGGCCCGGATCCCGCTCCGCGTGGCCGGGCACGAGCTGAGCCTCTACACCGCCCGCCCGGCCGGGCGGGACAACCTTCCGGTGGTCGTGGTCCTCAGCGAGGCGTTCGGCATGCACCCCTACGTCGAGGACGTGACCAGGCGCTTCGCCCACGAGGGCTACCTCGCGGTGGCCCCCGACCTGATGTCCCGGCAGGGCGATCCGGCCGACTTCGGCGCGGACGTGGACCGGCTCGTCTCGGACCTGCTGCAGCGCATCCCGGACCGCCAGGTCATGGACGACATCGACGCGACGGTGGCGTGGGCGGTCGCCAACGGGGGCGACAGCCGGCGGGTCGGGGTCAACGGCTTCTCCTGGGGCGGCCGGTGGACCTGGCTCTACGCCGCCCACGCCCGCGTCGCCGCCGCGGTCGCCTGGTACGGGGTGCTGGACGACACCACGAGCGGCCTGCACCCGGACAGGGAACTGTTCCCCCGGCACCCGATCGACCTCGTCGGGGACTTCAGGACCCCGGTGCTCGGGCTCTACGCGCGGCAGGACGCGATCATCCCGGTGGCGGACGTGGCCGCGATGCGGGCCGCCCTCAGGACCCGGGCGACCGGCGTGCCCGAGGTCGACTTCGTCGTCTATCCCGAGGCCGTCCACGGCTTCCACGCCGACTACCGCGACGACTACCACCCGGTCGCCGGGCCGGACGGCTGGAAGCTGGCGCTGGACTGGCTGGGCCGCCACGGGGTGTGAGCCGAGCGTGAGCTGATTCCTTCGTCCGTGCCGTGCGGGTGGTCGACTCCCGCGCGGCACGGACGTCCCCGTGTGGGCCCGGCGACGGTCGCGGCCCTGGCCGGGCCGCAAGGTGCCTTCGCCGGAATCCCTCAGCCCGCGGCCCGCATGAGGGACTCCTCGCCCGGCGGGCACAGCTTGAACTCCGCCGCCCCCGAGCCCCTGACGAAGACCCGGTGGTTCAGTTCGGCGGCGACCACCTCGGCGATCTTGACGACTGCGGTGATCCACTCGTCGTGCGGCACCGTGAGCAGCAGCCGGGTGGTGCGCCGCGGCGGGTCGGCGGCGAGGTCCTGGCGGACGTGCGCGGCGACCTTCGCCCCGAGCCGCTCGGCGAGCAGGCTCACCTCCTGCCGGCGTGGGGCGGGCAGCGCGTCCTCGGCCGCGATGGCGGCGCCGAGCCGCTCCACCTCCTGCCGGCTGACCGCGCCGATCCCGGTGACGTCGTACTCCCGGTCGCTCAGCAGCGGGTCGATCGGCAGCGACCAGCGGCTGTGCACCGCCCCGAGCCCGGTCGGCGCGGTCAGGTCGTCACGCGGTTCGGACGCGGAGTCGAACGCCGGCCGGCCGCGGGGGTCGGCGTCCAGGTTCGGCGTGGGCGTGGGCGTGGGCACAGGCGCGGGTACGGGCACAGGCACAGGCACAGGTGGGACGTCCCGTGGCGGCGTCCTGAAGAGGTGCGGCGCCGCAGCCTCGAACGCGTCGGCGACGGGCTCCCGGAGCATCGAGTAGAACCCCGCGGGCATGTCCACCGCGAGCGTGCCGGCCGGGCCGCGGATCACCGCGGTGACGTCGAGCCGGTAGTACCGGTACGCGATCACCTCCTCCTTGTCCCGCTCGTGGACCTCACCGGGCTCGACCGTGTCCTCCTCACCGGTCCGGCGGCCGTACACGAAGCGCGGCATCGCCTCGGCGAGACCGCTGCCGTCGCCGGTGTAACCGCCGAGGATGGCGTTGACGTTCGCCTCCCAGCCGCTCTGCCGCTCCGCCGCGGACTTCGCCTCGGTGTGGTTCTGGGCGTAGCGCCTGGCCTTGAACGACGCGGGCACCGGGAGGCGTTCCGCATGGGTGATGTCCAGGCCGATCCTGATGCCGGTGCCGGGGATCTCGTAGGTGTGGGTGAGCAGCGAGGCGACGTTCGCGCGCACCATCGACTCCGAGGTGAAGTGTGCGAGGCGCAGGCCGCGGAACGTCCTGAGGCCGAGGCCCGGCACCTGCCACGCGTCGCCGTCCAGCGTCCTGGGACGGCGTGCCCGCGGCACCGTCGTCAGGCCCGCCCAGCGCGCCAGCGCGTGCGACACCGGCGCGGTGACCGGGTGGATGAACTCGCTCAGCACCTTCATGGTGGAGGGCATGCGGGGAGGCCGGGAGGCGTCGGCCCAGCGGACGTTCTCGCCGAAGCCGGTGGCCGGGACCTGCGGCGGAAGCTCCTCGGGGGCGGCGGTGACCGTCAGGTGGGACGGCGTGACCAGCCTGACGGACCCGGCCAGCGGCGCCGGCCGGCCGCCGTCCAGCGGGTCGGGCCGGCTGTCGACCGTCTCGAACCAGCCGGGCTGCCGGTCGTACCAGAGCCGGTCGATCCCGCTGGGGTGGTCGAGCAGCTTCGCGGCCGCGTCGCCGGCCGCGAAGGCGGCCGCGCGGGCGCCCCGCACCAGCGGCTGGACGACGGCGGGCGGGTCGAACGACACGCCCATCTCGACCTTGTACGTGAGCGGGTGGTCGTATTCCTCTGACCCGCCGCGTGCGCTGACCCGGAAGATGTCCTTCTTCGTGATCTCCTCGCCGCGGGTCTTCGAACGCTCCGCGGTGTACCCGCCCTCGGCGGACAGGCCGACCACGACCTCCCCGTCGATGGTGCCGTGGCCCTGGGCCCGGCCGGCGACGCGCAGGCCCTTCTTCTGCGAGACCTCGCGGGGCACGTCCGTCCTCAACCCCTCGCTGCGCAGGGTCAGTTTGGTCTCAGGACGCGGCCGGTGCCCGGTCACGTCGCCGACCGCCGCGGTGACGCGGACCCACAGCAGCCGGGTGCCGAGCGCCGTGTGCACCGGCACCCAGCGGGTCATGCCGGTGCGGTGCAGGTTCATCCAGTCGTTCTTCATCGCCGTGCGCGAGAACTCCTTGTCCACCCACAGCGACAGCAGGGTGGTGCGGCCGTCGGGGAGCGCCGCGGTCGGGCGGGGGAGCAGGCCGCGCCGCCGGAGCGTGTCGGTGATCGCGTACTGCACCGCGTCCGCATCGATCGCCTCGGCGTGCGACGAGCCCAGCGCGAGCGCCAGGTCGATCGGCCGGGTCGCCCGGCCCTCGGACACCGAGGGCGGCGTCTCCTGTGCGTGCGGCGGCAGCGTGAGGCCGAGATCCTCCACGCGGCGCTGCGGCGTCACGAAGTCCAGGACCTGCGGCGCGTGCACCAGCAGGTCGGCCGACTGCTCCTTCCTGCCCTTCCAGCGGCGGAGGGTGATCTCGAAGCCCGCGTCGGACCGGAAGGTGTGCATGGTCCCGGCGTACGTGGCGCGGGTGATGTCGATGTAGCCCTGCGCGCTGGATGTCCTGCTGCCCTGTTCGAAGGAACCGCTCGCGGCGGCGGTCAGGCTGATCTGGTTCGCGGGGGTGCGCCGCGTGGAGGTCGCGGGGGCGTCGGTGTTGGTGTCGGCGTTGGTGTCGTGGGCGTGCTCGGCGCCCTTGCTCAGCTGGAACAGCAGGCCGCCGCCGCCCTCCGCCTTCACCGCGGTGCTGTGCCCCTTCTCCCGGCCCAACTGGTGTGCGGCCTGGGCGTACTGCTCGATCTCGACCTCGCCGCCCCAGTTGTCGTCCTTGGTGTGGGAGTGCTGGTACGCGGCGTCGTAGGCGCGGGCCCTGACGGTGATCGACTGCTTCCAGCCGCCGACCGGCGGCAGCCGTTCGGTCCAGCCCCGGGGCGACGTGATCTGCTCGAAGTGCGCCTGGAGGCCGGTCGGCGTGAGCATCGCCTTGATGATCTGCGGCCAGTCGCCGCGGCGGGGCGAGAACGCGGTGCCGCCCAGCCGCGCGTGCGCCTCGGCCGTCCACCGTACGAGCTGCGGCATCGTCAGGAAGGCCGGGTAGACGCCGTCGGTGCCCGCGGAGAACCGTACGAGGCCGGTGCGCGGCAGCTCGTCCACCCGTTCCAGCGGGTCCGGCGTCGGCGCGGACTCGTGGGCCGGACGCGGCTGGTGCTGCAAGGGCGTCAGGAACGTCGCGGTGAACCCGGGGCCGTGCAGGTACCAGGTGTCGGTGCTGCCGCCCGGGCCGCCCTCGCGCACCGAGACCTCGTAGACCGCCTCGTAGACGCCGACGTCGACCTCGCCGCTGGTCTCCGTACGGCGGTAGCCCTTGGTGACGTCGCTCGTGCCGTCGCCCTTGGACCTGTCGTGCCGGCCGACGACGTCGACGTTGCCGAACTCCAGCTTCAGCCGTTCGAGCAGCTTCACCCGCGCGCTGCCGGAGAACGTCAGCGCGTTGGCGAGCGCGCTGTGCCGCATCGCGTCGACCGTGCTGCCGAAGGTGGACCGGGCGTTGACCGTCATGTCCACGGTGCGGGAGGCGCTCTCGTCCCGCCGGCCCAGGTACGTGTCGACCGAGACGTCGTAGCGCACCCCGCCGATGGCCACGGTGTAGTCCAGGCCGGACAGGGTGGTCGGCAGGTCGGCCTCCAGCGCCGGGGTGCCGAAGGTCGCGCTCAGGGTGCGCTGCGTGCGGGCCCACCGAACGGCAGGGCTCATCCTGCGCAGCACCTTGAGCCCCGCGGGGAACGCGGCCGCGCGCCGCAGCGCGACCTTCGCGCGCAGCACGTCGAGGACGTCGGTGTAGACGGCCTCCGAGCCCGGCAGGTTCAGCAGCATGCCGAAGCCCTGGCCGCGGCCCGACGCCAGCGGCATCGGCTCCCTCGGGTGGGCGGGCGGCCGTGCACGGTCCAGCCACGCCGGCCGCCGGACGTCGCGGACCGGCAGCACGCCGAGGTCCGCCGCGGCGCGCATCACCTGCTGGACGTGCGGCTGCCGGCGCACCAGGGCGAGGCTGCGCGGATTGGAGACCATCGCGCCGACCGTGCGGTGCTCGAACTCGTCCGCCTCCGGGACCGGCACGGTCAGCTCGGCCGCCGTCAGCGTGCCGGCGGGCTCCACGGTGTGCGTGTGCGAGTCCACGGTCACCTCGACGGCGAGCGTCGAGCGGTAACGCTGAAGGGTCTCCTCGCGGGTCAGGGTGGTCTTGTTCATGGACATCACCGCCGACTCCGTGGAGTAGCCGCGCTCCCAGGACACCGCATAGCGGGCCAGCGCGTAGCCGTGCGATCCGTGGGCGGCGTGCGGCGCCTCGATGCCGACCAGGTCGACGCCGACGCCGAGTTCGCCGCGGGACATGTCACGCCGCCCGTTGCCGAAGGTCCGGCTGAGCCCCATGTCGTCGCGGACGGTGAGGGACGGGAGCCGCCCGATCGGCTCCAGCCTGTCGATCCAGGCCCTGAAGGTGAAGATCCCGCTGAAGGACGACAGGCCCGAGACTTTCTTCACGATCGGGTTCGACAGGTCGCCGCTGGTCAGGGCCCACCGGCCGCGGTTCCTGAAGGACGTCTCGCTGACCAGTTCCTCCGACAGCTGCCCCGCGATGTCGACGACCGCCTTCGCGGGCAGCCCCGCGTCGCGCAGACGGGCCGTGACGGCGGCGATGACGGGGCCGGTGTCGATCGCGTGCACCACCAGGTGCGTGCCGGCGATCCGATGGCCCGGGCGCGCCCGGTGCGCGGGCGCCGACGCCCGGTCGACGGCCGGGGCGTCCGCCGCGGTGAACTTCTCGGGCAGCCGGACCGAGATCCGCGGCGCCGTCACGTGGCGGTTGGCCCACGGCCGGCCGTCGACGTAGACCTGGAACGCCAGCCCGGCGCGGAAGCGTTCATGGCCGGCGGCGAGCACCTTACGGCCGGAGACGACCTCGGTGGAGGTCTTCTCGTCCGTGCTGCGGTCGACGCCCAGGGTGAGCGTCGGCATCCCCGGAGTGATGCCGGCGAGCGCGGAGTTGGCCAGGTACAGCGTGTCCTGGACGGCGGCCTCCCACGCCTTGGTCACCGCCCTGGTGGTCCTGTGGCCGGTCCCGACGCCGGCGAAGTGGACCTCGTACTCGCGCGGCTGCTGCGCGCCGGGGACCTCCGCGGACGGCGGCGCGTGGACCGGCCGCCGCACCACCGGGCGGATCCACACGACGTGCCCGCCGGAGACCAGGTAGGCGCCATGCCGGAGCAGGCTGGTCCAGGCCGCCTTCCACGCGTCGAGGTCCGCCTCGGTGCCGCGGCCGTCCTCCCCGACGCGGAGAATTTCGTGGACCCGGCGGACGACGTCCTCCCGGACGGACTCCGCGGAGGCGACGCCGTCCGGGGCCGGGCCGAACGCCGCGGCGAAGGCGTCCGCCTCGCCGCGCGCCATGCCCGGGCGCCACAGCGCGAGGCCGCTGACCTCGAACTCGCCGAGGGCGTTGGCCTCCACGTACCAGGGCGCCCTCGGCCGCGGCGCCGCCGCCGGTACGGCGGCGAGGACCGCTCCGGGCGCGGTGACGGGGACGGGCTCGGGCTCCGTGACGGTGATGATCTCCGGCTCCGTGACCGGGATCGCCCGCGGAACCGCTTCCAGATTCAGCGTGGCTTCAGGTGATCCGGCTTTTCCGGAAACGTCTTCCGCGGCGCGCTCGGATTCGCTGTCGTCCATGGACTTGAGATCACATCCGATTCCCTGGCCTCCGCCGACAGGAAAGCAGTCTGCTTCGCGTCCGTTACGGCGAGGTGAAGGAGAACGGAAAACTCAGGTGCGCGGCGACTCGTCCCGCCCGGCCGGAAATCCGGGTCCGATAGGTATGGGAAACGGTCGGCGAATTGACGAAAACCGGGTCCGGTGGCGTGTGAATCGGTCGGCGAACTGACGGATATCGGGCGCCCGGCGCCCGGCGCCCGGCGGCGCGCCGGCGGAACGGTCTCAGCGCCGGTGGCGGCCGGCCCGCGGCGGAACGGCCGGTTCGCCCTCGGGCCGGGGGACATGGCCGCCTGCGACCGGGGTGGGGTG
>JAJSZB010000333.1:0-7957 GCA_050613715.1 Streptomyces sp. IBSBF 3018
CCACGGCCCCCGTACCACCGCAGCCCCCGCACACCTTCCGCGCGCCGCAGGCCCCGCGCCGCGCGCGCCCGACTCCCCACCGGACGAAACGGCACATGAACAACTCCCCGGACCACGCGGCCTCCCCGGCCGACCCCGCAGACCACCCGGGCCGCGCCGTGCGCACCGCGCCCACCGAGGCCGACGTCGCCGCCGTGCACGCCCAGCTCGGCCGTCCGCCGCGGGGCCTGCGCGCGGTCGCGCACCGCTGCCCCTGCGGCAACCCCGACGTGGTCGAGACGCAGCCGCGGCTGGAGGACGGCACGCCGTTCCCGACGCTGTACTACCTGACCTGCCCGCGGGCCGCCTCGGCGATCGGCACGCTGGAGGCGGACGGCGTGATGAAGCGGATGACCGCGCGGCTGGAGCAGGACGAGGAACTGGCGGCCGGCTACCGCGCGGCCCACGAGGACTACCTCGCCCGGCGCGACGCGATCGAGGTGCTGGAGAACTTCCCCAGCGCCGGCGGCATGCCCGACCGGGTGAAGTGCCTGCACGTGCTGGCCGGCCACGCGCTGGCGGCCGGCCCCGGCGTCAACCCGCTCGGCGACGAGACGCTCGCGCTGCTCCCGCAGTGGTGGGCCAAGGGCCCGTGCGTGCCGCTGCCCGAGGCCGGACCCGGAGCCGCACCAGAAGCTGGAGCCGAAGCCGGGGCCGAGACCGGGCCCGGAGCCGCAGCCGAGGCCGGGCCCGACGCCGGAACCGGGCCCGGAGCAGGACCCGGAGCAGAGCCCGGAGCAGGACCCGACGACGCGACGAAGGAGACCGGCCGGTGACGACCCGTGTGGCCGCGATCGACTGCGGCACCAACTCCATCCGGCTGCTGGTCGCCGACCTCGACCCCGCGACCGGGGAGCTGAAGGACCTCGACCGCAGGATGCGGATCGTCCGGCTCGGCCAGGGCGTCGACCGCACCGGCAGGCTCGCCCCCGACGCGCTGGAGCGCACCTTCGCCGCGTGCCGCGAGTACGCCGCGGTGATCCGCGAGCACGGCGTGCCGGCCGGCCGGGTCCGTTTCGCCGCCACCTCCGCCTCGCGCGACGCGGAGAACCGCGCGGACTTCGTGCGCGGCGTCGTGGACATCCTCGGCGTCGAGCCCGAGGTCGTCTCGGGCGACCAGGAGGCGCAGTTCTCCTTCACCGGCGCCACCCGCGAGCTGACCGCGGCGCACGGCTTCGCGGCGCCCTACCTGGTGGTCGACATCGGCGGGGGCTCCACGGAGTTCGTCCTCGGCGGCGCCGCCGGAGCCGGGTCCGCCACCCAGGACGGCGGCGGCAGCGGCGGCAGCGGCGAGGTCACCGCCGCCCGCTCCGTGGACATCGGCTGCGTCCGCCTCACCGAGCGCCACCTCGTGCACGACGGCACGGTCACCGACCCGCCGACGCCCGAGCAGGTCGCCGCGATCACCGCCGACATCGACGCCGCGCTGGACGAGGCCGCCCGGCACGTCCCGCTGGACCGCACCCGCACCCTGGTGGGCCTGGCCGGCTCGGTCACCACCGTGGCCGGCATCGCCCTCGGCCTGCCCGCGTACGACTCGGCGGCCATCCACCACTCGCGCGTCCCCCTGGACCGGGTCCGCGAGATCAGCGCCCGCCTCCTCGGCGCCACCCACGCCGAGCGCGCCGCGATCCCGGTGATGCACGAGGGCCGCGTCGACGTGATCGCCGCGGGCGCGCTGATCCTCCTGCGCATCATGGACCGCATCGCCGCCCCCGAGGTCGTGGTCTCGGAACACGACATCCTCGACGGCATCGCGTGGTCCCTCGCCTGAGCCGGGGCGTACCATCGCGGATAAGCAAGCGCTCAGAAAGTAGCCCGTGTCACAGCGGCGCGCTGGTGACTCGCTGCGATACGTACCGGTAACTTCCGTGTGAGTCCTGCCAGGCCCGCCCAGCCCGAGGAGTGCCCGCGATGCCCGAAGCCGTCATCGTCTCAGCCGCCCGTTCGCCCATCGGCCGTGCCTTCAAGGGGTCGCTGAAGGAACTGCGCCCGGACGACCTCGCCGCCACGATCATCAGGACCGCGCTGGACAAGGTGCCGCAGCTCGACCCGCGCGACATCGACGACCTGATGCTCGGCTGCGGCCTGCCCGGCGGCGAACAGGGCTTCAACATGGGGCGCATCGTCGCCGTGCAGATGGGCATGGACCACCTGCCGGGCTGTACGGTCACCCGCTACTGCTCCTCCTCGCTGCAGACCACGCGGATGGCGCTGCACGCGATCCGGGCCGGCGAGGGCGACGTCTTCGTCTCGGCCGGCGTCGAGGCCGTCTCGCGCTTCACCAAGGGCAACTCCGACAGCCTGCCCGACACGATGAACCCGGTCTTCGACGAGGCGCGGGCGCGTACCGACCGCCGCGCCGAGGAGGGCGGGGGAGAGTGGCACGACCCGCGCGAGGACGGCGTCGTGCCGGACGCGTACATCGCGATGGGCCAGACCGCCGAGAATCTCGCCGCGCTCAAGGGCATCACCCGCCAGGAGCAGGACGAGTTCGGCGTGCGCTCGCAGAACCTCGCGGAGCAGGCCATTAAGAACGGCTTCTGGGAGCGGGAGATCACCCCGGTCACGCTGCCGGACGGCACGGTGGTCGCCGCCGACGACGGCCCCCGCCCCGGCGTCACCCTGGAGGGCGTGGCCGGCCTGAAGCCGGTCTTCCGCCCCGACGGCACGGTCACCGCCGGCAACTGCTGCCCGCTCAACGACGGCGCCGCCGCCCTCGTCGTCATGTCCGACACCAAGGCCAGGGAACTGGGCATCACCCCGCTGGCCCGGGTGGTCTCCACCGGCGTGTCCGCGCTGTCGCCGGAGATCATGGGCTACGGACCGGTCGAGGCGTCGCAGCAGGCGCTGCGCCGGGCCGGGATGAGCATCGGGGACATCGACCTGGTCGAGATCAACGAGGCGTTCGCCGCGCAGGTCATCCCCTCCTACCGCGACCTGGGCATCGACCTGGACCGGCTGAACGTCAACGGCGGCGCGATCGCGGTCGGCCACCCGTTCGGCATGACGGGCGCGCGGATCACCGGCACGCTCATCAACAGCCTCCAGTTCCACGACAAGCAGTTCGGTCTGGAGACCATGTGCGTCGGCGGCGGCCAGGGCATGGCGATGGTGATCGAGCGGCTGTCCTGAGCAGGTCGGCGGGCCTCTCGCCGCCTCGTGGTGACGCTGCGGCGTCGGACGGCTGCGCTGTGCACGGTGTGTGACATACGTCGCAATGAATTCGCCCCCGGGGGTGTGGATTTTCCCGGGGGCTTTGCGTTCCCCCAGGTCAGGAAGGGTCCGTTCGGGAGCGACAGCGGGGCAGACCAGGGCAATCCATGACGTTCCGTACTGCGGGGGCCAGGGGTTTACCGGCAGAGTGATGTGTGGAGAAAGTTTCGTCCACCGCCCGGATGGGCAACGCTCGGGTCGCATCAGTCGGGAGTACGTCAGTGAGCCCCAACTTCACCGTCCTGCTGGTGGCCGCCGGTCTCGCCGCGGCCGCGGCGTCCGCCGCCCTGCTCGCCGCCCGTGGCGCACGCCGTGAACTGTCCGCCCTCCGGCGCGACGTGCGCGAGCTGCGTGACCTGTCCGCGGCGGGCGTGCCGGCGCCCCGCGAGGCGTCGGTGTCGGCGCGCGAGGTGCGCAGCGCGGTCGCCGAGGCGCTCGCCGACGAGCGGGAGCGCGAACTCGCCGAGGCGCGCGCGTTCTGGGCCGAGCAGGAGGCCCGCGAGAGCGCGGGCGACGGCTTCTTCCGCACCGGGCTGCCGGGCTTCGACGCGTTCGAGGACCTGGACGCGTTCGCCGCGCCCGAGGAGCCGCGGCAGCGGCAGGAGCCGGGCGGCGCGTCCGGGGGCCGCCCCGGGGGCGCGTCCGGGCTGCCGTACCTGCCGCGCCAGGCGGACTTCGCCGGCCTGGAGCCGCCGCGCGAGCCGGGCCGGGACGCCGTACGGGAGGCGCGCCGGCAGCCGGGGCGCGAGAAGGACCTCGACGCGGCCCTCGACGCGGCCCTGGAGGGCGGCAGGGAGGCCGGAGCGCGCGGCGCCGAGCCCCAGGGCGCTCCGGGCGTCCCGGGCGTCGAGACGGGCGCACAGGGCCCGGAGACGGCCGAGGCGGCGGGAGCGACCGGAGCCACCGAGGCGGCCGAGGCGATACGTCCCGTGCCCGGCGCGATCCCGCACCCGTCGGGACCCGACTTCGCGCCCTCCCCGGTCGTCGCCAACCGCGACCAGACCGCGGACCGCCTCGCCGACCTCGCGGACGGGCGCATCCCGCTGTCGGACGTCCGCCCGGGGCCGCTGGGCACGCTCGACGTCTACGTCTTCGCCGACGGCACCACCTTGTGCATGACGCCAGGTCACCGCGAGACCGCGCTCAAGCTCTGCGACGCCCTCGACCGCGGTGAGGTCCCGGTCCTCCAGGGCGGCTCCGCCATCGCCGGCGCGTACGCGCTGACCTTCGCGTACGGCGAGGAGAGCGTCTACATCCTCGCGGACCGCGTGGTCGCCTCGCTCTGAGGCGGCGGCGTCCGAGGCGGCGGCGGGCCCGGGGCTGCGGAGTTCGGGGCCGCCGGGCTGCTGGGTTCGGGACAGCCGGGCTCGGGGCCGCCGAGTGCCTTGCTCGGGGTCAGCCCGCCGATCTGGCCGTGCCGGCCAGCAGCTCCATCGCCTCCGCGCGCACCCGCGGCCCCTTGACCGGATCGGCCTCGACCGCGCGGGCCAGATCGTGGCCGGCGACGGCGAGTTGGTCGCCGACCGCGAAGATCCCGTCGTCCGGCAGCTCGTACGGGACCCGGCCCGGCGACTCCAGCTCCTGCGCGCGGCGGGACAGCCAGCGGGCCAGCGCGAGCGCCTCGGCGGCGAGGCCGCCGGACCGCAGCCGGCTCTGCGGCAGCGCCCGCAGCCGGGACGCGAGCCGGTCGACGGTGCCGTCGAGGGTGTCGGGGTGCGGCATGCGGCCGACCCTACCCCGGGCGCCGGCACCGCGGGGGTCCCGGACAGGGTGCCGGACGCCGGGGGCCGGGACGCGTGACGCATCCGTGTGACGCCGCCCGCGGGAGCCGCGCGCGGCACGCCGGACGCCGCGTCGTCCGGGGCCCGGCGCAAACCGGGGTGGACGGGATGGTTGCCAACAACCGACCACTCGGGCACGGTGGGGTGACCGGACCACATACCGGAGGCGCCGATGTCCCAAACGCACTTCTCCGAGGAAACCCACCGGAACCTGCTCGACCACATCCCCCAGTGCACCGGCCGCGAGGTCAGCGACTGGCTGCGCGCCGTCGCCGACGGCCCCTCGTTCCTCCGCTTCGACGAGAAGGTCAGCTGGCTGCGCAGCGAGCACTCGCTCTCCTACGGCCATGCGAAGGCCCTCGTCCACGAGTACGACCTGCGACGGGCCGCGCGCAACCTGCTCTAGCCGCCCGCCCCCTGCCCCTGCACCGTACCGACCCCCTAGGACGCCGGCGGGCCGCCGGGGCGGCGACTCGCGTCGACCCCGGCGGCCCCCGCCGCCGTGGCCCGCTCCCGCGGGCCCGTGCCCGCTCAGTCGCGCAGGATCGCGATCAGCCGCAGTAGTTCGAGGTAGATCCACACCAGCGACAGCGTCAGCCCGAACGCGGCCAGCCACGACTCGTTGCGCGGCGCGCCGCCGCGGATGCCGTTCTCGATCTGCTGGAAGTCCAGCGACAGGAAGAACGCGCCGAGGCAGACACCCAGCAGGCAGAACACGATGCCGAGGCCGCCGGTGGCCAGGCCCAGGCCGTTGCCCGAGCCGAACGCGGCGAACAGCAGGTTGACCGCCATGGCGAGGATGAAGCCCACCGCGATGGCCATGCCGATGCGCTGGTAGCGGGCGGTCACGCGGATGATCCGGGCGCGGTAGGCCAGCAGCATCCCGGCGAACACCGCCACCGTGCCCAGCACCGCCTGGACCGGCGCGCCCTGCCACGCGTCGTTGTAGTACCGGCTCAGCACACCGAGGAACAGACCCTCGAACACCGCGTAGCCGAGGATCAGCGCCGGCACGGGCGTGCGCTTGAACGCCTGGATCATCGCCAGCACGAAGGCGACCAGCGCCGCGCCGTACGCGACGCCGATCTGGTCCTTGAGCGCGAACCAGCCGATGACCACGCCCAGCACCACCGTGCCCAGCGTCGTCGCGGTCCGCATGACGACGTCGTCCATCGTCATCCGGCCGGTCTGCGCGGGCCCGGCGGCCGGGGCCGCGTACATCTCCTCCATCTGCTGCGCGCTGAGGGGCTGCTGGTCGTACGGGTTCCGCGGTGCCTGTGCGTACGGGTTCGCGCCTGGGCCGCCCTGCGGACCCTGTCCGTACGCGCCCTGTCCGTACGAACCCTGTCCGTACGCCCCCTGGGCGGCGGGTCCGGGACCGAAGCCGGCATACCGGCTGTCCTGGGTGAAGCCCCGCCGGGTGAAGACCGGGTTGCTGCTCCTCATGTCTCTCCTCCATCGCCGCGGTCTGCGACTGTGCCTCAAGGGCAATGGCTTGGTAAAACGCACGGCGTACGCCTGGAGGACGACATTCCCCCTCAGGGGTGATCCATGGGCGCGAGAGGGCCGCGAGGGGGCCGCGAGGGGGGGCTGCGACAGGGACGCGAAGGGATGCGCGGGGACGCCGCGGGCCGGGTTCACCCGTTTCGCGCTGGACGCTGTCGGCGCGGCGCGGTATCACTGAGGGGTGCAGACGAACATGCGTTCGAACATCGGCATCAGGGAGCAGGCCATGCCACGCCCCGACCACACCCGTGCGCTGCACGCGGCGCTGCTCACCGCCGCGCGTGGCCTGCCGGTCATCCCGCTGTCCCGCACCAAGCTGCCCGCCGTCCGCTCCCCGCACCGCGGCGAGGCGGGGACCGTGACCTGCCGCGGCGCCTGCGGGCGGCCCGGCCACGGGGTGCACGACGCCACCACCGACCCGGCCCGGATCCGCGCGATGTTCGCCCTCGCACCCTGGGCGACCGGCTACGGCATCGCCTGCGGGGTCGCGCCCGCCTTCCTGATCGGCGTGGACCTCGACGTCAAGCACGGCGCGGACGGCGTGAGCGCGCTGCGTGCGCTGGCCGACGCGCACGGCTTCACAGTGCCGCCGACGATCACCGTGGTGACGCCCAGCGGCGGCCGCCACCTGTGGTTCATGGCCGACGCGCCGGTGCCCAACTCGGTGGGCAGGCTGGCCCCCGGCATAGACATACGGGGCGCCGGCGGCTACGTGGTGGGACCCGGCTCCCGCACCGTCGCCGGCCGCTACCTGCTGGCTCCGGGCTCGGTCGGCCACCCCCTCGCCGAGGCGCCCGACGCGCTGCTCGCCCTGGCGCTGCCGCCCTCGCCGCCCCCGCGCCCGCCGCTGGAGGAGGCGGCGCCGCGCCATCCCGCGGAGAAGCGCGCCGCGGCGCTGGTGAGGTTCGTCCTGGACAGTCAGGAGGGCGAGCGCAACGGCCGCCTCTTCTGGGCGGCCTGCCGTGCCTACGACGCCGGCTTCGGCGAGGCCCTGGCGCCGGCCCTGGTCACCGCGGCCGTCCACACCGGCCTGAGCGAGCGCGAAGCAGCCGCGACCGTCGCCTCGGCCGGCCGCCTCCGGGCGTCCGCAGAGCCCTGAAAGGGCCCTGGGAGTGCCCGGAGCCGGACTTGAACCGGCACGCCCACCAAGGGGCAGCGAGGTTTAAGCTCGCCGTGTCTGCGTTCCACCATCCGGGCCGGCGGGGCGCAGTGAAAGCGTATCCGGGTCGGGCGACGTGAACAGGACGCCCTAGTTGCCATGTTGTCTTATTTTAGGGGTTACTGACGTAGCGTCAGCCCTGTTCCACGCCTTCAGCCGCACCACAGAAGCCGTTCCCCTCCGCGTCGCCCCTCACGCACAAGTGACGTGAAATCGCTCTGCGCAACCGGGGCATGGGGGGCGCGGGGGGCGCTCC